>NZ_JBKBHK010000014.1:0-73750 GCF_046297735.1 Vogesella sp.
CGAGTCTGTTTGTCCTACCACCCCGCAGACCAGACCGACATTGCCCGCGAGTGGTGAAGAACAGGGCACACAAATATCCAACGAAAAATGCCAGTCAGCGTTAACTGACTGGCATTAAGCCAGTGGCTGCCTTTTTTGTTTTTGGCACCTGGCACGCTGACCGATGCCGGGTATTGTCGCTGTGGCGCGACGCCCATGCCGACGGGCTGCTTACCCGTCATAAAGCGCAGCGCCACCAGACAGGGTTATCGTCTACACTGTGCGGATTACGTTAACGCCCCCGCCACATGAAGCCGCTCCATATTGTTTACCTGTCGCACGGCAGCCGCAAATACCACGACCAGACCCGTTTTTCCGTCCTGACCTTGCTGCACCTGTTGTTGCAGCAACAGCGCCAGGATGTGCGTATCGTGGTGTACACCGACGACGCGGCCGAAGTGCCGGCCCACCCGCTGATTCGCGCCATCGTGTTGCAACGGCACGAACTGGCGGCTTTCCGTGGCCCGTTCGACTACGTGCACCGCATCAAACTGAACGTACTGCGTCGTGCCAGCCAGGAGCTGGACGGCGCGTTGCTGTACGTGGATTGCGACACCCGCTGGCTGCATCTGCCCGACACCCTGTTTGCCCGCTTGCGCGGGGAGGGGGGCGGCGCGCCGGTATGCTGCATGCACGTGCCGGAAGGCGCGTTCTCCGAACAGTTCTTTGCCGACTACTATCGTTTTGTGCAGCACAAGCAGCCGCAGCTGCAAGCGTTGGGTATTGCCGATACCTCGCGCTTGCTGATGTGGAACGCGGGTGCCATCGGCCTGCCAGCCGGCAGTACTGCGTTTTTTGACGACGTGATTCGTACCAGCGACTACCTGTTTACCCGCGTGGTACCGCGTAACTGGGTAGAGCAGTTTGCCCTGTCGCTGGTGGCGTGCAGCCGCTACGAGATGGTGGCGCTGGACGCGGCGCTGCATCACTACTGGAATTACAGCTACGAAGCGCCGCTATACCTGGCCGCTTTCTTCGACGCGCAGCCAGCCGGCCAGCCGGTTGAGGCACTGGCGGCGGCCTGCGCCAGCCACGACTGGCGCGAGGACGAGCTGAAGCGGCTGCAAGCCGCGCCAGAGCACAAGCGCCAGCGCCGCCGCAACAAGCTGCGCAATTCGCTGCAAAAACGCCGTATCGACCTCAAGATCGCCATCGCCCGCCTTGGCCTGCGCCTGCGCGGCCAACTGGGTTAAGCGTTGCCAGCAACGCCCTGATGCTGTCTTGCGCCGCCGCCGTGGCCATAGCCCGGCGGCGGCTTGCCGTTTGTGGCTAGGTGCGGCGCCTGTTTGTCACTACAATGGGGCCTTGTCCTCTCTTTGTTCTTCCCGCGCATGCTGACTTATTCCGCGCACGGCCACGTTGCGGCCCGTCCTACCGAAAAACCCTGGGTACTGCTGTTATTGTGCTTTGTCTGGCTGTGGCCCGGCATTCTGGGCCATACCCCGTGGAAACCCGACGAGCCTTACATCACGGCTGTGGTTCAGGGTTTCATCAGCGGCGGCCACTGGCTGTTACCCACCGTAGACGGCCAACCCTACCTGGAAAGCGCGCCGCTGTATTACTGGGTAGCCGCCGGCCTGGCGCAATTGTTGTCGCCGTGGTTGCTACCGGTGCACGACGCGGCCCGCCTGGCCACGCCGTTGTTCATGGCGTTGGCGCTCGCCTTTGCCGGTGGTATTGGCCGCGAGCTGGTTGGCCGCAGGCACGGCCGCAGCGTGGTGATGATCCTGATTGGCTGCCTGGGCCTGATTGTTACCGGGCACGAAATGAATGCCGTGGTCGCCGGCTTTGCCGGTTTTGCCGCCGCCTTGTACGCCATGGTGCTCAGCCTGCGCGCGCCGGCACTGGCTGGTGCCTTGCTGGGGGCTGCCAGCGTGGTAGTGTTTTTGTCCACCAACCTGGTGCAACTACTGCTGGTATGGAGCGTGGCGCTGCTGCTGCCGGCTTTTGCCAGCTGGCGCAACAAGCGCTACGCCATCACCCTGTTGATGGCGCTACTGTTTGCCGCGCCGCTACTGCTGGTGTGGCCGTGGGCACTGCATAAAAATTACCCGCTGGTGTTTGCACAGTGGTGGCAGGCCTACGCGCTGGGGCCGTTGCGCGGTTTTGGCAATGTCGGCCTGTTCCATGAGCTGGGTTACTACCCCAAGCTGGTGCTGTGGTACGCCTGGCCGGCCTGGCCGTTGGCCGCATGGGCGCTGTGGAAAAACCGCCGCTACGAGCTGCCCATGCTGCAGCTGCCCCTGCTGAGTTTTGCCGTGCTGCTGCTGTTGCTGACCTTTTCCAGCAATACCCATACCGAAGACGCCATGCCGCTGCTGTTGCCATTGGCCGTGCTGGGGGCTGTAGAGCTGGATAGCCTGCGCCGCGGCGCGGCGGCCTTTCTTAACTGGTTTGGCCTGATGGCATTTGGCTTCTTTGCCCTGCTGGTATGGCTGGGCTGGGTGGCCATGAACTTTGGCTGGCCGGCGCGCCTGGCCGCACGGGTAGAGTATTTCAGCCCTTATTACGAGCCGCAGTTTTCGTGGCTTACCCTGTCGCTGGCGCTGCTGGCCAGTGGCCTGTGGGTATGGGCGGTAACGCGGCGTCACTTGCGTGGCCGTCAGGCCATTACCAACTGGGCGGCAGGTTTGACGCTGCTGTGGGGCCTGCTGCTGACCTTGTGGTTGCCGTTTCTGGATGCTGCCAAGAGCTATCAGCCGGTAGTGCAGGCGATGGTGAAAGCCATGCCGGCGGGTGACCAGTGCGTGGCCGTAGACGCCCGCCACATGATTGCCCGGGTAAGCTGGCCGTATTACAGCGGTTTGCACTTGAAAGCGGTAGCGCCGGAAGAGGCCATACCTTGCAACCTGCAACTGCTGGTAGGCGAGCGCGATGCAGTGCCGGTCTTGCCCGGCTGGCAGTTGCGCTGGCACGGCAGCCGCCCACGTGACAAGCACGAGGTGTACTACCTGCTGCAACGCGAGCCGGCAGCGGCCAGCTAAGCAGCCATGACGTAAAAGAACAGGGCCGGCGCATGCGCCGGCCCTGTTGGTTTTGCTGCGGCCAACCTTACTTGCGGTAGCCGTTGGGGTTCTGGCTTTGCCAGCGCCAGCTATCGGCACACATGTCGGCCAGCGTTTTTTCGGCACGCCAGCCCAGCAGCTGTTCGGCTTGGGCCGGGTCGGCGTAGCAGGCTGCCACATCGCCGGGGCGGCGCGGAGTAATGGTGTAGGGGATGGCGCGGCCGCTGGCCTGCTCAAAAGCTTTCACCATGTCCAGTACCGAGTAGCCCTGGCCGGTACCCAGGTTGACGGTGAGCAGGCCGGGCTGCTGCTGCAGCTTGGCAAGGGCGCACAGGTGGCCACGAGCCAGGTCTACCACGTGGATGTAGTCGCGTACGCCAGTACCGTCGTGGGTGGGGTAATCGTCACCGAACACGCTCAGCTGCGCGCGTTTGCCTACGGCTACCTGGCTGATGAACGGCATCAGGTTATTGGGAATGCCGTTCGGGTCTTCGCCGATCTGGCCGCTTTCGTGTGCACCCACCGGGTTGAAGTAGCGCAGGATGGCAATGCGCCAGTCCGGTTCGGCGTGGGCCAGGTCGCGCAGCATGTCTTCGATCATCAGCTTGCTGCGGCCGTAGGGGTTGGTGGCCGACAGCGGAAAGTGCTCGCGGATGGGCACTGACGCCGGGTCGCCGTAGACGGTTGCGGAGGAGCTGAACACCAGTTGCTGGCAGCCGTGCTTTTTCATGGCCTTCAGCAGCGACAGCGTGCCGGCGACGTTGTTGTCGTAGTAGCGCAGCGGCTCGGCTACCGACTCGCCCACCGCCTTCAGGCCGGCAAAGTGAATGACCGCCTTGATCGGGTAGCGGAACACCGCGTCCAGCATGGTTTCGTCGCGGATGTCGCCTTCCACCAGCTGCAGCTGGCGGCCAGTCAGTTGCTGTACCCGTTGCAAGGCTTCGGGCTGGCTGTTGCTGAGGTTGTCCAGCACCACCAGATCGTGGCCGGCCTGCAGCAATTGCAGGCAGGTATGAGAGCCGATATAGCCAGCACCGCCGGTTACCAGAATCATGATGCACTCCGTTTTATCGATTTGCTGCGATAGTAACACTTTATGCGTAAATCATGCAGTGATGGGCTGGCTACCGCAAGCCTGCGGGCAGCCAGCAGCCAAAAGCCAGGGCCGGCGCATGCGCCGGCCCTGGCTTTTGACGTTTGCGGCCAACCTTAACGCTGGCCGCAGCCTGCTAGCTTTGCAGCTCGGGCAGATTGGCAAACAGCTGCAAGGCTTCCGGGTTGGCCAGCGCGGTCATGTTGTTCACCGGTTCGCCGTGGATCACGTTTTTCACCGCCAGCTCCACAATCTTGCCGCTGATGGTTTTGGGGATGTCGGCCACGGCAATGATCTTGGCCGGCACGTGGCGCGGGCTGGCACCCTGCTTGATCTGGTTTTTGATGGTGGCCACCAGCTCGGCGTCCAGCGCCTGGCCGTTGCGCAGTTTCACAAACAGCACCACGCGCTCGTCGTCTTGCCAGCGTTGGCCCACCACAATGCTTTCCAGCACCTGCGGGAAGGTTTCCACCTGGCGGTAGATTTCGGCGGTGCCGATGCGTACGCCGCCGGGGTTCAGCACCGCGTCGGAGCGGCCGTAGATCACCATGCCGCCGTGCGCGGTGAGCTCGGCGTAGTCGCCGTGACACCACACGTTGTCGAAGCGGTCGAAGTAAGCCTTGCGGTATTTCTCGCCACTGTCGTCGCCCCAGAAGCCCACCGGCATCGACGGAAACGGCTGGGTGCAGACCAGCTCGCCTTTTTCGCCCACTACCGGCTTGCCCTGATCGTTGCGGATTTCCACCGCCATGCCCAGGCCGCGGCATTGCAACTCGCCACGGTATACCGGCAGCGTGGCGCAGCCCAGCGCAAAGCACGACACAATATCGGTACCGCCAGAAATGGACGCCAGGTTCATGTCGGCCTTGATGGCCTGATACGCCCAGTCGAAGCTTTCTGCCACCAGTGGCGAGCCGGTAGAAAACACCGCCCGCAGGCAGGTGAGGTCGTACTGCTTGCCCGGTTGCAGGTCGATCTTCTTCAGGCCGTCGATGTACTTGGCCGAGGTGCCAAAGTGGGTGCAACGGTACGCCTGTGCGTACTCCCACAAAATGTGGCCGCCACCGGCAAACGGCGAGCCGTCGTACAGCATGAGCGTGGCGCCGCTGCCCAGGCCGCTTACCAGCCAGTTCCACATCATCCAGCCGCAGGTAGTGAAGTAGAACAGGCGGTCACCGCTGTGGATGTCGGCGTGCAGCTGGTGCTCTTTCAGGTGCTGCAGCAGGGTGCCGCCGTGGCCGTGCACGATGCACTTGGGTTTGCCGGTAGTACCGCTGGAATACAGGATGAACAGCGGGTGGTTGAACGGCACGCGCACAAACTGCAGCTGGCGCGCCACAAAGCCTTGCAGCAGGGCGTCCAGCGTCACGGCGCGCGGTACGTTGGCCGCAAAGGCGTCGGCTTCGCCCAGATAGGGCACCACCACCACTTTTTCTACCGACGGCAGCTGTTCGGCAATGACGCGGATCTTGTTCAGAATCTGCACCGGCTTGCCGTTGTACCAGTAGCCGTCGGGGCAGAACAGCATGCGCGGTGCGGTCTGGCCAAAGCGGTCTACTGCGCCGTCGGTGCCGAAGTCTGGCGAGCAGCTGGTCCACACTGCGCCCAGGCTGGTAGCGGCCAGCATGGCGGCCAGCGTTTCCGGCATATTGGGCATGTAGCCGGCAATGCGATCGCCGCACTGAACGCCGTGCTCTTTCATGGCCTGCTGCAGCCGCGATACCAGGTCGCTTAGCTCCCACCAGCTTAGTTCGCGCTTCACCTTGTCTTCGCCCCAGAAGCACACCGCCAGCGCGTCGTCACGGCGGCGCAGCAGGTTTTCGGCATAGTTCAGCCGGGCGTCGGGGAAGAAGCGGGCGTCGCGCATGTGGCCATCGTGCTGCAACAGACGCTCGCCCTTGTCGCCCACCACGCCGCTGTAGTCCCAAACCTTGCTCCAGAAGCGCGCCGGCTGCGTGACGCTGGCCTGCCACAAGCTGTGGTAATCGTCGTAGCGGGTGTTATCCAGCGTGGACATCAGTTTGCCGAATGCCGCCAGATGGGTGGCGGCGGCGCGTTGCGGTTCGGGTTGCCAGATCGGGGTATCGGCAGCGTGCATGGACGGGTTCTCCTCAGGCGTCGGGTTATTCCAACTGTATGGTTTTTATGTAGTGTACGACGACTTACGTTAACGTAACAGGGGCGCTTGGCCCCCGGCGTGCCACGGTGGCGCTCAGTCTTCCTGGTAGCTGCCGTCGTGCATCCAGCGTGCGTGTTGCGGTGCCTGATGGGTGGCGGCCCATTCGTTGAGCATGTCCCACTTTACCTCGTCCAGCATTTGCAGCATGCGCGGGGTGCCGCTGTTGCAGGCCAGCTCCAGGCGGTGGCCGTTGGGGTCGAAGAAGTAGATGCTCTGGAAAATGGTGTGATTGGTGGGGCCGATTACCTTGATGCCGGCCGCCTCCAGCCGCGCCTTGGTAGCCAGCAAGGTGTCCATGTCGGCTACCTCCAGCGCCAGGTGCTGCACCCAGGCCGGGGTATTCGGGTCGCGGCCCATTTCCGGGCTGTTGGGCAGCTCGAAGAAGGCCAGGATATTGCCCTGGCCGGCGTCTAGGAACACGTGCATGTACGGGTCCGGCTGCTTGGTGGACGGCACTTCGTTCTCGGCAATGGCCAGCACGAACTTCATGTCGAGGTGCTTTACATACCACTCCACGGTTTCTTTGGCGTCTTTGCAGCGGTAGGCCACGTGGTGGATTTTCTGGATCAGCATGGGGGTGTCTCCGGGTGCGGGGCAGCAATGGCTGCATGGGCGGAACCATACTGCATTGTTAGATATTGCTCAACAAGTTTGATATTAACAAACTATAAAGCCGCGGCAGCAATGCTACACTGCGGCCAACCTTATCTTGCTTATATCGTTATGGACGCAGAAAAAGACGCCCGCCGTGGCATTCAATCCATCGAGGTGGGCGGCAGCCTGCTGCAGGCGCTGGTGCGCGCCGGCGCACCGATGATGCTGAAAGACCTGGCCCGCGATGCCGGCATGCCACCGGCCAAGGCGCACCCCTACCTGGTGAGCTTTGGCAAGCTGGGCCTGGTGGAACAAGACGCCGTCACCGGCCAGTACCGGCTGGGCAGCTTTGCGCTGCAAATGGGCCTGACTGCGCTGCACGAACTGGACGCCGTAAAAATAGCCAGCGACGCCGCCACCCGGCTGGCGCTGGACATCAACCAGAACGTGGCGCTGGCGGTGTGGGGCAACCACGGCCCGACCGTGGTGCGTATTGTGGAATGCAACCGCATTGTGCACATCAATATGCGTACCGGCAGCGTGATGTCGGTGCTGGATTCGGCCACCGGCCGTGTGTTTGCCGCCTGGCTGCCGGCCGAGCTGACGCGTGCAGTAATAGAAAGTGAGCTGGCACACAAGCCACCCGGCCAGCAGCCAGACCTGCCCGCCATGCTGGCCGAAGTGCGCCAGCACGGCATGGCGCGTGCCGTAGGCTACCCGCTGCCGGGCATTAATGCGCTGTCGGCACCCGTGTTTGACAGCAGCGGCCAGCTGGCACTGGTAATGACCACGCTAGGCCCGGCCGCCGCGTTTGACCCGGCGTGGCACGGCCCGCTGGCGCAGGCGCTGGCCGCCTGCGCGGCGGCCACGTCACGCAGCCTGGGCTATCCCGGCCACAGCCGGCTGCCGGGCACGGCCAGCCTGTAGCCGTCTGCCCCTGTGCGCCGCGCAGGCGAACAAACAGCCCGCCAGCTGCCTACGGTTTAGCTAGCAGGCCGCTACCGCAGCCCGCACCGTATGCTGTGGTGCAGCAAACACACGCTGTTGATACAAATGCTGGTGTAATTGCCTTCTAATTATTAAGTAAATATTAAAAAACAGCTGCTGTCATGGCCGCTGTTTTTTGTTTTATCCTTTTAAAACAGACATTTAGGTCGTGTAGTGGCATGGTTACAGTCATGGTCCTATAAGATACGTTATAAAAAAACCCGCTTGGCATTCATGAAAGTTGTACGATTGCTGTAAAATATCGATGAAACAATGGCGCAGGTAAAACCCAAGCCATCTATCGAATATTGTGCCGCGCCAAATGCGCGGCACAGCCACTACTGCAGGAAGTACACACATGAAGTCCGGCCGGCTAAAACAAGGCTCTGCGATTGTCAGCAACATCATCCTGGTGCTGGATGCCCTTACCGTATGGCAGGCTGCCGAACTGGCAGCCTGGCTGCGTTTTGGCGGCTGGTCTGCCACCTTGCCGCTGGGTTACGACAGCCTGATCGTGGCCACCAGCTTGCTGGCAATGCTGTGCTCGTCGCTGGTGTACCAGTCGTTTAGGGGCGGGTCTTGGCAGGCCATGTACGGCAGGGTAGTGCTGGCGTGGCTGATTACCGTGGGCATGCTGCTGGCGTGGCTGTTTTTTAGCAAAAGCTCCGAGGCGTACTCGCGCATATTTGTAGGTACCTGGGTGGCCAGCATGCTGCCGCTGCTACTGCTGCAGCGCACAGTGGTAATGCTGGTGCTGCGCTGGCTGCACCGCCGCGGCGTAAACACCCGCGAAGTACTGCTGATAGGCAAAGGCCCGATGAGCAACGACCTGGCCAAGCGCGCCCGCGAGGCGTCGTGGAGCGGCTTTAAGGTAACCCGCCAGGTAAGCGCCACCGACCTGGAGCGCATAGCCCAGCTGGCCAGCGACGCCACCTACGACGAAGTGTGGATCAACCTGCCCGCCCACGAAGCCTCCACCATACCGGCCGTGCTGGAAGCGCTAAAGCACAGCGCCGCCGACATCCGCGTAGTGCCAGACCTGCTTACCTACCGCATGATCAACCACGGCGTTACCTTCATCATGGGCGTACCCATGCTGGACATCAGCGGCAGCGCGCTGGGCGGCGTAAACCGCGTTATCAAGCAGATAGAAGACTACATACTGGCCAGCGTAATACTGCTGCTGATTAGCCCGCTAATGGCCGCCATTGCCATTGCCATCAAGCTGACGTCGCCAGGGCCGGTGATATTCAAGCAAAAGCGCCACGGCTGGGGCGGTGAAGAAATAGTGGTGTACAAGTTTCGCAGCATGACGGTGCACCAAGAGCACGACAAAGTTACCCAAGCCACCAAGAACGACACCCGCATTACCCCGCTGGGCGCCTTTTTGCGCCGCACCAGCCTGGACGAACTGCCGCAGTTCATCAACGTGCTGCAAGGCCGCATGAGCATAGTAGGCCCGCGCCCGCACGCCATACAGCACAACCACTACTACAAAGAGCTGATCCCAAACTACATGCTGCGCCACAAGATGAAGCCGGGCATTACCGGCTGGGCCCAGGTAAACGGCCTGCGCGGCGAAACCGACACCATCGACAAGATGAAATCGCGCGTGGACTACGACCTGCACTACCTGGAGCACTGGTCGGTATGGCTGGACCTGCGCATTGTGTTTCTTACCGTATTCAAGGGTTTTGTGCACAAAAACGCCTACTAAGGCCGCACCCGACCCCGCCCCATTACTGACTACCCCGAGAACGACAAGATGAACGTAACCGTATTTGGCACCGGCTATGTAGGCCTGGTACAAGCTGCCGTACTGGCCGACGCCGGCCACCACGTATGCTGCGTAGACGTAGACCAAACCAAGATCGATAACCTTAACAAAGGCATTATCCCCATCTACGAACCGGGGCTTACCCCGCTGGTGCAAGACAACCACGCCCAAGGCCGCCTGCGTTTTACCACCCAGGCAGAAGAGGGCGTAGCCTTTGCCGACCTGATCTTTATTGCCGTAGGCACCCCGCCCGACGAAGACGGCTCGGCCGACCTGAAGTACGTACTGGCCGTAGCCGGCACCGTGGCGCAGCACATGGCCAGCGACAAGATCATTGTCAACAAATCTACCGTACCGGTAGGCACTGCCGACAAAGTAAGCCAGCACGTACAGGCCGTACTGGCCCAACGCGGTGCCCAGCTGGGCTTTACCGTGGTATCCAACCCGGAATTTTTGAAAGAAGGCGCCGCAGTAAGCGACTGCAAACGGCCAGACCGCATTATTATTGGCACCGATAATAGCGACGCCGTAGCGGTAATGCGCGAACTGTACGAACCGTTTAACCGCAACCACGAACGCATCATCGTGATGGACGTGCGCAGCGCCGAGCTAACCAAGTATGCGGCCAACTGCATGCTGGCCACCAAAATCAGCTTTATGAATGAAATGGCCAATATTGCCGAGCGCGTAGGCGCAGACATTGAAGCGGTACGCAAAGGCATAGGCTCCGACGAACGCATTGGCTACCACTTTATCTACCCCGGCTGCGGCTACGGTGGCTCTTGCTTCCCCAAAGATGTACAGGCGCTGGTACGCACCGCCGAAAGCATCGACTACCAGCCGCAGCTGCTGCAGGCGGTAGAAGCGGTAAACCACCGCCAAAAGCGCAAGCTGTTTGAATACATTACCAAGCACTTTGGTGCCGACCTGCGCGGTAAAACCTTTGCGCTGTGGGGCCTGGCATTCAAGCCCAACACCGACGACATGCGCGAGGCATCCAGCCGCGTGTTGATGGAACAGCTTTGGGCTGCCGGCGCCAAGGTGCAAGCCTACGACCCGGAGGCAATGGAAGAAACGCAGCGCATTTACGGCACCCGCCCGGACCTGACGCTGATGGGCACTAAAGAAGCCGCCCTGCAAGGCGCCGACGCGCTGGTGATTTGCACCGAGTGGCAGCAGTTTAAAGCGCCGGATTTCAACAGCATCAAGACGGCACTGCGGACACCGGTGGTATTTGATGGCCGTAACCTGTACGAGCCGGCACGTATGCAGGCTAAGGGGCTGCACTACTACGCCATTGGCCGCGGCCAACATTGAAAGAAAGACCAAATGGACAAACACGCCAAGATCTATGTAGCTGGCCACCGGGGCATGGTAGGCGGCGCCATCGTGCGCCAGCTGCAGCAAGCCGGCTACAGCAATATTGTTAGCCGCACCCACGCCGAGCTGGACCTGTGCAACCAGGCTGCAGTAGATGCCTTTTTTGCCGCAGAAAAGCCGGACTACGTGTTTCTGGCCGCTGCGAAAGTAGGTGGTATTCACGCCAATAACGTGTACCGCGGCGAATTCATTCATCAAAACCTGATGATACAAAGCAATGTGATAGATGCAGCCCACCGCCACGGTGTAAACCGCCTGCTGTTTCTGGGTAGCAGCTGCATCTACCCGCGCGATTGCCCGCAGCCAATACGTGAAGACTACCTGCTAACCGGCCCGCTGGAGCAAACCAACCAGCCCTACGCCCTGGCCAAGATCGCCGGTATAGAAATGTGCTGGAGCTACAACCGCCAGTACGGCACCCGCTACATGGCCGTCATGCCCACCAACCTGTACGGCCCCGGCGACAACTACCACCCAGAAAACAGCCACGTGATACCGGCACTGCTGCGCCGCGCCCATGAAAGCAAGCTGCGCGGCGATACCACTTTTACCGTGTGGGGTACCGGTACCCCCATGCGCGAGTTTTTGTACTGCGAAGACATGGCAGAAGCCTGCGTGCATGTAATGAACCTGGACGACGCCACCTATAGCCAGCTGCTAAACGACCAGCAACCACCGCTGCTGAACATAGGCACCGGGCAAGACATTACCATTGCGCAGCTGGCACAAGCGGTATGCGACACGGTGGGCCTGCAAGCGCAGCTGGTATTTGATACCAGCAAGCCCGACGGTACCCCACGCAAGCTGCTGGACGTAAGCAAGCTGGGCGCACTGGGCTGGCAAGCCAAAACCCGCTTTGCAGACGGCTTGCAGCAGGCCTACCGTGCCGCACCGTTTTACGCCCAATAAGCATTGGGCCATACCAGACAAAAACTGAAAATCAGGAAAACAAAATGAGCAAAAAAGTAGCGTTGATTACCGGTGTTACCGGGCAGGATGGCTCCTACCTGGCAGAGTTTCTGCTGGCAAAAGGCTACGAGGTACACGGCATCAAGCGCCGTGCTTCGCAGTTTAATACCCAGCGGGTAGACCATATCTACCAGGACCCGCACATCGCAAACGCCAACTTCAAGCTGCACTACGGCGACCTGACCGACAGCAGTAACCTGACGCGCATCTTGCAGGAAGTTCAGCCCGACGAGGTGTACAACCTGGGCGCCCAATCGCACGTGGCGGTGAGCTTTGAATCGCCGGAATACACCGCCGACGTAGACGCCATGGGCACCCTGCGCCTGCTGGAAGCCATCCGCTTTTTGGGCCTGGAAAAGAAAACCCGCTTTTACCAGGCATCCACATCCGAGCTATACGGCCTGGTGCAGGAAATACCGCAAAAAGAAACTACCCCGTTCTACCCGCGCAGCCCCTATGCCGTAGCCAAGCTTTATGCCTACTGGATCACCGTAAACTACCGCGAAGCTTATGGCATCTATGCGTGCAACGGCATTCTGTTCAACCATGAAAGCCCACGCCGTGGCGAAACTTTTGTTACCCGCAAAATTACCCGTGGCCTGGCCAACATCGCCCAGGGTCTGGAGCAGTGCCTGTACATGGGCAATATGGACGCCCTGCGCGACTGGGGCCACGCCAAAGACTACGTACGCATGCAGTGGATGATGCTGCAGCAAGACCAGCCCGAAGACTTTGTTATCGCTACCGGCGTGCAGTACAGCGTGCGCCAGTTTATCCAGTGGAGTGCAGAACATCTGGGCGTAGAGCTGGCATTTGAAGGCAAAGGCGTAGACGAAGTAGCGGTGGTAAGAGCCATTACCGGCGACAAGGCACCGGCACTGAAAGTAGGCGATGTCATTGTACGCGTAGACCCGCGCTATTTCCGCCCCGCCGAAGTGGAAACCTTGCTGGGCGACCCGGCCAAGGCAAAAGAAAAGCTGGGTTGGGTACCGGAAATTACCGTGCAGCAGATGTGTGAAGAAATGGTTGAGGCTGATTTAGAACATGCTAGAAAGTGCGCAATTCTTTCTAGCCATGGATTCAATCACTCTTTGAGTTTGGAGTAAAAATGTCCAAATGCTGGATATGGTTTTTTCTGGTTCTGAGTTATCAATCATTTGCAGATTGTCTCCCTGCGGCAAGTTTTCGTTTTGATACAGAAAAAAACACTGATATAAGCAAAGATATTGCAAAAGTAATTTCTGATGCCAATGCAAATCATATCCAGCTTTATTTTGGACCAGGGCATTTTAAGTTCATACGAAGTGTTGAATTGAAAAGTGATGATTGTTTGAAAACCATTGATATCAGTGGTTCTGGCAATGGAAAAACGATAATTGAAGGTTGGGTGTACAGTAAGGCCTTAAATGAAATTTACAGTTCTGTAATTAAAGTTGATAATTTAGATTATTTTCCTGAATACTACCGCCCACCGTTAAAGAAGGCACCGGTATCTCTAAATTTTATAAGTAGTACAGGTTTTTTCTACCCGCATGCATTGAGTGGTGATGACTTTCTTCATGTATCGAAGGTAGGTAATGACAAAATTGGTTCATACGTAGTTTTTCATAAATTTTACCCAGAGGCCACTGGCAAGATAGGGAACATTTTTATTCATGGTTTTTTTGGAAACCAATGGCGCGATGAATATATAAAAGTATCTCAGATTGTTGGTGATAAGTTTTATCTAAAACGGAATCCGCACTATGGTTTGAAAAGTGCTGCTCGTGTCAAGCTTGTGGAATTTCCCTCGGGGGGGTGGAGCGATCATCTGAGGAATGGTGAAATTAATACTAAAGCCATTGTCGCCAATGGCTTTTTCCAGTTTAAAGATCTCAATAGTGTTTCAATTTCTGATCTCAGTTTTGTGGGCACAAATGGAAATGCACTCCATTTTTATAATATTGACAAATTGAACATAAGAAATTTGAATATTTCGCACGTTGCTTTGGATGCTATCAAAGCGGAAAAAAGTAAATATGGATTTATAGCGCGTAACAGAATTCATACAGTGGGTGGTAGTGGTATAGATGTCGAATCAGGTGATAGAATTCAACTGAAAGGCTATGGCTTCTTAATAGCCGATAATGAAATAAGTAGAGTTGGTGAAATATATAAGACAGCAAATCCAGCCATCAGAATAAATGGTGTTGGCGTTGATGTTAAAAAAAACTTTATCAGTGACGTTCCGCATTCGGCAATAATGTTTCAGGGGAATGACCATTTTATAGGTTCGAATGTAATTGAAAAGGCTGTTCAGTCAACTGGCGACGCAGGTGTTATATACACAGGTAGAGACTGGGCAGGGCAGGGTACAAGAATTATTGAGAACAAGATTAAAGATTCCCGTGGTGTGGCACCGTATTTTGCAACTGCGATCTATATTGATGATCAGGCTTCTGGGATAACGGCCGAAAGAAATTTAATTGATAATGTTTATCGTGCTTTCTTAATAGGTGGAGGTCGTTCTAATATGCTCCTAGGCAATAAAGCATATAATTGCAAAGAAGGCATCCATGCAGATGATAGAGGGCTTACGTGGCAAAAATCTAGAACTCAGGATAGCAGTTGGGATTTGATGAGAAGATTGTTATCAGTGCCATATCAGTCAGAAGCGTATAGGAAGTATAAAAAACTATATGAATTGCTTGATGATGAACTAGGTGCGCCAAAATACAATACCATTCAAGATAATGATCTTTTATGTGAACGCCCATTTATGTTTTATGGGAGCTTTTCACGCTATGTTGAGCTAAGATAGATGCATATAAAAAAAATATTGAAGTCTTTTTTTGCGCATACATTAGGCACGTTAGTAACGTTGTTAGATCGCTTATTAATGGTGCCACTTGTTTTTGCGAATTTTCATGTGTCGATTGCTAATATCTGGCTTATATCTAGGGCAGTGCCAGCAATCTTAACATCCTCTGATATTGGGCTATCAAGTGAAGCCGGTAATAGGCTGACTAAACTTGTTAATGATGAAAAGTATAATGAAGCTGAACTCTATTATGTAACTGCTAGATTAACAGTTTCAGCAGTAAGCCTAATTTTGTTAGTAACTTACATTGTCTGGATTTTTTCCAATGGGCAAGCATGGTTAGTGTCACACAATGTTGGCTCAATAACGACTGGATTGGTGGTTTTGGTTTCGGTTGGTGTTTATTCATTTCTTCTGAATCAAAGTCAAGTCACAAACGCAGCATTTAGATCATGCGGATATGACTATGTTGGTGTTTTTATAACACATTGCATGCGATTAGCCGAAATTACTTTTTTTGGACTTGCTATCTTTATCATAAAAGACCTTGCCATATCCATTGTTATATTCGTAATGGTTCGCCTAATTGGCAATTTTTATATGATATATAAGCTGAGTGGTTTGTGTGCTTATAGTATTGGTTTGTCCGTAAGTAAATATAAGTTTGATATTTTAAAGGTGATGATTCGGCCTTCTTTAGCTTTTGCGTTACTTCCGCTATCAATGGCATTGATACAGCAAGCACCAATATTTATCTTGTCTGAGAAGGTAAGCTTGATGGCCGCGGTAGTGTATTCGTCTACGCAAACATTCGTTAGGGTAATCGCGCAGTTAGGTCTGCAAGTTTCTCGTAGTATTTGGCCTGCATTAATCTCTTCTGATTCATCCAAAGATATTGATCAATTAGAGAGAAGAAATAACATTCAAGATTTTTCTTTTGTGCTGTCGGCTGTTTTTTTGTTGCCGGTAATGTTGCTAATGCTGTTTTGGGGTGCGAATATTATTAACTACTGGACTATTGGTCACGTTCAGGTATCACAGTTACAAATATTGCTTCAGTCATTGGCTTCTTTTTTTAGTGCTATGTGGGTTATATCCATAAGTAGTGACTTAGCAGATTCAAAGCATACAAAGCCAATGATATTTTACATAAAGAGTATCCTGATAGCTTTTGTTTTTCTTTTACTGCTATCTGAATTTTTACCGAAGCAATATTTGCTTTCTAATGATGTGATGGCATTTATTGTTATGCTTTTGGAGTTTATCATGCTCTCATATGTCCTTCGGAGAAATTCGAAAGCGAGAGGTATGAGCGTCTTATCCATTTTAAAAAATGGGTTCATAGTTGCCTTTGCTTTTTATCGAGAAAAAAAATATGGCTAATTTACTATTGTTTTCCGTATCGTTTGCTGTATTGATATTGGCCTATGTCGCAGTGAGACCAAAAGGCGAGGGTATTTTGCCCATTGATTTCTTTGTGGTTTTTTTTACATTGCAGTATGGGATTCATGCTGGATATCCCGGAGGGATGCTGCGCTTATCAGCAGGGCTCGGTGCAGGTGTGGAAGAAAACTATTTGTTGCTTCTTTCGGTTTCTTATATCGGATTAGCACTAGGTTTAATTCAGCCATTCAGAATAGTAACGCCCGGTAGCCTTGTCTTGAAAGAGTATGTATTGGCCCCGCGCAAGTATATTTATTTGGGCTTGGTATTTTCTTTCTTGATCGCTATGACCCAGTTTCCTGATTTTTCAGTATATCGAGAGTACATGAAGTACGTGTTCGGATCTTCTGACTTCTCATACGTTCAACTTAGAAGAGAGGTCTTTCAAGGTGATTTTTTTACAACGATCACGAACTTACTACGTCAAAGTGCCACAGTATCACTATTCCTAGTTGGTCTTTTGTTTTTTGTATTGGGCAAGCATTCAGCCGCACTGGCAATGGCAGTGCTAGTATTTTTTGCATGTGCAGCCCAACTCAACAAATTTCCTTATGTGTATTATGTACTATCTGCTGTCATTCTAGTGATGACCATTAAAGGCCATGGTCGACTGATGGCAGAGTATGATTTCAAAAAAGTTGCTATTATTTTTACTTTTGTTCTCTTCTTATTTTTTTTATTGAGTAGACTGTATATTTTCCAATATTCGGAAGAGTTGGCTGGTGGTTTGGTTACAAGCCAAGACATTAGCAATGTATTACCATATAGGTTGTTTTTTGCAAGCAATGATGGGCTGAGACTTTGGGTTGACTACTTTTCAATTACCCCATTTATAGGGTTTGCAAATATTCAGTCACTTGCTGACTTTTTTGGCTTGGATTATTTCAACCCGCCAGCTGAGATACCGTATCACTATCTTGGTGTGGAGCTGACTACAATCCAAGTTGGTTTTATTGGCTCAAGTTATGCCTCATTTGGTCTGGTCGGTGTTTTTTTAAATTCCCTGATCATTGCAGTAATGGTTCGTGAGTTTTCTGCTTTTGTAATTTCAATTAGACAGTATGAAATCAAAGCTCTTTTCTTAACTGTTTTCTCTATAAATATGATATTCCTTCAGACGCGCGAATTTCATACTGCATTGGTTTCTGGTGGTGTTTTAATTGCGCCATTGTTTATGTATTTTATTATTCGCTTAATCAGTGAAAGAAAAGAATGATTGTTTATTTTTTTGCCAATACGCAACATGAAAATTTAGGTGATCGTGGTATCGCAATTTCTCTTTTGGCTGAAGTCCGGTCGTTTGCAGAGACTATTGTGAATGCTAAAGGATGTCCGGAAGACTATGTTGATGAGCTTGCTGGCTACTCAGATAATGTCGTTCGAGAGTCTAAGCTTTCAAGCGTTTTGAGTATGGTTCTGAAGCGATTAAGCGGTAAGAAAGTATTTCTATTAATGAAGCCTGGCCACTTTTTTGGAAATGATGGTGGTGTGCTTAGTAAATTTTTACAATTTTTTGTTTTTTTGATGCTTTATGCATTCGGGGTGAGGGTTGTAAGGTTGGGCTGTTCCCTTGGCCCATTTGGCAGCACTGCACTCTTTATTGAGAAAATTTCGTCAAGGTTATTTTATAAGTATACCGCTAGGGAAGACTACTCTATTAGCTACATGAAGCGCTCTGGTGCTTACAGGACTACCTATTTTCCTGATCTTGCATTTGCACTTCCTTCGACATTTATACCGCCCTTGGGTGTGGGTTTTGAAAAGCGAGATACTATATCGCTTAGTTTTAGGAGTGAAGATAATATACTTGATACTGTTTGGCGGGTGATTGAAATTTTGCACTGCGGATTGGGTAGTGGTAAAAAAATAAGATTCGTGCCTGTTGCTCAAGTTACACGCGATTTTTCTTTCTTGTCTAAGATAGCATCTGGCGCCGTGTGCGATATTGACAAGGTAGTGGTGTATCCCCAGTCTAGTAAAGAACAGATATTTGATATTTATAGGAAGTCTGAGTTTATTATTAGTAATCGTCTCCATGCTTTGCTTTTTGCGGCAAAATTAGGTTGTTTGCCTATTGCATTGATAAAGAAAGAAAGAAATGTGAAGATTGTTGGTGTTTTCGAAAAGGTAGGGCTTGCTGATCTGATAGTCGATATTGATGATCCGTCTCTGGAGTCTAAAGTGACGCACTTGTTTATGAATAGAGATTTTTACTTAAAGAGAGTAATGTTAGCTTTTGAAGAACAGTCTGTACTGATATCAGATATTTTGCATGAAACTTTTTTGGGTGACTGCCATGGCTAAATATTTACTTGTTCAGACTGCGATTGGTGATTATAGACAAGCTGTCCTTGATCTGCTTTATGATCTTGCTGGTGATGATTTATTGGTTGTTTGTGGTGATGTTTATTTTGATAAAACCACCTTAACACGAGTGAGTTTTAAAGGCAAAAGATTGCTTGCATTTAACAAGTTTTTTTTGGGTAGAAGGTTTTTGTGGCAAATTGGTACATTCCAAGAGTCGTTAAAAGCCGACTCCGTTATTATCGAGATGAATCCTAGAATTATAAATAGCTGGTTTGTTCCGATATTTAGGAAGTTATTGGGGAAGAAAACTGTCATGTGGGGTCACGCATGGCCAAGAGAAGGTAAGCTTGCGCAGTCTGATTATATTCGCAATTTATTGCGATTATTGGCTGATATTATTGTTGTGTATACGGAAACTCAAAAGAGTGAGCTTCAGGAGAAAATGCCTGGAAAAAAGATTTTATCTGCACCAAATGCCCTATACCGGTCGGATGAAATGAGTGTGGCAATAGGCGAAAAGCGTAATTTTGTATACGTTGGCCGCTTGGTGTCAGAAAAAAAACCAATGCTCATGATAAAAGCTTTTTTTGAGTATTTGGGAAGAAACCCAGAGTATGATGGTACTCTTGTTGTAGTAGGTGATGGCCCTGAAAGGGTGGCGTGTGAATCCTTGGTTGATAGCAGCCAGTACCGCGAAAGAGTTGTTTTTAAAGGTCATGTTGCCGATGTTGCTCAACTGCGTTCCATATATTCATCTGCTTTCTTTAGTCTTTCTCCTGGCTATGTTGGACTATCGATTACGCAAAGTTTTTCTTTTGGTGTGCCGATGATAGTTGCTCATGGGGAAAATCACTCCCCAGAGATTGAGGCTGCGGTAGAAAATTCAAATGCAATTTTTTTCAAAATGGATAGCGTGGAAGACTTAGCCGCTGTTATGTCTGAAGCTTGGCGCAATCGCGAGTTTTGGTTGGCTCAGTCTGATGATATCGTTGATAATTGCAAGAAAAGATACTCTGCTGATTATATGGCACATCAACTGTGGAGTGCGATGAATGTATAGACAATCACCTGACGCAGACTTGGGTGTGTTGAAAAATTTTCTCAGAATTTTGATGAGAAAATATAGAGTAGTTTTGCTTAAGTTTAGACTTAAAAGCAAAGTGATAATAAGAGGGAATTTCCATTTTGGTCCTAATTGTAGGTTTATGGTCCCTGAACGTATAGAGATTGGAAATGATGTAAGTATTGGTGCGGATTTTTTCTTACAGACCAATTTGCGCATTGGCGATGACTGTCTTTTTTCGTCAAGGGTTTCTATAGTTGGGCATGATCATTATTTGTTTGATAGAGAACGTACAACATATTGGTCAGGTAGAACGGAGCCTTCGCTTGTTACTCTAGAAGGGTCAAACTTTATTGGTTTCGGCGCTACAATTGTCGGATCGGTTGTAATTGGAAGAGGCTCAATAGTGGCAGCAGGTGCTGTAGTTGTAAAAGATGTACCTGAAAATTGTGTTGTAGCAGGTGTGCCTGCTCGTGTCATTAAGAAGAGATTTGAATAACTTGAAACTTCTTATCTACGGTATCAACTATTCACCCGAAGTCACCGGTATCGGTAAATACACTGGCGAAATGGCTACTTGGTTGGCCGCACGCGGGCACGATGTGCGCGTGGTAACGGCGCCGCCGTATTACCCGCAGTGGCAGGTGGCAGAGGGCTACTCAGCTGGGCACTACCTGCTGGAGCAACGTGACGGTGTTGCCGTTTACCGCTGCCCATTGTGGGTGCCGGCCCGTGTTAGCGGGCTAAAGCGACTGGTGCATCTGGCCAGCTTTGCCGCTAGTAGTGTGCCGGTAATGATTCGCCACGCTTTCTGGCGGCCAGACTTGGTGTGGATGGCCGCTCCGGCGCTGTTTTGCGCACCGGGGGCGTTGCTAGCCGCCAAGCTTGGCGGGGCCAAAAGCTGGCTGCATGTGCAGGATTACGAGGTAGACGCCGCTTTCGAGCTGGGCTTGCTCAAGCAGCCGGTAGCACGCCGTTTTGCGCTGGCGGTAGAGCGTGGGCTGCTGCGCGCTTTTGACTGTGTCTCATCTATCTCTGGCCGTATGTTGGCGCTGGCCCGCGAAAAGGGCGTGGCGTCCAACCAGGTGGTGTCTTTCCCCAACTGGGTGGTGCTACCCCCCGCTAATCTAGCGGCAGAGGCGGCGGCGTACCGGCAGGCGCTGGGCATTGCACCGGATACGGTGGTGGCACTGTATTCCGGCAATATGGGGGCCAAGCAGGGGCTGGAAACCCTGGCCGAGTCTGCACGGCAGTTTGCTGCGCAGCCGGGCCAGCCGCTGCTGTTTTTGTTTTGCGGGCAGGGCACTGGCCGCGCTGCGCTAGAGCACGCTTGCCAAGGCTTGCCTAATGTACGGTTCATGGATTTGCAGCCGGTAGAAAAGCTGCCGGCTTTCCTGCAAATGGCCGATATTCACCTGCTGCCGCAAAAGGCTGGCGCGGCAGACTTGGTGATGCCCAGCAAACTTACCGGCATGCTGGCTAGTGGCCGCCCGGTAGTGGCCTGCGCTGCACCGGGTACCGAGCTGGCAGACGTCGTTAGCGGCAAGGGTGTGGTCATTCCGCCTGAATCCGTTACCGACATGGTGGGTGCTATCAGCCATCTGGCGGCCAACCCCGGCTTGCGTCAACAGTTTGGTCTGGCAGGCCGCCAGTACGCAGAGCAGTTTTTGGATCAAGATGCCATCATGGCCGCTTTTGAAAAACAGCTGCAGCAGCTTTGCGGCCAACCTTAATTTCTGGAGCTTGTTAGCATGAGTCTGGTACCCGTCATCCTGTGCGGCGGCAGCGGCACCCGCATGTGGCCGCTGTCGCGTTCCGCTTACCCCAAGCAGTATCTGGCCTTGCATGGCCAGCAAACGCTGGTGCAGCAAACTGCCGCCCGGCTGGATGGCCTCGCCAGCGTGGCAGCGCCCATCATCATTACCAATAACGAGCAGCGCTTTCTGGTAGCCGAGCAGATGTTGGCCGCAGGCATACAGCCGCAGGCCATGCTGCTGGAACCGGTTGGCCGCAATACTGCGCCTGCAGTGGCGGTGGCGGCGTGGCAGGCGCTGCAGCACGATGCCAACGCCGTGTTGCTGGTGCTGCCTTCCGATCACGTTATCCAGCACAGCCAGGTGTTTCAGGCGCTGGTGCAGCAGGCCTTGCCTGCTGCGCAAGCCGGCCAGCTGGTTACTTTTGGCATAGCGCCAGACAGCCCGCATACCGGCTACGGTTACATCCAGCGCGGCCAGGCTTTGGCCGAGGTAGAGGGTTTGTTTGCGGTGGCGGCGTTTGTAGAAAAGCCGGATCTGGCCCGTGCCCAGGCCTTTGTGGCTGATGGCGGCTATTACTGGAACAGCGGCATGTTCCTGTTCCGTGCCGATGCCTACCTACGCGAGCTGCAGCAGCTGCAGCCGGCCATCTATCAATACAGCCAGCAGGCTTTCGAGCAGGCGCAGCGCGACTTGGACTTTGTGCGGCTGGACGCCACGGCCTTTGCCGCCTGCCCGTCAGACAGTATCGACTACGCGGTAATGGAAAAAACCGCCAAGGCCGCCGTGGTGCCTGCTGCAGGCTTGGGCTGGAGCGATATCGGCTCGTGGAGCGCACTGGCCGACATTACCCCGCAAGACGCCAATGGCAACGCGGTGCAGGGCGATGTGCTGCAGCACGCCACTAGCGGCTGCTACGTGCGTGCCGAAAGCCGCCTGGTGGCCACGGTAGGGGTACAAGACCTGGTGGTGGTAGAAACCGCCGATGCCGTACTGGTGGCGCACAAAAGCCAAGTGCAAGACGTTAAAAAGATTGTGGAGCAGTTGGCCGCAGCCGGCCGTAGCGAGGCGGTGTTCCACCAGCGCGTAAACCGCCCGTGGGGCTGGTACGAAGGCTTGGCCATGGGCGAACGCTTTCAGGTAAAGCGCATTCAGGTCAAGCCGGGCAGTTCGCTTAGCCTGCAGCTGCACCACCACCGTGCCGAACACTGGGTAGTGGTAAAAGGCACCGCACTCATTACCAATGGCGATAGCGAGCTGCTGCTTAGCGAAAACCAGTCCACTTACATACCGTTGGGTACCGTGCACCGCCTGGTGAACCCGGGGCGTATTCCGCTGGAGATTGTCGAGGTACAGTCGGGCAGCTACTTAGGCGAAGACGATATCGTGCGTCTGGAAGACGTGTACGGCAGGGCGCCGGCATGAGCCAGCAGCCCTTGCCGTTTGGCCAGTTCATGGCCGTGGTAGAGCATGCGCCGCTGGTTTCCATCGATCTCTTGGTATTTAACCCGCAGGGCCAGGTGCTGCTGGGCTGGCGTAACAACCGCCCGGCCAGTGGCCACTGGTTTGTACCCGGCGGGCGTGTGCTGAAAGACGAACGGCTGGACGACGCTTTCATGCGCCTTACCAATGTAGAGCTGGGCATCGCCTTTCCGCGACAGCTGGCGCAATGGCAGGGAGTGTACGAACACTTTTACTCCGACAACGCGGGCGATATGCCGGGTTTTGGCACCCACTATGTGGTGCTGGCTTACCGCTTGCAGCTGGATGAAACGCAGCTGGCTGCATTGCCCCTCGGTCAGCAGCATGCCCGCTACTGCTGGCTGACACCTGCCGAGGCTGCACAGCACCCGCAGGTGCACCAACACAGCAGGGACTACTTCGTATCGGCCAACTGATGGCGTGGCGTTTGGCGGTGTTGCTATTACTGTCGTCGCTGGTGGCGCTGTTGTTCTGGTTTCAGCACCAGCTATGGCTGCCCACGGTGAACCCGCCGTACGACAAGCTGGTGCATGCGGTGGCTTACGGTTCGGCTTTGTTGCTGGCTGGTTGGTCTTTGCGGCCAACCTTTTGGCGCTGCCTGGTGCTGGCGCTGCTGGGCATGGCGGTGGGGGCAGGGCAGGAGTGGCACCAGTCGTGGTTGCCGGGGCGGGTAGCGTCGGTAGAAGACTGGCTGGCCGATGTGGCCGGTTTGCTGGTGGGGCTGCTGCTGTGCTGGCTGCTGTCTTGCTGGCAGCGGCGGCGCCCAACCCCGCCAGCGGCTAGCTAGCCTGCCTGGGTACACGGGTGGCTTGCTTGTGCTTGGGGCGGGCTGCAGCTTGCTGCCGCACGCTTAATATGAAACGCACCAATGTTAACACCCCCGCTGGCTTGGCTGGCGGGGGTTTTGCGTTAGGGGTTCAGGGCTGGCGCAGCTGGCTGGCGGTGGGGCCGGGTAGCTGTTTTAGCAGGTGCTGCAGCTGTTTTTGTGCCGGCTGGCTTTGCTGGGCGTATACCTTGCGCGCAAAGGCCATGGTGGCGGGGGGGAGCTGGCTTTCAAACGGCAGGGTGGCCAGCAGCAGGCTGCGGCCAACGCTGTAGTCGCTGGGGGCTTGCTGCAGGGCGCTTTGCAGGGCTTGCTGGTATACCGGCCCCTGGTCGCCGGTAAGAATGCGCAGCAGGGCAATATTGGCCCAGGCGCGGCCGTTTACCGGGCGCAGTGCCAGTGCCTGGCGGTAGTAGTTTTCTGCCATGCCGGCCATATAGGCCTGCACGCTGGGTACGGCGGCGGCACGCAGGGTGCGCAGCGTGTATAGCGTGGCCAGGTTGTCCAGCACCTGGTGGTGCGCGGGCTGGCGTTGATGCTGTGCCTGGTTCAGTGCCTGTTCTATCTGTATGGCTTCGGCCAGCAGTAGCGGAGTTTGCTGGTCTGCGGTGGCGCGTTCCAGCATGGCGCGCGGTTTGGTTAGCGTCAGGTCGTGCCAGGCGGTTTGCAGGGCGCCGGGCAGTACCACGGCGGCGCAGCCTGCCATGATGGCGGCCAGGGCGTAGGGGGTGGCGGCTTTCATGGCGCGTCTTCCAGCGTGGGTATGCTTTGCGGGGTGCTGTGGTACAGCAGGGCGGGGTGGTCGTGCGTCAGCATGTCGGCGTAGCCGCTGTCAAAGCGGCGGCTTAGCCACTGGTGGGCTTGGGCCATATTGGGCTGGCGCGCTTTCAGGTTGTGGGTGTCGGTGGCCAGCAGGTATACCAGGTCGTCGTCCAGCAGTTGCTGCGCGGTGGCTTGGGCGCGGCTGCCAAAGCTGCCCAGTACCGCGCCGGTGGTTACTTGCAGCCAGCAGCCGGCACGGTGCAGGCGTTGTGCCTGGCTGATGTCGCTCATTACCGCTTTGTTGCGTTCGGGGTGGGCAATCAGCGGCCTTACCTTGTGCCGCATCAGCCACGGTATCAGCTGCCACAGGCCGGCGGGTATCTGGTGGTCCGGCATTTCCAGCAGCAGGATGTCGTAGCCGTTTACGTGGCCCAGCATGGGTATGCGGCCGGCTTGAATCAGCTGTGGCAGTTGGTCGCACACGCGTACTTCGGCGCCCAGCTTAAGCTGTAGCGGCACGTTGGCCGCAGCCATGGCCTGGCGCAGCTGTTGCAGCGCCGGTTGCAGGTTGGCGTAGCCGTTGTCCCAGCGGCCGGGGTAGATGTGCGGGGTGCAAATGGCGTGGCTTATGCCATTGCTGGCGCTGGCTTTCACCAGCGCCAGCGCGGCGTCCAGGTCTGCCGGGCCGTCATCTACGCCCGGCAGCAGGTGGCAGTGTACGTCTATCACGGGGCTGCCTTATTTTTTGGCCGGGGCACCGTAGTTGCCGTAGTACTGGCCGTAGGTGCCGTAGTCGCCGTAGCGTTCGGCCTGTTTCAGGTCTACGCCGTTCAGCACAATGCCCAGCAGGTGGCCGCCGGCACGCTGCAGGCGGCGGGTGCCTTTTACTACCAGCGGGGCGGCGGTTTCGCCGGCGCGTACTACGTAGATCATGCCGGTGGCTTTGGGGGCCAAGGCTACGGCGTCGCTTACCATTTCGCACGGTGCGCTGTCGATGATGATCATATCGTACTGCTGCTTCAGGGTGGCCAGCAGCTCGTCAAAACGGCGCGACAGCAGCAGGTCCAGCGGGTTGGGCGGCAGGGTGCCGGCGCTGATCAGGTCTACCTGGCTGCCCGGCAGCTGCTGCAGTACGTCGGCCAGCTGTTTGGTGCCGGCTATCAGGTCGGACAGGCCGGCGGCGTGCGGGTCCAGCCCCAGCGAGGCGGCTACCGACGGGCGGCGCATGTCGGCGTCTATCAGCAGCGTGCGCTTGTTTTGCGACAGCGACAGTGCCAGGTTGCACGAGGTGGTGGTTTTGCCTTCGCCAGCCAGGCTGGAGGTGACTACCAGCACGCGGCGTTCCTGGTCGATGTCAGACAGCAGCACGCCGGTTTTGGCGGTGCGTACTGCCTCGGCAAACGGGGTGTGCGGGTCCTGCTGGCTAAGCGTGGCGGCTTGCTGGCGCTGTTTTTTGTCCAGCATGGGGAAGGTAGACAGCAGCGGCTGTTTTACCTTGTTTTCCACATCGCCAGCCAGTTTCAGCGTGTTGTCCAAGCGGGCGCGCAGCAGGGCAGTGGCAGCACCCAGCAGCAGGGCCAGTACAAAAGCCATCAGGGTGATCTGGGCTTTCTTGGGCGCTTCTGGCAATTCTGGTACTTCGGCATAATCCACGACACGGCCAATACTGCTTTGCAGGTCTTGCGAGGCGGCGGTTTCCTTGGCGCGGGTAACAAACATGTCGTACAGCTGGCGGTTGGATGCCACTTCACGTTCCAGCACGGCCAGTTCAAAGTTCTTGCGGTTGTCGGCCTGGGCGCCGCCACGGGCCTGGCCTAGCGTGGCTTCCAGGCTGCGCTCGGTGGCGCGGGCTACTTCGTAGTCGTTCGTCACACTAGAAGTGATCGCAGTCACTTGCCGTTTAAGGTTCTCTTGTGCAGCAGAAAGTTCAGCTTGCGACTGAACCATGCGCGGGTGTTCCGGGCCATAGCGTTGAGATACATCGGCATGCTTACGTTCTGCATCAGCAAGCTGCCGCTGTGCATCAAGCAGCAGCGGGTTCCGTATAACGGCCGGAATAGAGTTAAGGTTTTGAATCTTGCTGTTTTTGATTTGATTGTAAGCATTCTCGGCTTCTGCACGTCGCATGCGTGCTTCCACCAAGCGTTGCGTCACTTCTTCAATCAGCTTTGCAGTGCCAAACTGGTTAGTCGAATCAACCCTGATGACACCCATTCTTTCTCGGTAGTCTTGCAGTTTGCGTTCGGACGCTTCCAGCGACTCGCGCAGAGCCTTGGTGCGGTTTTGCAGCCAGTCGCTGGCTTGCTGCGTCATCTTGAAGCGCGCTTCGCGGTCGTTCTCGATATACGCTTCGCCCACGGCGTTGGCAAAGTCGGCGGCTACCTTGGCGTCGGTAGAATCAAACGACACGTTTACCAGCTGACTCAGACGTACCAATTGAATGTTGAGGTCTTTACCCAGCGCGATTTGCTGGTAAACGGCCGCGGCCAGCAGGTCTTCGTTCCACTGCGGCTGCGGTTTGCGTTCCATGCCCAACATGTCCAGCAGCGGTTGGTGTACCGGCGGCTTTTCCAGGCGCGGGTTGTAGTCGGGGTGCTCCCACAGCTTCAGTTTCTTGATGGCGCGCAGGGCTACCTCGCGCGATTTCATGATCTCGGCCTGGGTCTGGAAGTACTCGCGGTTGCTGCCTACGCCACCGTATACCTCGTCGATGGACAGTACCTTGGCCTTGTTGGCTTCAATCAGTACTTCGGCGGTAGCGCGGTAGGTTGGCCGCATGGCCTGGGTGGTTACCAGCGCCACGGCGGCTACGGCCACGCCCAGGGCCAGAATGCCCCACTTCTTGGCGTTGACGATGCGCCAGTATTCCAGCAGCGGCGAGCTTTGCTGTTGTTCGCCGTCGTTCAGCAGCAGTGCTGGCTTGGCGGCAGGCACTGCGGGTTTGGTTTGTTCACCAAAAAGCGACATTCGGTATCTCCGCGCCGTTTGGCGCTCTGTTCAGCGTGTCAATCAGAAAAAGCTTTGCTCCACCACCACCGTGTCACCGGGGTAGATGGGGGTGTTCATGTCGGCCTTGATGGCTTCCTGGCGCGGGTCGTTAGCGCGGATAACGTAAATCTTGTCCAGCGAGGCGCGAATCTTCAGGCCACCGGCAATCGACGCCGCTTTGCGTACGGTAAGGGCCGGTTGGTATGGGTAGCTGCCGGGTTTTTCTACCAGGCCGTTCACGTAGAACGGGCGGTATTCGTCCATCTGTACCGATACCTGCGGGTTTATCAGGTAGCGACCGCGCAGGCCGTCGGCAATCAGTTTTTCCAGCTCGCCTACGGTCAGGCCCAGCAGGCGGATTTCGCCCAGTACCGGGTACGACAGGGTGCCGGCGTCGGTAAGGCGGATTTTTTCCAGCGTCAGTTCGGGTTCGCCCAGTACGCGGATGGTGAGCATGTCACCTGCGCCCAACTGGTAGGTAGAAAACAGGCCGGCTGCGCTGGCGGGTACGGCTAGTGTTGCCTGGGCACTGGCTGCCAAAGGCTGCAAGCCTGCTACCAGTAGCAGGCTTGCAGACAGCCAGCGTTTCAGCGTAGAGCTACGTTGAAATGCGGTTTGGGCCATGAAATTACAGTCCGATCTGGGTGTTGAGCATGATCACGTTACGTTTGTAGCTGCTGGCGCGTACGGTGGAATCGTTATCGGCGGTTTTCCATTCCAGCGACATCTTCATCCAGCGGCGTACGTCATAGCCCACGCCTACGCTGTATAGCTTGATCTTGTCCAGACGGTTGCCGTTAACGTAGTCGTTATGAATGTCGGAGTAAGCCAAGTTGACAGAGAACAGATCGGTCAGCTTGTGGGTCCAGGCAATGCCGTATTTGCGGTTTTTGATGTAATCGCCGGTGCCGGTGGAATCGTCAGTAGCGCGGCGGGTGGTCAGCTCCACGGTGGAGTACTCTACCGGCATCCATTTGGCATTGCCTTCCCAGGTCAAACCGTTGAAGTCTTTACGGGTGTTGGAAGTGAAGTCTTTTTTCAGGTTACCGGCCTTGATGGTGCCCTGGGTGGCAGCGGTGATGTCCCAGGTGTAGCCCAGCAGCAGGCGCTGTTCGGTGCTGTCTTGGTCGGGGGTGGCCAGTTTGTAGTCGAAGTCGGTGTAGCGGGCTTCTACAAATACCTGGCTATTGGGGGCCACGCGGTAGAAGAAGCGGCCAGCCAGGTCAAACGCGTCCAGGTCACCGTCCAGGGTGGTGCTGCGGTTGTTGGTGTAGCGCTTGTTGTTGTACTTCACTTCGGCTTCTACGCGGCCCGGTGCTTCATTGGCGCCGTAGCCCACCAGGTAGTTGGCGTAGGTGTTGCGGTATTTGTCGGGGCGGTCCGATTCCGGGCGGTCGGTCAGTTCGCGCGCGTCAGAATCCAGCAGCACGCCGGCGCGGAACAGGGTGTTCAGGCGCGGGTCGTACTGAATGGCAACCTGGCCCTGTACTTCGTGGGTGTCGTTGTTATCTTTGCTGCTGCTGGTATAGCGGGTGTAAGAACCACGGTAGCCCAGGCTGTAGGTATCGCCAGCGGCGTTCAGCTGTTCCAGCAGCAGGCTGGGGCTAAGGTTGAACACGCTGGACGACTTGGTATTGGTGTTGACCGCGTTAACGTTGTCATCGTGGCCAAAGGTAATGCCCACGGTGGGGTACAGGTAGAAGCTGCCCACCCGCATGGCGCCATCCGGGTCTACCTGCTCTTTCAGGGTGTAGATGTCTACAGCCTGCGGAATGGCAGCGTTAGGGGCAGATTGTGCCACGGCATAGCCACTCAGCAGCGACAGGGCCAGCGCCAGGGGGGTCAGTTTGTACATGGTGGGGCTCCACATCATTCGATAATAAAATAAATTTTAAAGCTGCCGGGCAGGGCGCTCGATGAAACCGGCGCTCCAGCCCAAGCCTAAAATGCAGGTAAACAGCATGGCGTTGGTGGGAACCTGCAGGTTGAAATCCACCAGGCTGTGTAATAGTGCGGCGCAGCATGCCATGGTCGTAGAGAAAGCCAGGCCTTTGGCTAGCGCCGACTTCCTGTGTCTTAACACCGCAATTGTACGTGCTATGACACACAGAACAAGAGCAGCGAACAAGGAAATACCGATAAATCCATGATCTGTAAGCAGCTCTACATAATCATTGTGTGCATGATCGTAGAAATGGTTTACAGTGGCGGGCTTGTATGTCGGGAAAATTGTATAGAATGACCCGGCTCCCGTGCCAGTGAGCGGGTAGTCTTTGATAATGTTTACTGCATAATCGGCCGGCAGCAAGCGGGCTTCTACCGATTCGTCGCGTGGCCATTCCGGGCTGTTTTCCTGGCCGCGTATCATAGCGCTCAAGGTGGCGCTGTCTTTGCTAAGTGCGGTGTTGCCTATGCGCTCGGCTACCTTGTCCAGCCCTACCCAGCTGCCCAGCACCACAATGTCGATCACTACCACGCTGGCTACCAGCCATAGCAGGTTCTTGTTGCGTGGTTTTACCAGAAACAGGTACAGCGCCATGCTGGCCAGCAGCGCGGTAAAGAAGGCGGCGTTGCCCATGCGCGACTTGGTCAGTACCAGCGCAATCACCACCACAATCAGGCCCAGGCGCAGCAGCATCTTGCGGCTTTCCACAAAGGCCAGCAGCTTGTTCAGGTGGTGTTTCCAGCCGCCGCCTTGCTGTGCGGCCGGCTCGGCCATGATCAGGCCCAGGCCCAGGCATAGCGCCATCACCAGATAAAAAGCGTAGTGGTTGTGGTAGGTAAACGTACCCAGCGTGCGTACGTGGTGCAGGGCAAAGTGGAACAGCGTGTAGTCGGCGTTGACCGAGTACAGGTAAATGCCCACTACCGCCTGGAAGATGCCGGCCAGTACCAGCGCCAGCATCAGCCGTTTGATCAGCCTGGCCGATTGCAGTGCAAAGTACTGAATGAAAATGAAGGCAGAGGCATAGCACAGTGTCAGCGTGGCGTAGAGCTGGGTGTTGAAGCGGTCCAGCGACAGGCTGCCGCCCGGCTGGCCTTGCCATACCTGGCCCAGGCCCGTCGATATGGTGGCCAACCAGCTGGCGGGCAAGGCAAGCGACTGTACGCTTTGCAGCAGCGCAATACCGGCCAGGCAGGCCAGCGGTATACCGGCTAGCCGTATGGCACGGCCAAGTTGCTGGCGGCTATCGTGGCTGGCCAGCAGCAGCGCCCAGGTGGCCGCCAGGCCGGGCACCACAATCAGCAGTATCCACGAGCGGTTGCCACCCAGCGGTAGCGGCATCAATAACAAGGTAAGGCAAAACAGCCACCAGGCCAGTTGCGGCAGGTGTGGTGTCCGCAGCATGCGGTGTCTCCATCAGCGGGGGCAATAAAAAACCGAACTTGCGTTCGGTTTTTTTCTTCGCGGGGGAAGTAAGGCTTAGTTGCGGCTTACGCTACCACCGCCGCCGCCGCCCAGGGACGGGCTGCTGGAGAACGACAGGGCGCTACCGGCACCGTTGCCGATACCACCGATCTGGCCGCTTTGTGCGGCGTTACCCGCTGCAGTCGGTTCTACATCCAGCAAAGCTACTACGTCGCCTACTACAGCGTCGATGGCGGCCTGAGCAGTTTTCTCGTCAACGCCGGCAGCAATCATGGCGGCTTTAACCAGCTGCATGTCGGCTTTGTTGGCGTGCATTGCAGTAGCAATGTCCAGCGGGGTAGCGCTGGCGGTTACCGCTGCGGCTACCACGGCGGCCGGGTGCAGCTTGGCAGCCATTGCCTGGCTTACCACGGTGCTGATCGGCTGTTTGGCTTTAACTGCGGCAGCCATGTTGGTTTGAACTTGAGCCGGAGTCATCGCGGACGAAGACGTGGCTGCATAGGACACAGACGCCACCAGCGCTGCAGCAAGAATGAATTTCTTGGTCATGGTTGATTCTCCTGCTCAATGGAGCATGAACTTATCGATATGCTTGCATGATACGGGGGGCAAAACACCTTGGCAAGCAAAGATAGCAATAAATTTTACCGGCCGTGCCTTGATAAAACCTTGTTTACATTAAGATTTCTTATATTAAACAATGCTTGCAAAATACGGTGGTGTTTTATAAACAGCACTGCTATTAATGACTATCGCATCAGCCGGCCGCCGTGCCAGGCCACGCCTGCGCCAGGCGGGAACCAGGCGCCCGCCCCAGCGCTTGGGCGATAAAGTGCGAGGCTGCCACCAGCTTATCCATATCCACCCCGGTGTGGTAACCCAGGCCGTGTAGCAGATACACCACGTCTTCGGTGGCCACGTTGCCGGACGCGCCCTTGGCGTACGGGCAGCCGCCCAGGCCAGACACCGAGCTGTCGAAGGTGCGCACGCCCGCTTGCAGCGCGGTGTGGATGTTGGCGATGGCCATGCCGTAGGTGTCGTGGAAGTGGCCGGCCAGTTTGGCTACCGGCACTTGCTCGCTCACCGCGTCCAGCATGGCGGTCACTTTGTCCGGCGTGCCTACGCCAATGGTGTCGCCCAGCGAGATCTCGTAACAGCCCATGTCGTATAGCGCATGGGCCACCTCGGCCACCTTGCGCGGCGCGATGGCACCTTCGTACGGGCAGCCCACCACGCACGACACGTAGCCGCGTACGCGCACGTTGGCCGCCACCGCACGCTTCATCACCGATTCGAAGCGCTGCAGGCTCTCGGCGATGCTGGCGTTGATGTTCTTCTGGCTAAAGGCCTCGCTGGCGGCGCCGAACACGGCAATCTCGCGCACGCCGGCGGCCAGCGCCGCGTCCAGGCCCTTGTCGTTGGGCACCAGCACCGGGTAGTTCACCGTGCCGTCCAGCGGCAGCGCTTGCAGCACCTCGGCGCTATCTGCCATCTGCGGCACCCACTTGGGTGACACAAAGGCGCCGGCTTCGATGTTCAGCAGGCCGCTGGCGGCCAACCTTTGAATCAGCTCCACCTTCACCGCTAGCGGCACGGTCTGTTTTTCGTTCTGCAGCCCGTCACGCGGGCCGACTTCCACAATCTTCACGTGTGTCATGTTTTCATCCTTTTGGGCCACGAAATCCGCGAAAAGCACTAAATGTTTCGAATGAACCGTGTCTCACGTACTCGCCTCTTACCATGCTACGCATGCTTTTTCGTGTTGTTTTGTGGGTTTCGTGGCCGGTGGCTGATTCAATCCGCCTCGAAATCCACCAGCTCGTCGCCGTCGCCTACCTGCTCGCCGGCGGCAAAGTAGAACGCCTTCACCACGCCGTCTGCCGGGGCGGTGATGGTGTGTTCCATTTTCATCGCCTCCAGGATCAGTAGCGGCTCGCCCTTGGCGATGCGGGCGCCGGCTTCGGCTACCAGTGCCACCACGCGGCCCGGCATCGGTGCCTTGAGGTGGGTTTCGCCGTGTACGCCGCCTTCGGTAAAGGCGTACGGGTCCACGTAGTCCAGCGCCACGCGTTCGCCGTCGGCAAACAGTACGCGTTGCCGGCCGTGGCGTACCACGGTGGCGGCCAGTTGCTTGCCGTCCAGTGTCACGCGCAGCGTATGGCCGTGCAGGCTGGCCTGGGCGTGCAGCGTGCTGCCGGCGGCGGCGATGCGGTAGCCATCGGTATCGTGTTGCAGCGTCACGCTGTGGCGGGTGTCACCCTGTTCGAAGCGGATGCTGCGGGTGTGGCTGCCGTTCAGGCGCCAGCCGGCTAGCGCGGCAAAGGCATCGTCGCCGGTGGCCTGGCTGGCCAGCACTTCGGCCAGTGCCAGCAGGGCGAGCTGTGTCGCGCTTGGCGCGGCAGGCGCGGGCAGCAGGCTGTCGTGGTGGCGGGCAATCAGGCCGGTGTCCACGTTGCCGCTGGCAAAGTCCACGTTGGCCGCAATGCGGCGCAGGAAGCGGATATTAGTGGTGACGCCCACCACCTGATAGGCGGCCAGCGCAGCGTCCAGCTGCTGTAGCGCGGCTTCGCGGCTTTCGCCCCACACGATCAACTTGGCGATCATCGGGTCGTAAAACGGGCTGATGCTGTCGCCCTGCAGCACGCCGGTATCCACCCGCACATTGCCGCTTTCCGGCGGCGGCACCAGGTGCACCAGCGTGCCGGTGGCCGGCAGGAAGCCTTTGTCCGGGTCTTCGGCGTAGATGCGCGCCTCGATGCTGTGGCCGCGAATCTGCAGCTGGTTTTGTGCCAGCGGCAACGGTTGGCCGCAGGCCACTTTCAGCTGCCATGCCACCAGGTCCTGGCCGGTGATCATCTCGGTCACTGGGTGTTCTACCTGCAGGCGGGTGTTCATTTCCATGAAGTAGAACTGGCCGCTGTTGACGTCCATGATGAACTCGACGGTGCCTGCGCCCACGTAGCCGACGGCGCGGGCGGCGGCCACGGCGGCCTCGCCCATGGCGCGGCGGGTGTCGGCCGGCAGGTGCGGTGCCGGCGCTTCTTCCAGCACTTTCTGGTGGCGGCGCTGTACCGAACAGTCACGTTCGAACAGGTAGACGCAGCCGCCCAGGCTATCGGCAAATATCTGGATTTCCACGTGGCGCGGGCGGGTCAGGTATTTCTCTACCAGTACCTTGTCGTCGCCAAAGCTGGCGCGCGCCTCGCGCTGGCAGCTGGCCAGCGCAGCCTCGAAGTCGGCGCTTTTTTCCACGATGCGCATGCCTTTGCCGCCACCGCCGGCGCTGGCCTTGATCAGCACCGGATAGCCCATGGCGTCGGCCTGGGCCTGCAGGAAGGCGGGGGCCTGTTCGTCGCCGTGGTAGCCGGGCACCAGCGGCACTCCGGCTTTTTCCATCAGCGCCTTGGCGGCCGACTTGCTGCCCATGGCGGCAATGGCGCTGGCTGGCGGGCCGATGAAGGCGATGCCGGCGGCTTCGCAGGCGGCGGCGAAGTCTTCGTTTTCCGATAAAAAGCCGTAGCCGGGGTGCACGGCCTGGGCGCCGCTCTGGCGGGCGATGTCCAGGATCAGGTCGGCTTTCAGGTAAGACTCGGCCGCCGGGGCCGGGCCCAGGCGCCAGGCTTCGTCGGCCAGCTTCACAAAGCGGGCGCCGGCGTCGGCGTCGGAGTACACCGCCACGGTGCGGATACCCATGGCACGGGCGGTCTTGATCACGCGGCAGGCAATTTCGCCGCGGTTGGCAATGAGGATCTTGCTGAACATGGGGCGGTTTACCTCGGGGGCGGCCGGCGCAGGGTTGGCCGCAACGCGGCTGGCGCAAGGGGTAGGGTAGGCGTGCATGGTGTGTCCTGTCTGGCCACGAAGCGCACGCAAGTCACGGCTGGCGGATGACTTGCGCGCTTGTCCGTGTCTTGCGTGTGTTTCCGTGGCGAAAAATCATTGCCAGCTAGGCGGACGCTTCTCGAAAAAGGCGGCCAGGCCTTCGCGGGCTTCGTCGGTAATACGGATGGCGGCAATACGGTGCGCGGTATCCGACAGCAGTTCGTCATCCAGCGGCGAGCTGTTGTGCAGGCAGCCCAGCAGCTCCTTGGCGGCAGCCAGTGCGTGCGGTGCGCCCTTGCCCAGCTCGGCGGCGATCTCGGCGATGCGGCTGTCCAGCGCGTCCTCGGCTACCACTTCGTGCACCAGGCCGATGCGCAGCGCGGTGGCGGCGTCGATGCGCTCGGCGCTCAGGAAGTAACGGCGCGCCTGGCGCCAGCCGATGGCATCCGCCACGTAGGGGCCGATGGTGGCCGGAATCAGGCCCAGTCGCACTTCGGTGAGCGCAAAGCGGGCGGCGTCGGTGGCCACGGCGATGTCGCACACGGCGGTGAGGCCGGTTCCGCCGGCCAGCGCGGCACCGTGAATGCGGGCGATGACGGGCTTTTTGCTGCGGTAGATGCCCTTCAGCATGGCGGCCAGCTTGTTGGCGTCTTCCAGGTTTTGCGCTTCGGTGTAGCCGGCGGCGCGGCGCATCCAGTCCAGGTCGGCGCCTGCAGAGAAGCTTTTGCCGTGGCCGGCCAACACGATCACGCGCACCGCGTCGTCACGGTTCAGCTCGCGGAAGGCGGCGGTAAGGTCGGCGATGAGGTGTTCGTTCATCGCGTTGTGCAACTCGGGGCGGTTCATCCAGACGGTGGCCACCTGGCCGCTGCGGGTGATTTCCAAAGTGCTGTAGTTCATTTGAAAACCCTCTCTTCAATGTCTGCCTCTGCGGGGTAGGGTGGGCCAAGGCCGTCAGGCCGTGCCCACCAGCTAGGCAGGAGTGGTGGGCACGCTGCGCTTAGCCCACCCTACGTTACTCTCATTTTTTGCCACGGAACCATACCGAGAACACGGAAAAAGGCGAATGCTGCTTCGAGCCGGTCTTATGGGGGTCGGGTTTGCTTCTGTGTCTTCCCGTGTGTTTCCGTGGCTAAATAAAAATTACATGCGGAACACGCCGAAACGCGTGCTTTGCACCGGTGCCGACAGGCTGGCTTCCAGTGCCAGGCTCAGTACCTCGCGCGTTTGTGCCGGGTCGATCACACCATCGTCCCACAGGCGGGCGCTGGCGTAGTAAGGGTGGCCCTGGCGTTCGTACTGCTCGCGTACCGGTGCTTTCAGCGCTTCTTCCTGTTCGGCGCTAAACGCGTCGCCCAGCTGCTCTTTCTTCACTTGCGCCAGCACACCGGCGGCCTGTTCGCCCCCCATCACCGAAATGCGGCTGTTGGGCCACATCCACAAAAAGCGCGGGCTGTAGGCGCGGCCGCACATGCCGTAGTTGCCGGCGCCGAAGCTGCCGCCGATCAGCACGGTGAACTTGGGCACGCTGGCGCAGGCCACGGCGGTGACCAGCTTGGCGCCGTCCTTGGCGATGCCGCCGTTTTCGTATTTCTTGCCCACCATGAAGCCGGTGATGTTCTGCAGGAAGATCAGCGGAATGCCACGCTGGCAGCACAGCTCGACAAAGTGGGCGCCCTTCAGTGCCGACTCGGAAAACAGGATGCCGTTATTGGCGATGATGCCGACGCGGTAGCCGTTGAGGCGGGCAAAACCGGTCACCAGTGTGGTGCCGTAGTTCTGCTTGAATTCGTCGAAGTCGGAGTCGTCCACCAGGCGGGCGATGATCTCGCGCACGTCGAACGGCTTTTTGCTGTCGGCCGGAATCACGCCGTACAGCTCTTCGGCCGGGTAGCGCGGAGGCTGCGGCGTGGCGCGGTCCAGCCGGCCCTGCTTTTGCCAGTTCAGGTCGGCCACAATGCGGCGGGCAATGGCCAGCGCGTGGGCATCGCTTTGCGCCAGGTGGTCGGCCACGCCGCTGATGCGGGTATGCACGTCGCCGCCGCCCAGCTCTTCGGCGGACACCACTTCACCGGTGGCCGCTTTCACCAGCGGCGGCCCGCCCAAGAAGATGGTGCCTTGTTCCTTCACGATGACGGTTTCGTCGCTCATCGCCGGCACGTAGGCGCCACCGGCGGTGCAGCTGCCCATCACCACCGCAATCTGCGGAATGCCGGCGGCCGATAGATTGGCCTGGTTGTAGAAGATGCGGCCGAAGTGTTCGCGGTCGGGGAAGACTTCGTCTTGCAGCGGCAGGAAGGCGCCGCCGGAATCCACCAGATACACGCAGGGCAGGCGGTTTTCGCGGGCGATTTCCTGCGCGCGCAGGTGTTTTTTTACCGTCATCGGGTAGTAGGTGCCGCCCTTGACGGTGGCGTCGTTGGCCACGATCAGGCAGTCGATGCCGCTGATGCGGCCAACCCCGGTGATGACGCCAGCACCCGGCGCCTCGTCGTTGTACATGCCGAAGGCAGCCAGCTGCGACAGCTCCAGGAACGGCGCCCCCGGGTCCAGCAGCAGGTCGATGCGTTCGCGCGGCAGCAGCTTGCCTTTGGCTACGTGCTTGTCGCGCGCCTTGTCGCCGCCACCCAGCGCGGCGCGGGCCACTTTGGCTTTCAGGTCGGCGACGATGCTGCGCATCTTGTCGGCGTTGGCCTGAAAGTCGGCCGCGCGCGGGGACAGCTTGGATTCGATGATGGGCATGGTTGGACAACCCCTTTTGCCACGAAACCCACGAAAAGACACGAAAGGAAACCGAGAGATGAAACGGGTTCAGTGGGGTCTTTTTCGTGTTCTTTTGCGGGTTTCGTGGCCTATATGTTTTTCAGGTATTAGCGGATTTCGGCCATCAGCTCGCGGCCGATCAGCCAGCGGCGGATTTCGCTGGTGCCGGCGCCGATTTCGTACAGCTTGGCGTCGCGCAGCAGGCGGCCGGTGGGGTATTCGTTGATGTAGCCGTTACCGCCCAGGCACTGGATGGCGTCCAGCGCCATCTGGGTGGCGCCTTCGGCGGCGTACAGGATGGCACCGGCGGCGTCCTTGCGCGTCTGGCGGCCTTGCTCGCCACGGTCCAGCGCCTGGCCCACGGCGTACACGTAGGCGCGGCTGGCCGACAGCTTCACGTACATATCGGCCAGTTTGCCCTGCATCAGCTGGAAGTCGCCGATGGCCTGGCCAAACTGCTTGCGGTCGTTCAGGTAGGGCACCACCACGTCCATGCAGCCTTGCATGATGCCCAGCGGGCCTGCGGCCAACACGGCGCGCTCGAAGTCCAGGCCGCTCATCAGCACTTTCACGCCGTTGCCTTCGCCGCCCAGCACGTTGGCGTCCGGCACGAAACAGTCGTCAAAGAAAATGGGGTAGGTGTTGGAGCCGCGCATGCCCAGCTTGTCCAGCTTGCTGCCGTGGCTGAAGCCGGCAAAGCCCTTTTCCACGATGAAGGCGGTAATGCCTTTCGGGCCGGCATTGACGTCGGTCTTGGCGTACACCACCAGGGTATCGGCGTCGCCGCCGTTGGTGATCCACATCTTGCTGCCGTTGAGCTTGTAGCCGCCGTCCACCTTGTCGGCGCGCAGTTTCATGCTCACCACGTCGGAGCCGGCGTTGGGTTCGGACATCGCCAGCGCGCCGATATGGTCGCCGCTGATCAGCTTGGGCAGGTATCTCTGGCGTTGCGCGTCGTTACCGTTCTTGAAGATCTGGTTCACGCACAGGTTGGAGTGGGCACCGTAGGACAGCGCCACCGAGGCGCTGGCGCGGCTGATTTCTTCCATGGCGATCATGTGCGCCAGGTAGCCCATATTGGCGCCGCCGTATTGCTCGGACACGGTAATGCCCAAGAGGCCCAGGTCGCCGAACTTCTTCCACAGGTCGGCCGGGAACAGGTTGTCGCGGTCGATGTCGGCGGCGCGCGGTGCGATCTCGCTGGCGGCGAATTCGCGCACTGCTTCGCGCAGCATGTCGTAGGTCTCGCCAAAGTCAAAGCGCAGGCTGCTGTACATGTTTTCTCCTCCGTGCCCGGGCGGGCGGCTGTCTCTGTGTGCCCCGCGTGCCGTGTGCCGGGGGGCCCTTGTATTGATAGGCGGTTTTTCCGCCGTGCATGGTTTTATGTTGACTTACGCTTACGTTAACGTCAATACGCAATGACAAAACCATCCTGCAGGATGGTGAAAAACGTCTCAGCTTGTGGCGTCTTTGCCGGTGACGGTGTCGATCACCTGGCGGCAATGGCCCTCCAGGGTAACGATTTCGGCCAGCACCGCGTCGATATCGCGGCGCTGTTCTTCCAGCTGCTTCTTGCGCTCGGACAAGAGCTGCAGCAGCTTCAGCGACTGGCTGGCTTCGTCGCGGGCCAGTTCGTACAGGTCGAGGATCTCGCGGATCTCCGACAGCGCCAAGCCAATGCGCTTGCCGCGCAGGATCAGCTTCAGCCGGGCGCGGTCGCGGTGGGTAAACAGCCGCTGGCGTCCTTCGCGCTGCGGCTCGATCAGGCCTTGTTCTTCGTAAAAGCGGATGGTGCGCAACGTGATGTCGAAATCGCGTGCGAGGTCGGAAATGGTAAAGAGGCGGTCGTCGCTCATGATGGTTCCTGTTGTTCTGCCGCGATTGTAGCGTTTTTTGCCCACCTTGCCCGTGGCGTGCTTGAGTTTACGTTAACGTAATAGTAAGTTGCACGCACAAAGACAACAGCATCCACCGGAGACTTCGCCATGACCCGCTTGCCCAGCTACGTGCACGGTACCAGTGCCACCCCGCTCATCGGCCAGACCATCGGCCAGTATTTCGACGACGCCTGCCAGCGCTACGCCGCGCGCGACGCCTTGATCGTGCGGCAACAGCAGGTGCGCTGGACCTACGCCGAGTTCGGCGAGCAGGTAACGCGGCTGGCCTGCGGCCTGCGCCGGCTGGGCTTGCAGCCGGGCGAGCGGGTAGGGATCTGGTCGCAGAACAATGTGGAATGGGTGCTGATGCAGTTTGCTACCGCCAAGGCAGGGCTGGTGCTGGTCAATATCAATCCGGCGTACCGCCGCAGCGAGCTGGAGTACGCGCTGAACAAGGTGGGCTGCCGCGCGCTGGTGTTGTCGCCCAGCTTCAAGAGCAGCGATTACCTGGCCATGGTGGCCGACCTGGCGCCGGAGCTGGCCGCCAGCGTGCCGGGCCAGCTGCACGCCGCGCGCTTGCCCGAGCTGCGCTGGGTGGTGCGCATGGGCGATGAAGCCACGCCGGGCATGCTGAACTTTGGCAGCCTGCTGGCGGAGGCCAGCCCAGAAGAGCGCGCCGCGTTGGCCGCCACCGCCGCCACGCTGCAGTTTGACGACGCCATCAACATCCAGTTTACCTCCGGCACCACCGGCAGCCCCAAGGGTGCCACGCTGACGCACCACAACATCCTCAACAACGGCTTTTTCGTCGGCGAGGCCATGCGCCTGGGCCCGGACGACCGGCTGTGCATCCCGGTGCCGCTGTACCACTGCTTCGGCATGGTGCTGGGCGTGCTGGCCTGCGTCACCCATGGCGCGGCAATGGTGTTCCCCAGCGAAGCGTTCGAGCCACTGGCGGTGCTAGAGGCGGTGCAGGCAGAGCGCTGTACCGCGCTGCACGGCGTGCCCACCATGTTCATCGCGGTGCTGGACCACCCGCGCTTTGCCGAATTCGACCTGGCCACGCTGCGCACCGGCATCATGGCCGGCAGCCCGTGCCCGATCGAGGTAATGAAGCGGGTGGTGGCGCAGATGCATATGGCCGAGGTCACCATCGCCTACGGCATGACCGAAACCAGCCCGGTAAGCTTCCAGAGCCACACCGACACGCCGGTGGAGAAAAAAGTAGCCACCGTTGGCCGCATCCACCCGCACGTGGAAGTGAAGATCGTGGATGCCAACGGCCGCATCGTGCCACGCGGCGACACCGGCGAACTGCTGACGCGCGGTTACTCGGTGATGCTGGGCTACTGGGGCGACCCGGCCAAAACGCGCGAAGCCATCGACGACGCCGGCTGGATGCACACCGGCGATCTGGCGGTGATGGACGACGACGGTTACTGCAATATCGTTGGCCGCGTGCAAGACATGGTGATACGCGGCGGCGAAAACATCTACCCGCGCGAGATCGAGGAGTTCCTCTACCGCCACCCCAAGGTGCAGGACGTGCAGGTGATCGGCGTGCCGGATGCCAAGTACGGCGAGGAGCTGTGCGCCTGGATACGCCTGCGCGAAGGGGAAAGCTGCAGCGCCGATGACATCCGCGCCTTTTGCGACGGGCAGATTGCCTATTACAAGATTCCGCGCTACATCGAGTTTGTCGACAGCTTTCCGATGACCATCACCGGCAAGATCCAGAAATTCGTCATGCGCCAGCAAATGAAGGAAAAACTGGGGCTGGACGAAGCCAGAACCGCCTGATGCCGTGCGGCCAACCCCGCCCGAGGCGTAATGCCAGTCAGTTAGCGCTGACTGGCGTTTTTTTTGGCTAGGGGTTTGTTGTGTTTGAAGAGTGCTAATGTGTCCGCTATGCGGACGATGATTAGATGCCGGTTCCGCCCGGCAGACGGGAAAGGGGGCGGATTGCCGCCCCCTTTTCATTCCCCCGCAACCCGGGGCTGCTCGAAACCCCGTTCAAAATGGCACGCCCCAGGCGCCGCCGAACTCGCCCCTCTCTAACGGCTCGGGGCTCAAACAAATCGGCGTCTTAAAACCTGGGGCGCACCATTTTGACCGGCTCGCGCCAACGGGATGGGGCGCTTCACTCACGTCCTGCTACTTGCAAACCAAGCACATTTGCCTAACTGACTGGCATTACGCCCGAGGCGGGGTTTTTTGTGCTGTCACAATTCTGTGGCAGCGTGAATGGGCTACAATGCGCGCCATACTTTTGGAGATTGCATCATGACCGAATTCAACGAAGCCGACCTCACCCGTCTGGAAACCCTGCTCACCCCGCTGTCGCAAGCCGGCACCACCATGCGCCCGGACGAGGTGCAAGGTTTCTTCGTAGCACTGGCCTGTGGCCCGGACCGTCTGGGTATCGACGACTGGCTGGGTGACGTGCTGGGTGATGCCCCGAGCTTTGAAGGCAGCGAGAACGAAGCCGAAGTGCGCGCGCTGCTGCAGAAATTCTACGATGCTACCGCCGAAGCGCTGGCCGATGGCGACCTGCCGGAGCTGGTGCTGTACAGCGACGACGACAGCGACGAGCCGGACTTCCGCCCGTGGTGCAACGCCTACATGTACGCCCTGGACGTGGTACCGACCGACTGGTTTGAAGCCGCTGACGACGAAGGCTTTGAAGAGCTGTTGATGCCGGTGATGGCGCTGGGCGGCATGTTCGACGCCGAAGAAGGCGAAGCGCCGCTGATGCAGTTCAGCGCCAGCGAGCTGGAAAGCTTCAAGGGCGAGCTGGACGACGCGGTACTGGCGGTTTACGCCTACTGGCGCGCCAAGGAAGCGGCCCCCACCACCGTGCGCAACGAAAACAAGGTTGGCCGCAACGACCCGTGCACCTGCGGCAGCGGCAAGAAGTACAAAGCCTGCTGCGGTCGCAATTAAGTGCAATCAGGCAGCAGAAAACCCCGCCTTGGCGGGGTTTTCTTATTGGCGTGGCAGGTGCGTGCTACGCAGCATGGCGGGGTTTAGGCCAGGCAGATGTGGGCATCCTGCTGGTAGCTGGCACTGGCAATACCCAGCGCCGAGCGGAAGGTAACTTGTACGCGGCGGCCCAGCTGACGGATGGACAGCACTTCAAAAGCGACCGGTTGGTTATCGATATGCTGGGTAACGCGGTCACCCGGTTTCAGTTCATTGATTTTCATAATGTGTTTCCTGCAGCACGCGGGCTGCTAATGGCACGCCGCCCGCTGCGGCACGGCCAGGCAAGCGGGTAGGGCGATGTATTAACTAAGGGGGTGTTGCCGGTGCAAGCCGGTAACATTAGCCGCCATCGAGCTGGCCATGCGGCCAGCGGCATCACGATGCGGCGTGTGCTTCGCGGTAGCCACCTTGGGGTGGCACGGGTCCGGAGCGGAACGGTGACAGTTTGCTGGTGCAGACTGTGTCGGAAGGCGACCGGCGGTCGCGACATTCGGGCCGAAGCGGGGGTGGCTGCCTGTATGTTTGCAGCCATCCGGAATGACGAGAGGCCGCATGTGGGCGGCCTCTTGGCGTGAAGCAACATGCACTATATCGGTAAGTGTTTGCTTTGTCTAGAAAAATGTTCAGCTTCCCAGCGTCGGGCGTGCCAAGCTGAAGTGCGGGCTGCCGTCGCAGTAGTGATCGCCGCCCAGTTTGCCCACTAGCGCTAACAGATCTGCTTGCAGTTTGCCATCCGCCAGCAGCGCGTCTTCCACCTCGATACCGACAATATCCAGCAGCACGATGGTACCGCCCATCGGCTGCGGGTCAATCACCTGCATGTCGCGCAGTCGGCACAAAAAGCGCACTGGCGCCCCGGCTACGCCGGGCACCGACAGCATGGGGTTGGCCGCAGCTTGCAAACCCGCTTCGGCCAGCTCGCTGATGTGCGGCGGGTAGGGGGCGCAGCTCTGGTTCATGGCTGCTGCCTGTGCCGGGCTGACCACGTTGACCACGCATTCGCCGTGCTGGCGCAGGTTGCGTAGCGTGTCCTTCATCTGGCCGTCGCGCGGGTTGACCTGGCTGAACAGCAGTACCGGCGGGGCGATGCTGGCCACGGTAAAGAAGGAAAACGGCGCCAGGTTGATGACGTGGTCGGCGTTGCGGGTGCAAATCCAGGCAATCGGGCGCGGCGAGACGGCGTGGGTCAGTAGCTGATAGCAGTCGCTGGCGGGCAAGGTAGCGGTGTCGAATAGCATGGCAGTTTTCCGGTTTGGCAAGGCAAATACTATATAATTATATATATTTATGGCTTTGTATTGGCGCAAGCGTCGTCGTCAGCCATTCTTAAACGGCGCGGTGCTTGGTGACAGTTGCCGCAATCGCACGCTGTGTCACTGCACTGGCCAGCCGGGGCGACTAAAGACAAAGCCTGCTTGCGGGGGCAAGCAGGCTTTGACATCGAGGCAGCACGGTCACGGAGCCAAAGCCTTTTAAAGTAAAGCGACCTGGCTTTACCGCAGCCTGTTAAGCCGGTAAGGCTACTGTATTGGCAGCGCCCCTGCCAGCGGGCTGACAGGGGCGGTGCAGGGCGAGCGGTGGCTTAGAAGGCGAACTGCTCGTCGTCCAGTGCCATCAGCGGCTTGGCGCCGCCTTTGATGCTGGCTTTCAGGCTTTCCACTTCCGGCAGCAGCTTGGCAAAGTAGAAGCGCGCGGTGGCGATCTTGGCTTTGTAGAAGTCGTCGCTGGCAGCGTCCTGCTTGGCGTAGGCCACTTCGGCCATGCGCGCCCACAGCCAGGCGTAGGTGAGGTGGCCCACCAGACGCAGGTAGTCGGTGGCGGCGGCGCCGGCTTCGTCACGGTCCTTCATGGCGGCCATGCCGATGCCCATAGTGATGTCACCGACGTCTTTCAGCAGCTTGGCCAGCGGTGCCACGAACTCGGCCAGCTGGGCATTGCCTTCGTTGGCCTGGCAGAACTTGTGGATCTGCTTGGTGAACTTGCGCAGCTTCTGGCCCTGATCCAGCAGCACCTTGCGGCCCAGCAGGTCGATAGCCTGGATGCCGTTGGTGCCTTCGTAGATCTGCGAAATGCGGCAGTCGCGCACCAGCTGCTCCATGCCCCATTCGCGGATGAAGCCGTGGCCGCCAAATACCTGCATGCCCAGGTTGGCCGCGATGTAGCCGTTGTCGGTCATGAACGCTTTGGCTACCGGGGTCAGCAGGGCTACCAGATCGGCAGCTTCGGCGCGCGCTTCGGCGTCCGGGTGTTTCTCTTCGATGTCCAGCTGCAATGCCAGTAGCGCGGCCAGCGCACGGCCGGCTTCGGTATAGGCTTTTTGCGTCAGCAGCATGCGGCGCACGTCGGGGTGCACGATGATGGGGTCGGCGGCTTTCTCGGGGAACTTGGCGCCGGCCATGGCGCGCATTTGCAGACGCTCGCGGGCGTAGGCCAGCGCGCCCTGGAACGAGGCTTCGCCGATGCCCAGGCCTTGCATGCCGCAACCGAGTCGGGCGGCGTTCATCATGGTAAACATGCAGGCCAGACCCTTGTTGGCTTCGCCGATCAGGTAGCCTTTGGCACCGTCCAGGTTGATGACGGCAGTGGCGTTGGCCTTGATGCCCATCTTGTGTTCCAGGCTGCCGCAGTACACGGTGTTGCGGCTGCCATCGGCGTGGAATTTGGGCACGATGAACAGCGAAATGCCTTTGACGTCTTTGGGGGCATCCGGCAGGCGCGCCAGCACCAGGTGGATGATGTTGTCGGACAGATCGTGCTCGCCAGCCGAGATGAAGATCTTGGTGCCGGTAATGCTGTAGCTGCCGTCGGCATTAGGTTCGGCTTTGGTTTTCAGCAGGCCCAGGTCGGTGCCGCAGTGCGGTTCGGTCAGGCACATGGTGCCGGTCCAGCTGCCGTCTACCAGGTGCGGCAGATAGGTGGCTTTTTGCTCTTCGGTACCGTGTGCATGAATGGCAGAATAGGCGCCGTGCGACAGGCCGGGGTACATCGACCACGCTACGTTGGCGGAGCACTGCATTTCGATGATGGGGAAAGAAAGCGTCTTGGGCATGCCCTGACCACCGTAGGCCGGGTCACAGTCCAGCGCGGTAAAGCCCAGTTCGCAGAATTGCTTGTACGCTTCCTTGAAGCCTACCGGCGTGGTAACCGACTTGGTGGCGGGGTCGAAATTGCAGCCTTCTTCATCGGCTTGACGGTTCAGCGGCGCCAACTCGTTTTCGCAAAACTGGGCGGCGGCTTCCAGATAGGAACTGAAGATATCCTGGGTGGCTTCCTCGTAACCGGGCAGACCGGACAAAACATCTTGAACCTTGATCACCTCGTTCAGGACAAAGTCGAAGTCGCGCAGGGGAGCTTTGTAGCTGGGCATGTCTCTTCTCCAGTGTTGTCGCAGCGCAGGGCTGCTTCCTCGTGTTGGCCGCTGCCGGCCTGTTTGTGTTGCCATGACGCATGGCACGACGCCGTCACTTCGGACAGCAATGTGATCGATTATAGAACCAGTTCAAACGCTTGTTTTAATTTTTTGTGATTTTTCACCCTATGTCATTACCCGCCATTACCCAGGAGCAGCCATGTCAGTCGTAAAACGTCGTCTTCGCCACTTGATGCATCGTCTGCATGATTGGGTGCGTCAACCCGGCATGGATTGGCTGCAAGTACATCTGGACAAGGAAGCGCTGTGGTCGATACAGCGTCGCCCCATCGCCGGCGCCATTGCCGTTGGCTTGTTTGCAGGCTTGATGCCGGGGCCGACACAGATGCTGTCGGCAGGCATGCTAGCGTTGTATTTTCGCACTAACCTGCCACTGGCCTTGCTGTGTACCCTTTACACCAACCCGCTTACCATCGTGCCGTTGTATTTCGTGGCCTACCGGCTGGGCCGGCTCTTACTCGGCCAGGGCGACACGGCTACAATGCCTGACATGCCCGATGGCAGCTGGTTTGAAATGATGAGCTGGTTGCCGCAATGGCTCAGCCACCATGGACAACCGCTGCTGCTGGGTGTTCCGGCTCTGGGCCTGATCTTGGCCGTTGTCGGTTACATTGCGGTGATGGCTGGCTGGCGCTGGGCGGTGGCTAGACAATGGCGAAACAGAAAGACAAAGCGTGGATCTCACCGAAAAGCAGTTGAATAGCGAGCAGGTTTTCGAAGGCCGCTTCCTGAAAGTGCGGCGCGACACGGTCAGCTTGCCGGATGGTGCCCAAGCGTATCGCGAGTTCATCCGCCACCCCGGTGCGGTGGCTGTGCTGGCGCTGACCGACGACGGCAGGCTGGTGATGGAGCGGCAGTACCGCTACCCGGCGGCCCAGACCTTCATCGAGATTCCCGCCGGCAAGATCGACCCGCACGAACCGCCGGCCGACACTGCCCGTCGCGAGCTGCTGGAAGAAACCGGCTACCAGGCCAGCCAGTGGCGCTATCTGGGCAAGGCGTTTCCCTGCATCGGCTATGCGGATGAAGTCATCCACTACTATCTGGCAACCGGGCTGACGCTGTCGGCCCGCCAGCTGGACGAGGGCGAGTTTCTCGAGGTAATGCTGTTGCCGGTGGACGAGGTGCAAGCCATGTCGCTGGATGGCCGTATCACCGATAGCAAAACCCTGGTCGGCCTGCACTGGTTGGCCGCATGGCAACAAGGAAAACTGCCCGGTGAAGCCCTTTGACACCCACTATCACGATCGCCGCGTAGGCCGTCGCCTGCGCATGGGCTGCCGTGCCAAGATGAAGTCGCTGCACACCGGTGAAACCCACTATGGCGAGTGCGTGGACTTGTCGGTAGACGGCATGGCCATCCGCTGCATGTATGTACCGCAGCATGGCGAGCGGCTAGAAGTGATCGTGATCGTGCCGGGCGTTGGCAACATGCCAATGAAGCCGCTGGAGGCGCTGGTGGAAGTGCGCCGCTGCAACGAGGTAGAGCGCGGCAAATTGTATGAAATCGGCGCCCGCATCATTGATCGCCGGCAATGACGAAAAAATTTTTGTCACCGTGAAACAAGGCCGGCTGCATGCCGGCCTTGTGCTTTTTGATGTTATCTGGCTGTGGGGTTAATTTTTTCCTTCTTTAAGTATTTGATCTGGAATAGGGTTTTTCTCCTGGCCGTATTTTCTGCAAAACCCTTGTTAGTCTGATGGTTTTTGTATATGCGTTTTTGCATAACGATAGCTTTAGATTTTGTACTTGCCTTTTTTTTGCTGTGCTATACCCAAACAAAGAACAGGTTTTCCGCGTCAGCAGACTAATAGGCAAGGGGGAGCATGGTGCACCGCACCGTGGCGTCTTGCTTGCCTCTAACAGGAGGGTCACGCCATGAGCCCGGACATCTTCAGCCACTACGCATCCCGTTACGATCGCACCCGCGAAGAAGAATTCACCATCCAGGAGTACCTGGAAATCTGCAAGCGCGACCGCGTGGCTTACGCCAGCGCGGCCGAGCGCATGCTGATGGCCATTGGTGAGCCGGAGGTGATTGATACCCGTCACGACTCCCGCCTGTCCCGCGTGTTCAGCAACAAGGTGATCCGCGTCTACCCGGCGTTCCGCGACTTCTTCGGCATGGAAGAAGTCATCGAACAGGTGGTGGCCTACTTCCGTCACGCCGCCCAGGGCCTGGAAGAGAAGAAACAGATTCTCTACCTGCTGGGCCCGGTAGGCGGCGGTAAATCGTCGATCGCCGAAAAGCTCAAGGAGCTCACCGAGCGCGTGCCGTTCTACGCCATCAAGGGCAGCCCGGTGAACGAGTCGCCGCTGGGCCTGTTCAACTTTGACGAAGACGGCCCCATCCTGGAAGAACAATACGGCATTCCGCGCCGCTACCTGCGTGCCATCCCCAGCCCGTGGGCGGTCAAGCGCCTGCACGAGTTCAACGGCGACATCAGCCAGTTCCGCGTGGTCAAACGCTACCCGTCGGTACTGAAGCAAGTGGGCGTGGCCAAAACCGAGCCGGGCGACGAAAACAACCAGGACATCTCCAGCCTGGTGGGCAAGGTGGACATCCGCAAACTGGAAAGCTACGCCCAGGACGACCCGGACGCCTACAGCTACAGCGGCGGCCTGTGCCTGGCCAACCAGGGTCTGCTGGAATTCGTGGAAATGTTCAAGGCGCCAATCAAGGTGCTGCACCCGCTGCTGACCGCCACCCAGGAAGGCAACTTCAAGGGCACCGAAGGCTTTGGCGCCATTCCGTTCGACGGCATCGTGCTGGCGCACAGCAACGAAAGCGAATGGAAGCAGTTCCGCAACAACAAGAACAACGAAGCCTTCCTCGACCGTATCTACATCGTGAAGGTGCCGTACTGCCTGCGCGTGTCGGACGAGATCAAGATCTACGACAAGCTGATCCGCAACTCTTCGCTGGGTGGCGCGCCGTGCGCACCGGGCACGCTGAAGATGATGGCGCAGTTTGCCGTGCTGTCGCGGCTGAAAGACCCGGAAAACTCCAGCCTGTACAGCAAGATGCTGGTGTACGACGGTGAAAACCTGAAAGACACCGATCCGAAGGCCAAGTCGCACCAGGAATACCGCGACTTTGCCGGCGTGGACGAGGGAATGAACGGCCTGTCCACCCGCTTTGCCTACAAGATCCTGTCCAAGGTGTTCAACTTCGACCACACCGAAGTGGCGGCCAACCCGGTACACCTGATGTACGTGCTGGAACAGCAGGTAGAGCGCGAGCAGTTCCCGGCCGACACCGAGCAGAAATACCTGACTTTCCTGAAGGAGTACCTGGCGCCCAAGTACGTGGAGTTCATCGGCAAGGAAATCCAGACCGCCTACCTGGAAAGCTACAGCGAGTACGGCCAGAACATCTTTGACCGTTACGTCACCTTTGCCGACTTCTGGATCCAGGACCAGGAGTACCGCGACCCGGATACCGGCGAGAACTTCGACCGTACCTCGCTGAACGCAGAGCTGGAAAAAATCGAGAAGCCTGCCGGCATCTCCAACCCGAAAGACTTCCGCAACGAGATCGTCAACTTCGTACTGCGGGCCCGGGCCAACAATGCCGGCAACAACCCGACCTGGACCAGCTACGAGAAGCTGCGCACCGTGATCGAGAAGAAAATGTTCTCGAACACCGAAGAGCTGCTGCCGGTGATCAGCTTTAACGCCAAGGCCAGTGCCGACGAAGCCAAGAAACACGAAGACTTCGTCAACCGCATGGTCACCAAGGGCTACACGCCGAAGCAGGTACGCCTGCTGTGCGAATGGTATCTGCGTGTACGCAAGTCGTCCTGAGCAGTAACGGCACAGGGTTGGCCGCAACGCGGTTGCGGCCAACCCGTCACCGTGACAACACGGCTAGGAGGCAAGCATGTCGCACATTATCGACAGAAGACTGAACGGCAAGAACAAATCCGCCGTCAACCGCGAGCGCTTTTTGCGCCGTTTCAAAGCCCAGATCAAGGAAGCCGTCGGCAAGGCCATCAAGGGGCGCAGCATCACCGACATTGAAAGCGGCGAGAACGTGTCCATTCCGGTGAAGGACATCTCGGAGCCGTCGTTCCACCACGGCCGTGGCGGTGTGGGCGAGCACGTGCACCCGGGCAACGAGGAGTTCATCGAAGGCGACCGCATCAAGCGGCCGCAGGGCGGCGGTAGCGGTGGTGGCGGTGGCAAAGCCAGCAACGAAGGCGAGGGGGAAGACGACTTTGCCTTCCAGCTGTCGCGCGAAGAATTCATGAACGTGTTCTTCGAAGACCTGGCGCTGCCCAACCTGGTGAAAACCCAACTGATGGGCATCGAAGAGATGAAACCGGTGCGCGCCGGCTACACCAACGACGGCACGCCGGCCAACATCAGCATCGTGCGCAGCCTGCGCGGTGCGCTAGCGCGGCGCGTGGCCATGGCGGCACCCACGCTGGCCCGCCTGCGCGAAGCCGAAGAAGACCTGGACACGCTGCTGGAGTCGGACGACGACAACGGCGTGGAAGTGCGCGAGCGCCGTCGCCACATCCATGCGCTGCGCGAAAAGATCAACCACATCCCGTTCATCGACCCGTTCGACCTGCGCTACAACAACCGCGTCAAACAGCCCAAACCCACCAGCAAGGCGGTGATGTTCTGCCTGATGGACGTGTCCGGCTCGATGGACGAGGGCAAGAAGGACATGGCCAAGCGCTTCTTCATCCTGCTGTACCTGTTCTTGCAGCGCAATTACGAGAAGATCGAAGTGGTGTTCATCCGCCACCACACCAGTGCGGTGGAGGTGAACGAGCACGACTTCTTCCACTCGCGCGAATCGGGCGGCACCGTGGTGTCGTCGGCGTTGAACCTGATGGCCGATATCGTGAAGAAACGCTATGCCAACAGCGAATGGAACATCTATGCCGCCCAGGCGTCCGACGGCGACAACTGGGACAGCGACTCGGCCAACTGCGGCAAGATCCTGCAGGAAAACATCCTGCCGTGGTGCCAGTACTACGCGTACATCGAAATCACCGAAGGCGAGCCGCAAAACCTGTGGTACGAGTACCTGCGCGTGGGCGAGCAAAGCAAGCACTTTGCCATGCAGAAAATCCGCTCGCCGGCTGATATCTATCCGGTTTTCCGCGAACTCTTCAAGCGGCAGCCGGCCACCCGTTAAGGTTGGCCGCAGACCGCAGCGCAAGAGGAGGGCAGCACCATGACACCGATCTCTACCGGGTCCGAATGGACCTTCGACCTGATTGCCGAGTACGACAAAGCCATCCGCGACATCGCGGTCAACGAGTTCCAGCTGGACTGCTACCCCAACCAGCTGGAGATCATTACCGCCGAGCAGATGATGGACGCCTACTCGTCGGTAGGCATGCCGGTGAACTACCACCACTGGAGCTTCGGCAAGCACTTTGTCAGCACCGAAAAAAGCTACAAGCGCGGCCAGATGGGGCTGGCGTATGAAATCGTGATCAACTCCAACCCCTGCATCGCCTACCTGATGGAAGAAAACTCCATGACGATGCAGGCGCTGGTGATCGCGCACGCCGCCTACGGCCACAACAGCTTCTTCAAGGGCAACTACCTGTTCCGCACCTGGACCGACGCCAGCGCCATCATCGACTACCTGGTGTTTGCCCGCCAGTACATCAGCCGTTGCGAAGAACGCTACGGCATCGATGCGGTGGAAGAGCTGCTGGACAGCTGCCACGCGCTGATGAACTACGGCGTGGACCGCTACAAGCGGCCGCAAAAGCTGTCGCTGGCCGAAGAGCAAGCCCGCCTGCACGAGCGCGAGGCCTACCTGCAGACGCAGGTCAACGACCTGTGGCGCACCATCCCGCGCCGCGAACGCGACGACAGCGCCAAGGCCGCGCCGCGCTTTCCGGCCGAGCCGCAGGAAAACCTGCTCTACTTCATCGAGAAGTCGGCGCCGCTGCTGGAGCCGTGGCAGCGCGAGATCGTGCGCATCGTGCGCAAGGTGGCGCAGTACTTCTACCCGCAGCGCCAGACCCAGGTGATGAACGAAGGCTGGGCCACGTTCTGGCACTACACCTTGCTGAACCGCCTGTACGAGAAGGGCCAGGTGACCGACGGCTTCATGATGGAGTTCCTGCAAAGCCACACCAATGTGGTGTACCAGCCGCCGGTTACCGCCCGCTGGTACAACGGCATCAACCCGTACGCGCTGGGTTTTGCCATGTACCAGGACATCAAGCGCATCTGCGAGGCGCCCACTGACGAAGACCGCGAGTGGTTCCCCGATATTGCCGGCACGCCGTGGCGCCCGGTGCTGGAATTCGCGATGAAGAACTTCAAGGACGAAAGCTTCATCTCGCAATACCTGTCGCCCAAGCTGATCCGCGACTTCCGCCTGTTCGCCATCCGCGACGACGACCGCGACGACAAGCTGGAAGTGGCCGCCATCCACGACGACCGCGGCTACCGCCGCATCCGCCAGATGCTGTCGGAGCAGTACAACCTGGGCTCGCGCGAACCCAACATCCAGGTATGGAACGTCAACCTGCGCGGCGACCGCAGCCTGACGCTACGCCACAGCATGCACAACCGCAAGCCGCTGGAGGCCGGCAGTGCGCAGGAGGTGCTGAAACACGTGGCCCGACTGTGGGGCTTTGACGTACGGCTGGAAAGCGTGGACGCCGACGGTACGGTCACCCAGACCTTCAACTGCAAGCCGGACGTCCCGGCCGCCGCCTGACCGTGCCAAGGTTGGCCGCAGCTGCCTGATAGGTAAAGCGCACCCGCCCGGTTAATGCTAGTCAGTTAGTTGAATGTACTTGGCTATCAATTGGTAGGGCGTGAGTGAAGCGCCCCATCCCGTTGGCGCGAGCCGGTCAAAATGGTGCGCCCCAGGTTTTAAGACGCCGATTTGTTTGAGCACCGAGCCGTTAGCGAGGGGCGAGTTCGGCGGCGCCTGGGGCGTGCCATTTTGGACGGGGTTTCGAGCAGCCCCGGGTTGCGGGGGAATGAAAAGGGGGCGGCAATCCGCCCCCTTTCCCGTCTGCCGGGCGGAACCGGCATCTAATCATCGTCCGCATAGCGGACACACTAGCGTACTTCAACGCAACAAACCCCTAAACAAAAAAACCAGTCAGCACTAACTGACTGGCATTAACACCGCCCGGTGCGCTTTTTTCATGCCTGGCACGCGCTACGGCGGGCCGGGGCGTGGCTTGGCCCGCTTCTTGCCAGAAGGGTTGCATGTCCGCGAATGTGCCTCCTCCTCATCCCCAGACTGTCGTTACGCTGCGGCGCGACTACAACCGCTGGGTGGCCAGCGAAACGCTGGAAGACTACGCGCTGCGTTTTACCCCGCAGCGCTTCCGGCGCTGGTCGGCGTGGCGGGTAGCCAATACCGCGGTGGGCGGCGCTGCGTCGTTTCTGGTGCTGGAGGCGGTGGGCGCCACCATGATGGTGGAGGCCGGCTTCCTGAACGCGTTCTGGGCCATCCTGGCCAGCGGGCTGATCATCTTCCTGGCCGGGCTGCCGATCAGCCTGTACGCCGCCCGCCACGGTGTGGACATGGACCTGCTGACCCGGGGAGCCGGCTTCGGCTACATCGGCTCTACCATCACCTCACTGATTTACGCCTCGTTTACCTTCATCTTTTTTGCGCTAGAAGCGGCCATCATGGCCTATGCACTGGAGTTGGGCTTTGGCATTCCGCCGCAGTGGGGCTATCTGATTTGCGCCTTGGTGGTGCTGCCGCTGGTGATGCACGGCGTGACGGCTATCAGCCGGCTGCAGGTGTGGACGCAGCCGCTCTGGCTGTGCCTGCTGGTACTGCCTTATGTTTTCGTGTTGTGGCACGAGCCGCAGGCGCTGGCCGGCTTGTGGCGCTACGCTGGTGCAAACAATGCACCGCAGGCGTTTGACCTGCATCTGTTTGGTGCGGCGCTGACAGTAGGCATTGCGCTGATCACCCAGATGGGTGAACAGGCCGACTATTTGCGCTTCATGCCGCCACGCACCGCGGCCAACCGTCGGCAGTGGCTGCTGGCGGTGATGGTGGGTGGGCCGGGCTGGGTGTTGCCCGGCGTGCTGAAGATGCTGGGTGGCGCCTTGCTGGCCTGGCTGGCGCTGCGCAACGGCGTGCCCGCCGAGCGTGCAGTCGACCCCAACCAGATGTATTTGATCGGCTTTGCCCATGTGTTCGACAACACCACGCTGGCCATTGCCGCCACCACGCTGTTCGTGCTGGTGTCGCAGCTGAAAATCAATGTCACCAATGCCTATGCAGGCTCGCTGGCGTGGTCCAATTTCTTTTCGCGCCTCACCCACAGCCACCCCGGCCGCGTGGTGTGGGTGGTATTCAACCTGTCCATTGCCTTGTTATTGATGGAGCTGGAGGTGTTTCACGCACTGGGCCAGGTGCTGGGGCTGTATTCCAATATCGCCATCTCGTGGATCATGGCGGTGGTAGCCGACCTGGTGGTGAACAAGCCGTTAGGGCTGAGCCCGCGCGGCATCGAGTTCCGCCGCAGCTACCTGTACGACATCAACCCGGTCGGCGTCGGCGCCATGGCGCTGGCGTCCTTGCTGTCGATTGCCACCCATGTTGGCCTCTTCGGCGTGCACTGGCAGCCCTTGGCGCCATTTGTGGCGATGGCGGTGGCCTTTGTTACGGCGCCGCTGCTGGCCTGGGTAACGGCCGGGCGCTACTACAGCGCGCGGCCAACCTTGGTCGCCGCCGCCAGCCAGTACCGCTGCGTGGTGTGCGAGCGCGATTACGAAGCCGAAGACATGGCATCGTGCCCGGCGTATCAGGGCATGATCTGTTCACTGTGCTGCACGCTGGACGTGCGCTGCGGCGACGCCTGCAAGCCGCAGGCCAGGTTGGCTGCGCAGTGGGCAGCACTGCTGCGCCGGCTACTGCCACGTAGCTTGCAACCCTATCTTGCTCACGGGCTGGGTCATTATTTGTTGCTGATGACCTGCATTATCGGCGTGTTGCTACTGGTACTGGGCCTGCTGTATTACATCGAGTGGCAGGGCGCGGTGGCCGGTGGCTACGATGGCTGGCTGCCGCAATTGTTCTGGCGGCTGTTTGCCGTGCTGCTGCTGGTGAGCGGTGTGGTGGCGTGGTGGATGGTACTGACTGCGCGCAGCCGTGAGGTGGCGCAGCAGGAGTCCAACCGCCAGACGGCGCGGCTGCTGGCCGAGATCGAGTCGCACCGCCGCACCGACGAGCAGCTCAAGCGCGCCCGCGAAGCGGCCGAGCAAGCCAATCAGGCCAAGAGCCGCTACGTGTCCGCCATCAGCCACGAGCTGCGCACGCCGCTGAACAGCATTCTGGGTTACGCGCAGATCCTGGACGGCGACCCGGCCATTCCGCCGTCGCGCCACCAGGCGCTGGAGGTGATACGCCGCAGCGGCGAGCACCTGCTATCGGTGATCGAAGGCAGCATGGACATCGCCCGCATCGAAAGCGGCAAGCTGCAGCTGGCCATCCGCGCGCTGGATTTCGACGCCTTTCTGCGCCAGCTGGTGGCCATGTTCGAGCTGCAGGCACGCAACAAGGGCCTGCTGTTCGAGTACCAGCCGGCGCCGCATTTACCCCAGGTGGTGCGCGCCGACGAAAAGCGGCTACGCCAGATCCTGATCAACCTGCTGGGCAATGCGGTGAAGTTCACCCGTCGCGGCAGCGTGCGCTTTGCGCTGCAGTATCGCGGCGAGATGGCCACCTTCGACGTGATCGACACCGGCCCCGGCATTGCTGCCGACGAGCTGGCCCGCATCTTCGAGCCATTCGAGCGCGGTAGCGCCAGCGGTGCCGGCGGCAACGGCCTGGGGCTGACCATCAGCAAGATGCTCACTGACTTGATGGGCGGCGAGCTCACCGTACACAGCACGCCGGGGCAGGGTAGCCACTTCAGCGTGCGCTTGTTCCTGCCGCACGTGCACGCGGCGGTAGCGGCCAGCGAGCTGCCACGCCGCAACCGCATCGGCTACGCCGGCCCGCGCCAGCGCATCCTGCTGGTGGATAACGAAGCCATCGACCGCGAAATGCTGGCTGGCGTGCTGAGCGCGCTGGGCTTCGAGGTGGCGCAGGCGGCCAGCGGCTACGACTGCCTGGCCATGGTGGACGCCTTCCAGCCGCAGCTGGTGTTCATGGACCTGGCCATGCCCGGCATCGACGGCTGGGAAACGCTGCGCCGCCTGCGTCAGCGTGGCTGCCAGGCACAGCTGGCGGTGATCTCGGCCAATGCCTTCGACAAAGGGCAGGACAACGACGCCGGCATTGCCAGCGACGATTTCATCCTGAAACCGATCCGGGTGGAGGAGCTATTGGACTGGATAGGTCAGCGCCTGGGCCTGCAGTGGCAAACCGGTGAGCCGGCGCCGGCCGCGGCGGCCAACCTTGTGTCGCCAGGCGAGCTGATGCTGCCGCCGGCTGCCGAGCTGGCCGGCCTGCTGGAGGCAGCCGAGCTGGGCTATGTACGCGGCCTGCGCCAAGAGCTGGCCAGGTTGGCCGCACTGGACGCCGCCTATGCCGAGTTCGTGCGTGTGGCTAGCGAGCACGTGCGCCAGTTCCAGTTCGAGGCGCTGCGCGAGCTGCTGCATCGTGGCTTGCTGACGGAGGAAAAACCATGACGCTGGTAACGGGTGAACGCGCCCGCAACGTGGTGCTGATCGTCGATGATCAGCCGGATAACCTGTCCTTGCTGCACGACGCGCTGGATGATGCTGGCTACACGGTGCTGGTGGCTACCGACGGCGAGGCGGCGTTGCAGCGCGCACGGCTGTCGCTGCCGGACGTGGTGCTGCTGGACGCAGTCATGCCGGGGCTGGACGGTTTCGAGGTGGCGCGGCGGCTGAAGGCGGCGTTCAGTACCCGCCATATTCCCATCGTGTTCATGACCGGGCTGACCGAGAGCGAGCACGTGGTGGCCGCCTTTGCCGCCGGCGGCGCCGACTACGTCACCAAACCGCTACGCCCGCCCGAGGTGCTGGCCCGCATTGCCGCCCATATCCAGAGCGCGCGCCAGATTACCCAGGCCAGCAGCGCGCTGGATGCCTTCGGCCAGGCCACTATCGCCATTGCCGTGCGCGACGGGCGCCTGGTGTGGCAGACGGCGCTGGCACGGCGGCTGATCGAGCATTACTTCGGGCCGTGCGAGCTGGCACCGCCGGCGCTGTTGGCGTGGACCCGTGCCGCGCAGGCCGCCCGCCTGGCCGGCAGCGAACAGCCACCGCTACTGGCCACCCAGCAAGGCCGCCGCCTGCTGGCCAGTTTTCACGACCAGACCGGCGACGAGGAGTGGCTGGTGGTGTTGCGCGAGGAAAACGACGAAGCCAGCATCCAGACGCTGATGGGCGCCTTCCGGCTGACCCAGCGCGAAGCCGAGGTACTGCACTGGCTAAGCCTGGGCAAGACCAACCGTGACATTGCCGACATCCTGGGCATGAGCCCGCGCACGGTGAACAAGCATCTGGAACATGTGTTCGACAAGCTGGCGGTGGAAACGCGCACCGCCGCCGCTAGCCTGGCGATTGCCCGTCTGCGTGGTGCGGCTAGCGGCAGTGCTTAGCGTCGTCAACGCCGCCTGGTACCCGCCGCTGCCGTCAGGGCGCGGCGCTAGCCCAGCGCCAGCCGCTGCTGCAGAAACATCGCCAGTTCTGAGGCCAGCGGCAGCGGTGGGGTGGTACCGGCCAGTGCCAGCAGTGTCAATGGCGCGCAGCTCCAGCCGGCGAGCAGCGGCACCAGCCTGCCGTGCCGCACGCTGTCTTGCACCAGGCTGTGCGGCAGCATGGCAATGCCGGCGCCCTGTTCGGCGAGTTCGCGCTGGATGTCGAGGTCGCTGACGATGATGCTGTGTCGAAGGCGAACCTCCCCCGTCACTCCCGGGCCTTGCAGCCGCCAGCGTGGTGCCGGCCCCAAACAATCGTGTTGCAGCAGCTCGTCCGGCGTGCGCGGCGCCGCTTGCCGGGCCAGGTAAGCCGGCGCGGCAAACATGCCTTGCGGTAGAGATAGCAGTGGCCATAGCGCGCGTTCAGCCTGACGCAGGCTGCCCTGACGTAGGGTCAGATCAGCTGCTTCACTGTTGTCGTCACGCGCCGTCAGGTCTATGTCCAGAGACAGCTGTGGATGCAGGCGACAGAAAGCAGGTAGCAGCGGGGCCAGCCAGTGTCGTGCGATATCGGCAGTCACGGCCAGTCGTAATTGTTGTGGTCTGTCAGCCGGAGGTGTGTGCAGCAGGGCCTCTACTTGCGCCGCCTCATCCACCAGCACTGCGCAGCGTTCATAGAACATACGCGCAGCTTCGTTCAGCGCGACACGGCGCGTAGTGCGTTCCAGCAGGCGGACGCCCAAGCGTTTTTCCATTGCCGCAATACGCCGCGACAAGGTGGCGCCGGGCATGGCTAGCGCTTCGCTGGCAGCGTGGAAGCTGCCATGGCGTACCACTGCGACAAACAGCGCCATGTCGTCCAAGGCTGGAGTGTGGTGAAACTGTCGCTTTTGTTCCATATATGGCTTATTAAAAAGTTTTTGTTCGATAAATGCAATAATCGGTAGCCCGCATACTGCAAATTGTCACGATCGCTAGCGGGAGCAACAGAATGAAAGCCATGCGCGTACATCGTTTCGGTGGACCTGAGGTATTGCAACTGGACGAAGTGCCCATTCCACAGTTGGTACCCGGCAGTTTGCTGATAAGGGTAATAGCTGCCGGTGTCAATCCACTGGACTGGAAACTGCGTGCTGGAGCCATGGCTGGCGTGATGGATAAGCCACTACCATTCATTCCAGGTCTGGACGGGGCCGGCATTGTCGTAGCCCTGGCTGGCGATGTGCGTGGTTTCGAGCTGGAAGATGCGGTCTGCTTTTATGCTCAGCTGGGTGAATATGGCAGTTATGCCGAGTATGCGGTAGTGCCTGCGCAGCAGGTGGCGCGCATGCCGGAAGGCATGTCTTTCATGGAGGCTGCCGCTTTGCCTACGCCGGCACAGGCAGCATGGACCGCATTGGTGGAGGCTGCTGCCTTACAGCCTGGCCAGCGCGTGTTGGTGCATGGGGCTGCAGGCTCGCTAGGGCGCGTGGCAGTACAACTGGCACGACAGATGGGGGCCTATGTGGTGGCGGCCAGTAAGGGCTTGGCCACCGCGCAGTTACAGGCGCTGGGCGCCGATCTGGTGGTGGGCTATCAGCAAGATGGCCTTGACGCCGTGGTGAAGGACATGGATGTGGTGCTGGATACCTTAGGCGGGCCGATACAGGATATATCGTGGTCATATCTGCGACCGGGTGGCGTGCTGGTGTCTACGGTACAGCCTCCAGCAGAACAACGCGCCTTGGCCGCGTCGGCCAGGGGCGTTTTTGTGCAGACTCAGCCGCGTGGCCAGGTGCTGGCGGGCCTGCTGCGCCGGCACTTGTCACTGCCCATTGTGCGTACGCTTTCCATGCAGCAGGCAGCAGAAGCACATCAGTTGGGGGAGCAGGGTAAGGCTGGGGGCAAGATGGTGTTACTGATGCCGGCGCGTGATTCCGATTTGTTTGTCTGAGCAAGCTGCATTACCTGCAGATGCCACCGCCACCTCTAGGGTGGCGGTTTTCATTGGTCAGTCAGGCCTGTTAACGCTATTCGTGATACGGCTAAGCTTGGCAAGAGGCAAAGCACAAAACCGGGTGTAGCGGTGCGATCGCTAGCTGGACGGTTTGACAAAAAAAGTACCCCATTTAGCGAGTGCCTGCGCAAGGAACAGTGTTAATAGGCCCTAACGTCTCAGCTGTTGCCACAACCATAGTGCGGCCAGTGCCGGTATGGCAAATACCAGCACAAACATGGGCCAAGCTTGCACGGCTTCGTAGCCCGGGTGATGACGGTCGGCTACCAGGGTGTTGGCGGCCACGACCAGCCACAGCAGGATAAACAACAAGGAAGCATTGGCCTGACTGATGATGCCGCTTAGCCGAGCCAATAGCTGAATCAGCAGCAATAACAGCAGCCCTCCACATATCATCAACAACGCCTGCATGGTGTTTCCTCAACGACAGTCAGTACTTGGCGCATATTGGTCGCCGTTTGTCTTTCTTTAAAACAACTGTTGGGTATCTTTTGGTTTTTTTCTATTGAAATGCTTCAGTGCCGGCTACATCGTCGTCGTGGCACTGTCTCGTTTGCTGCGCTGCATCATGTACGCTATTTGACGTATTCCTGCCAGCGTGACGGCACCGTAACCTGATCTCGCACTGCAACAAAACCAACCGTTCATCAGGGAGCTTTGCCATGACCACTCGCCGTCTCGTTCTGAAGTCTTCTGTTATCACCCTGTCGCTGCTGGCGGCCGGTTTCAGCGCCCAGGCCGCTGCGGCCGATACCATCAAGGTGGGCGTGCTGCACTCGCTGTCTGGCACCATGGCCATTTCGGAAACCTCGCTCAAGGACATGGCGCTGTTCGCCATCGACGAAATCAACGCCAAAGGTGGCGTACTTGGCAAGAAGCTGGAGCCGGTGGTGGTAGACCCGGCGTCGAACTGGCCGCTGTTTGCCGAAAAGGCGCGCCAGCTGCTGACCCGCGACAAGGTGGCTGTCACCTTCGGCTGTTGGACCTCCGTGTCGCGTAAATCGGTACTGCCGGTATACGAAGAGCTGAACGGCCTGCTGTTCTACCCGGTGCAGTACGAGGGTGAAGAGCTGTCGCCCAATGTGTTCTACACTGGCGCCGCACCGAACCAGCAAGCCATTCCGGCGGTGGAATACCTGATGAGCAAGGAAGGCGGCAGCGCCAAGCGCTACTTCCTGCTGGGTACCGACTACGTGTACCCGCGTACCACCAACAAGATTCTGCGTGCGTTCCTGAAATCCAAAGGCGTGAAGGATAGCGATATCCAGGAGGTGTACACCCCGTTCGGCCACAGCGATTACCAGACCATCGTCGGCAACATCAAGAAGTTTGCTGCCGGTGGCAAGACCGCGGTCATCTCCACCATCAACGGCGACTCCAACGTGCCGTTCTACAAGGAGCTGGGCAACCAGGGCCTGAAAGCCACCGACGTGCCGGTGGTGGCTTTCTCAGTGGGTGAAGAAGAGCTGAAAGGCATCGACACCAAGCCGTTGGTGGGCCACCTGGCTGCCTGGAACTACTTCATGAGCGTGAAGAACCCGGTCAACAGCAAGTGGATTGCCGCCTACAAGGCCTGGGCTGCCAAGAAGGGCATGAGCGGCGCCGACAAGCTGGTCACCAACGACCCGATGGAAGCCACCTACGTGGGCATCAATATGTGGGCCGAGGCAGTGAAGAAAGCCGGCACCACCGACGTGGCCGCCGTTCGCAAGGCCATGGCCGGCATCAGCTTCAAGGCACCGTCCGGTTACACGCTGAAGATGGACGAGAAAAACCACCACCTGCACAAGCCGGTGATGATCGGCGAAGTGCAGCCCAACGGCCAGTTCTCGGTGGTGTGGAAAACCAAGGGCCCGATCCGCGCTCAGCCGTGGAGCCCGTTCATCCCCGGCAACGACAAAAAGTCGGACACCCCGGTGAAAACCAAGTCCTGATCGCCGCTACCGCCATCCGGCCGTCGCTGATGTCGGCCGGTAGCAGACCAGCGGTATTCCCCGGGCTGCCCTGCGCAGCCCGTTTTTTTGCAAGGACCCTCCTCATGAACAAGCTCAAGCACCTGATGGCCGTCCTGGCCTGCAGCCTGCTGTGGGCGCCGGCCTTTGCGGCCAGCCCCGCCGCCGAGCTGGCTGCGGCCGACCCGGCCACCCGCGCGGAGCTGATTGCCGGCTGGGCTGCCGCACCCAATGCTGCACGTAGTGCCGCGGTAGCTGCGCTGGAAGAAGGCCGTTTGCTGGCCGACCCGGACGCTACCCGCTTCTTTATCCAGCAAGGCGAGCTATGGCTGGACGCCGACAGTGGCCAGCCGGTAGACAGCGTACCCGACGGCACCGATAGCGTGCCGTTGAATAACAGCGTGCGCAGCGCGCTGCAAACCTTCCACGCCGCCAGCGGCCTGAACGCCGTAGACAGCGGCGGGCGGCTGAATGCCGTCAAGGCCATCCAGGACGCGGCCAACCCTGCGCTGTTGCCGCTGCTGCAAAAGCGGCTGCAGATCGAAACCGACGACAGCGTGCGTGACGCGCTGCGTCTGGCCGCTGCCACGCTGCAACTCGGCGGCCCGTCCACCGCCGACAAGTTGGCCGCGATTGCGGTGCTGGGTGAAGCCAGCGACCCCGGCCTGCTGACGCTGCTGCAGCCGCTGGCGGACAACCCGCAAGAAAACGCCGACGTGCGCCGTGCTGCCGGCGAAGCCATCGCCAGCATCAAGGCCACGCAGTTTGGCTACAACCTCATCGGCCACCTGTTCAGCGGTATCAGCCTGGGCTCCATCCTGCTGTTGGCCGCGCTGGGGCTCGCCATTACCTACGGCCTGCTGGGCGTCATCAATATGGCGCACGGCGAGATGCTGATGCTGGGCGCCTATACCACCTGGCTGATGCAGAACCTGTTCCGTAGCCAGTGGCCGGCGGCGTTCGATTACTACCTGCTGGCGGCATTGCCGGCGGCCTTCGTCGTCACCGCTGCGGTAGGCATGCTGCTGGAGCGGCTTGTCATCCGCCACCTGTACGGCCGCCCGCTGGAAACGCTGCTCGCCACCTGGGGTATCAGCCTGATGCTGATGCAGGCGGTACGCGTGGCGTTTGGCGCGCAAAACGTGGAGGTGGCCAACCCGGCGTGGCTGTCCGGCGGCATTGCGCTGTCCACCACGCTGACGCTGCCGTACAACCGGCTGGCCATCATCGCCTTTGTTGCCGCCGTGCTGGTGTTGACCTGGTTGTTGCTGAACCGCACCCGGCTTGGCCTGTTCGTGCGCGCTGTTACCCAGAACCGCCGCATGGCCGACAGTGTGGGCGTGCCCACCGGCCGCGTGGACATGCTGGCTTTTGGCCTGGGTTCCGGCATTGCCGGGCTGGGCGGCGTGGCGTTAAGCCAGATCGGCAACGTGGGGCCGGACCTGGGCCAGGGCTACATCATCGACAGCTTCATGGTGGTGGTGCTGGGCGGGGTAGGGCAGCTGGCCGGTACCGTGGCCGGTGCGCTGGGCCTGGGCATGCTGGCCAAGGTGATCGAGCCGTCGCTGGGTGCCGTGCTGGCCAAGATCCTGATCCTGGTATTCATCATCCTGTTCATCCAGAAGCGTCCGCAGGGCTTGTTTGCCCTGAAGGGCCGCGTGCTCGACTGAGGCCTGCCATGTCACAACCTTACTCTCTCAAGTTGGCCGCCGCCGCCGGGCCGCGTGCCACCACGCTGGGCCTGGGCCTGCTGCTGGGCTTGCTGCTGCTGTTACCGCTGGGGCACTGGGCACTGCCGGAAGGCCACGCGCTGCACGTGTCGGCGTACACGCTCACCCTTACCGGCAAGATCCTGTGCTACGCCATCGTGGCGCTGGCGATGGACCTGGTGTGGGGCTATACCGGCCTGCTCAGCCTGGGCCACGGCCTGTTCTTTGCGCTGGGCGGTTACGGCATGGGCATGTACCTGATGCGCCAGATCGGCCGCGACGGCAATTACCAGAGCGATCTGCCCGATTTCATGGTGTTTCTGGACTGGAAAGAACTGCCGTGGTTCTGGCAAGGCAGCGAGCACTTTGCCTGGGCGCTGCTGGTGATCGTGCTGGTGCCGGGCCTGCTGGCGCTGGTGTTCGGCTGGCTGGCGTTCCGCTCGCGCATCAAGGGCGTGTACTTTTCCATCATGACCCAGGCGCTGACCTTTGCCGCCATGTTGCTGTTCTTCCGCAACGAAACCGGCTTTGGCGGCAACAACGGCTTTACCGACTTCAAGCGCATCCTCGGTTTCGGCATTGCCGAGCCGGCCACCCGCGCCGTGCTGTTTGCCGCCACCGTGCTGTTGCTGGCGCTGGCGCTGTGGGGCGCGTTCTGGCTGGTGCACAGCAAGTTCGGCCGCATCCTCACCGCCATCCGCGACGCCGAAAGCCGGCTGATGTTCTGCGGCTACAACCCGCTGTACTACAAGCTGGCCATCTGGGTGCTGTCGGCGGTGCTGTGCGCGCTGGCCGGTGCCTTGTACGTGCCGCAGGTCGGCATCATCAACCCCAGCGAGATGTCGCCGGGCAACTCCATCGAAATCGCCATCTGGGTGGCGCTGGGTGGCCGCGGCACCTTGATCGGCCCGGTGCTGGGCGCTGCCATCGTCAACGGTGCCAAGAGCTGGTTCACGGTGGCGTTTCCCGAGTACTGGCTGTTTTTCCTGGGCTTCCTGTTTATCGCCGCCACGCTGCTGCTGCCCAACGGCGTGCTGGGCCTGCTGCGCAAGAAAGGGGACCGCTAATGTCGGCCGCATCCACTACCCAAAGCCAGCGTGAAAACTGGGAAGGCGAGGCCCGCGGCCTGGCCCACCCGGTGGACGGCAAGCTGGATACCCGCCACGGCGCCATCCTGTACCTGGACGACGTCACCGTCAGCTTTGACGGCTTCCGCGCGCTGAACAAACTGACGCTGGACATCGGCGTGGGCGAGCTGCGCTGCATCATCGGCCCCAACGGCGCCGGCAAGACCACCATGATGGACGTCATCACCGGCAAGACCCGCCCCGACAGCGGCAGCGTGTTCTTTGGCCAGACCATCGACCTCACGCGCCATACCGAGCCGGAAATCGCCCAGCTGGGCATCGGCCGCAAGTTCCAGAAGCCCACCGTGTTCGAGGCGATGAGCGTGCACGACAACCTGGCGCTGGCGTTGGCCGGCAACAAGTCGGTGTGGGCCAGCCTGCGCTCGCGGCTTACCGGTACGCAGCGCGACCGCATCGGCGAGCTGCTGGCCACCATCCGCCTCACCGAGCAGCACCAGCGCCAGGCCGGCTTGTTGTCGCACGGCCAGAAGCAGTGGCTGGAAATCGGCATGCTGCTGGCGCAGGAGCCGCAACTGTTGCTGCTGGACGAGCCGGTAGCCGGCATGACCGACGCCGAAACCGAAAAAACCGCCGAGCTGCTGCTGACGCTGAAAGGCAAGCACTCGCTGATGGTGGTGGAGCACGACATGGACTTTGTCGGCAGCATTGCGCAGAAGGTGACGGTGCTGGCCGAAGGCAGCGTGCTGGCCGAGGGCAGCCTGGCGCAGGTGCAGGCCGACGAGCGGGTAATCGAAGTGTATTTGGGGCGCTGAATCATGCTGAAAGTGGACAAACTCAACCAGTTTTACGGCGGTAGCCACATCCTGCGCGACGTGGCGTTCGAGGCGCCGGTGGGCGAGGTCACCTGCATCCTGGGCCGCAACGGCGTGGGCAAGAGCACGCTGCTGCGCTGCCTGATGGGGCAGATCGCCGCCAAGAGCGGCACGGTAGCGTGGCAGGGCGAGGATATCCAGCGCCTGGCGCCGCACCAGCGCGTGGCGCGCGGCATGGCCTACGTGCCGCAGGGGCGCGAGATCTTTGCCCGGCTGACGGTGGAAGAAAACCTGAAGATGGGGCTGGCGCGCTTTGGCGGCCGCCAGGGGCGCGAGATTCCGGCCAGCGTGTACGAGATGTTTCCGGTGCTGCACGACATGAAACACCGCCGCGGCGGCGACCTGTCCGGCGGCCAGCAGCAACAGCTGGCCATCGGCCGCGCGCTGGTCAGCCAGCCCAGCCTGCTGATCCTGGACGAGCCCACCGAGGGCATCCAGCCGTCCATCATCAAGGACATCGGCGCCGTGATCAAAAGGTTGGCCGCACGCGGCGACATGGCCATCTTGCTGGTAGAGCAGTACTACGACTTTGCCGAGGCGCTGGCCGACCGCTACGTGGTGATGTCGCGCGGCGAGGTGATCAAGGCCGGGCAGGGCAAGGCCATGCCGCAAGACGGCGTGCGCGAGCTGCTGGCCATCTAATGCCGGGCCTGCCCCGTGTCATGCACTGGCACGGGGCTTGCAATACCGCTATCGAACCGACTTTCCCCCTGCCTGCCCGATGAAACCCGACGCTGTTGCCGCTCTGCTCCCCCCGTCCCTGCTGCAAGGCTGGCCTGCCAGCCTGCAACTGGCCTACGCCCGCGACGGCGCCCGCACCATTCCGGTGCTGCGCCGCCATAGCGGCCCGCTACGGGTGCAGAAGCACTTTATCGGTGCCGACGGCAGCTGCGAGCACATCATCGTGCACCCGCCAGGTGGCGTGGCCGGCGGCGACAGCCTGACGCTGGACATCGAGCTGCAGGCCGGCTGCGAGGTACTGCTCACCAGCCCCGGCGCCGCCAAGTGGTACGACGGCTTTGGCCGCCCGGCACGGCAGCACATCAGCATCCGCCAGGCCGCCGGCAGCGTGCTGGCGTGGCTGCCGCAGGAAACCATCCTGTTCGATGGCGCCGACGTGCGTTTTGCCAGCCGCGTCGATCTGGCCGGCGACGCCCGCCTGCTGTGGGGCGACGTGGTGTGCCTGGGCCGCCCTGCGGCCAACCTTTTGTACCGCCGTGGCTGCTGGCGCCAGCAGGCCGATATCTACCGCGACGGCCGCTTGATCTACAGCGAGCGCACCGTGCTGCCGGCCGACAGCCCCCTGCTGCAGTCGCCGGTGGGCCTTGGCGGCCACAGCGTGGTGGCCACGCTGCTGTGGGCCGGGCCGGCGCTGCCACCCGCGCTGCACGACGCGGTACTGGCGCTGCCGCTGGCCGGCCAGGCCGCCGCCAGCCAACTGGACGAGGTGTGGCTGGCGCGCTTTGTCGGCGACGGTGCCGAGGCCGCACTGGCCTGGCTGCGCGCCGCTCGCCACCTGATCCACCCCTTTACCCACGGCCGCCCGGCGCACGCACCGCGCATCTGGGCGACCTAGCCGCTACCCAAGGACTGTTATGGAACTGACCCCCCGCGAGAAGGACAAGTTGCTGATCTTTACCGCCGCCTTGCTGGCCGAACGCCGCCGCGCGCGTGGCCTGAAGCTGAACTACCCGGAAGCCGTGGCCTTTATCAGCGCCGCCATCATGGAAGGGGCGCGCGACGGCCAGAGCGTGGCCGCGCTGATGCACTACGGCACCACGCTGCTGACCCGCCACGACGTGATGGACGGCGTGGCGGAGATGATTCCGGATATCCAGGTAGAAGCCACCTTTCCCGACGGCACCAAGTTGGTGACCGTCCACCAACCCATCGTCTAGGAGCCGGCCATGATCCCCGGAGAAATCCTCGCCGCCGACGGCGAGATCGAACTCAACGCTGGCCGCGCCACGCTGACGCTGCCGGTTTCCAATAGCGGCGACCGCCCGGTACAGGTGGGCTCGCACTACCACTTTGCCGAGGTCAACAACGCGCTGCTGTTCGACCGCGACGCGGCGCGCGGCTTCCGGCTGAACATCGCGGCCGGCACCGCCGTGCGTTTCGAGCCGGGCCAGACGCGCACCGTGGAACTGGTGGCGCTGGACGGCCTGCGCCGCGTGTACGGCTTTCAGGGCAAGGTGATGGGGGCATTATGAAAATCAGCAGACAGGCATACGCCGAGATGTTCGGCCCCACCACCGGCGACCGCGTGCGGCTGGCCGACACCGGCTTGCTGGCCGAGGTGGAGCACGATTACACCGTGTACGGCGAAGAGGTGAAATTCGGCGGCGGCAAGGTCATCCGCGACGGCATGGGCCAGAGCCAGGCGCTGGCGGCCGAGGTGGCCGACACGGTGCTGACCAACGCGCTGATCCTGGACCACTGGGGCATCGTGAAGGCCGATATCGCGCTGAAAAACGGCCGCATCGCCGCCATCGGCAAGGCCGGCAACCCCGACATCCAGCCCGGTGTGGACATCGTGATCGGCGCCTCCACCGAGATCATCGCCGCCGAGGGCATGATCGTCACCGCCGGCGGCATCGACACCCATGTCCACTTCATCTGCCCGCAGCAGATCGACGAAGCGCTGATGTCCGGCGTCACCACCATGATTGGCGGCGGCACCGGCCCGGCCACCGGCACCAATGCCACCACCTGCACGCCGGGGCCGTGGCATATGGCGCAGATGCTGAAAGCGGCCGAGGCGTTTCCGATGAACCTGGGCTTTACCGGCAAGGGCAACGCCAGCCTGCCGGAGCCGCTGCGCGAACAGGTACGCGCCGGCGCCATCGGCCTGAAACTGCACGAAGACTGGGGCACCACGCCGGCCGCCATCGACAACTGCCTGAGCGTGGCCGACGAGATGGACGTGCAGGTGGCCATCCATACCGACACGCTGAACGAAGGCGGCTTCATCGAGGCCACCTTGGCCGCGTTCAAGGGCCGCACCATCCACACCTACCATACCGAAGGCGCCGGCGGCGGCCACGCGCCGGACATCATCAAGGCCTGCGGCCAACGTAACGTACTGCCCAGCTCCACCAATCCCACGCGGCCGTTTACCGTCAACACCATCGACGAGCACCTGGACATGCTGATGGTGTGCCATCACCTGGACCCGGCCATCGCCGAAGACGTGGCCTTTGCCGAAAGCCGCATCCGCCGCGAAACCATCGCCGCCGAAGACATCCTGCACGACCTGGGTGCCTTCGCCATGATGTCGTCCGACAGCCAGGCCATGGGCCGCGTCGGCGAAACCATCCTGCGCTGCTGGCAAACCGCCGACAAGATGAAGCAGCAGCGCGGCCCGCTGCCGGGCGACGGCCCCGGCAACGACAACGCCCGCATCAAGCGCTACCTGGCCAAGTACACCATCAACCCGGCCATTACCCACGGCATTGCCCACGAGGTGGGCAGCGTGGAGGTAGGCAAGCTGGCCGACCTGGTGATCTGGCGGCCGGCGTTCTTTGGCGTGAAGCCCAGCCTGATCCTGAAGGGCGGCATCATCGCCGCCGCGGCGATGGGCGACGCCAACGCCAGCATCCCCACGCCGCAGCCGGTGCATTACCGGCCGATGTTCGGCGCCTACGGCGGCGCCATTGCCGCCGGCAGCGTCACCTTTGTGTCGCAGGCGGCGCTGGCCGCCGGCGTGGGCGAGGCGCTGGGGCTGAAGAAGCGGCTGGTGGCGGTGCAGGGCTGCCGCAGCGTGCAGAAAACCGACCTCATCCACAACGATTACCTGCCAGTGATCGAGGTGGACCCGCAAAACTACCAGGTACGTGCCGACGGCGAACTGCTGTGGTGCGAGCCGGCCAGTGTGCTGCCGATGGCGCAGCGTTACTTTCTGTTCTAGGAACCCAGCATGCTGGTATTGCGACAACACGCCAGCGGCGGCCAGCCGGCCGACCAGCTGGTGCTGGATTTTGACCGCCGCTGCAAGACGCGGCTGCTTACCCGCAGCGCCGCCGGCGAAGAAGTGGGCGTGATGCTGCCGCCGGGCAGCCCGCCGCTGCGCGATGGCGACCTGCTGCAGGCCGACGACGGCCGTTGCGTGCGCGTGGTAGCCGCCGCCGAGCCGCTGCTGCACGTGGCCTGCCACGACGCGGTAACGCTGGCGCGCGCGGCCTACCACCTGGGCAACCGCCACGTGAAAGTGGAAGTCGGCGCCGGCTGGCTGCGCCTGCTGCAGGACGACGTGCTGGCCGACATGCTGCAGCAGATGGGCCTGCAGGTGGAAAGGTTGGCCGCAGGCTTCTCGCCGGAGCACGGTGCTTACGGTGGCGGCCATCACCATTCGCATGGCCAGGAGGCGGCGTTCCACTACGCGCCGAAAATCCACCAGTTCGGGGGCCAGCCATGAGCGCCACCGCCACCCGCCTGCAACTGCTGCGCCTGGCCAGCCCCGGCTTGCCCATTGGCGGCTACAGCTACTCGCAAGGCATGGAAACCGCGCTCGACCTGGGCCTGGTACACGACGAAGCCAGCGCCCAGCGCTGGCTGGCCGACCTGCTGGCCGGCCCGATGGCGCAGTTTGACGGCGCCGTGCTGGCCGCTTGCTGCCGCGCGGCAGCAAGCGGTGACGTGGCCGCGCTGCAACGCCTTAACGCGCAGTTGCTGGCCAGCCGCGACAGCCGCGAGCAGGTGCTGGAAAGCACGCAGATGGGCTACTCGCTACGCCAGCTGCTGCTGGGCCTGCCCGAAGGCGGCGACGCTGCCCTGTGGCCGGCCGGCGAGGCGCTGAGCCTGCCGGTGGCGTGGGCCTTGGCCGCCCGCTGCCTGCAATTGCCGGGCGAGCAGGCACTGGAAGCCTGGCTGTGGGGCTGGCTGGAAAACCAGGTGATGGTACTGATGAAGGCCATGCCGATGGGGCAGAGCGCCGGCCAGCGCCTGATCTCCAGCCTGCTGCCCGAGCTCGCCGTCGCAGCTGCCCGCGCCTGGCAGCTGCCGGAAGACGACATCAGTAATTTCGCCCCCCTGTACGCCTGGGTGGCGCAGAAACACGAAACCCAATACAGCCGGTTGTTCCGGTCTTGATCAAAAGAGGACACAGCATGAAACAGGCAGCATTACGCGTCGGCATCGGCGGCCCGGTGGGCTCCGGCAAGACCCACCTTACCTGGGCGCTGTGCACGGCGCTGCGCGACAAATACAACGTGGCCGCGGTCACCAACGACATCTACACCCAGGAAGACGCCCAGTTTCTGGTGCGCAACGAAGCGCTGGCGCCAGACCGCATCATCGGCGTGGAAACCGGCGGTTGCCCGCACACCGCCATCCGCGAAGACGCCTCCATCAACCTGGAAGCCGTGGCGCGGCTGAATGCCCGTCACCCCGGCCTCGACGTCATCTTCATCGAAAGCGGCGGCGACAACTTGGCGGCCACCTTCAGCCCCGAGCTGTCCGACCTGACGCTGTACGTGATCGACGTGTCCGCCGGCGACAAGATCCCGCGCAAAGGCGGCCCCGGCATCTGCAAGAGCGACCTGCTGGTGATCAACAAGATCGACCTGGCGCCGCTGGTGGGCGCCTCGCTGGAGGTAATGGACCGCGACGCCAGCAAGATGCGCGGCGAGCGGCCGTTCATTTTCTCCAACCTCAAAAGCGGCCACGGCCTGGCCGACATCATCCGTTTCATCGAAGAAAAAGGCATGCTCACCCTGAATGCCGAAGGAGCTCACCATGCGTAAACCCCTGCTATTTATCCTGCTGGCTACTGCGGCGGGCCTCGCCCAGGCCCACACCGGCCACGGTGCCGACGGCTTTGCCCACGGCTTTGGCCACCCGTTCTCTGGCCTGGACCACCTGCTGGCCATGTTCGCCGTCGGCCTGTGGTCGGCGCAGCTGGGCGGCCACGCGCGCTGGCAAGGCCCGGCGCTGTTCGTGCTGATGCTGGCTGCCGGCGCGGCGCTGGGCGTAGCCGGTGTGGCACTGCCGTGGCTGGAAAGCGGTATTGCGCTGTCGGTATTGCTTAGCGGCCTGCTGGTGGCCGCGCTGGCGCGCCCGCCACGCCTGTTGGCGCTGGCCGCCATCGCCGGCTTTGCGCTATACCACGGCGTGGCCCACGGCCTGGAAATGCCGGCCGACGCCAGCGGCGCCGCCTACGCCGCCGGTTTCATGCTGGCCAGCGCGCTGCTGCACATTGCCGGGGTGGCAGTCGGTCAGGGTACGCTGCGCAGCGCCATGCTGCTGCGCGCGCTAGGCGCCGCCATCGCCGCCTCGGGCGCACTGCTGCTGGTGGGCACGCTGTAACGGGCTGGAGGCCAACTTTGGCCTGGTAGGGTGGGCAAAGGCCAACGGCCGTGCCCACCGTTGTCTGTGGTGGCGGGGTATGGTGGGCACGCTGCGCTTTGCCCACCCTACGCGCCGTGGCACGGTTAGTCACCATTGCGGCCAACGTTGGCTTGGTAGGGTGGGCAAAGGCCGAAGGCCGTGCCCAGCAGCGTGCCGTCGCGACAGCGTTGGCCGCCAAATGGCTGCACGGTAGCGGTACAGAGGTAACAACAAGGGCAAGCCTGCGGGCTTGCCCTTTTGTCATGGCGTAGCAGTATGATGAACGGGCATTTCATGTAAATTGGCGGTGAACGGAGTAAATCCAATCTGCCGTGTAAAAAAAACGGCGGAAATTTTTATGCATTATATATTAATACTGCGAGGTATTTTATATGCAGCCATCACATAAAATAGCACTTGCTGGTGCCGTTTGGTTTTCCATCGTGTCGGTTGTTGGTTTGCCAATAATAATGTCTATTCTTTCTTTTATTTTCAAATTTCGACCGGATGTGTTTTTCTTTGTGAAATTTTCTGGCCTGTTTTTTGGGCTGCCTGCTGCATTTGTCGGAATGGTATTTGCAAACCGAATTGTGTATGCTGATTCTTTGATGGGCTTGATCCGGTTAGGTGTTTTTATTGTTATTGGTACAAATCTGCTTGCCGCTTTGCTCTTTGCAATTGTGGCTCCTCAAGTTGTTGGTATTCAAGAAATTATACAATTCTTTCTCATGGTTGCGGCTGGGTATCTTATTTTTGATATTCAATTTTTTTATGGCATTCCGTTCGTTATTAGTGCTATTGCATCTGTTTTATTTTGTCTGGCAATTCAGCGTACTACATGGGCTGATTGAAGTGACTTGGAGAAAGGATTGGCAAGAGCCAACGGCCGTGCCAGCGTTGTGTGTGGTGGTGTAGAGTGGGGTGGGCACGCTGCGCTTTGCCTACCCTGCGAGTTGTAACGGCGTTGCTAACATGCCTTATCCGCGCTACCTTCTGAGACTTTGGAGGAGTATGCGAGTGAGGGAGTGCGAGAACGATAAAGGTTGTGGACGTTTTTAATGACTTGTTTCTTTTGGTGGATAAGTCACGTAAAGGACATGGTGGTCGTTGTAGGTGGATAAGATACGTGGTGTATTGGTCTTTATTGCATTGCTTCTGTGTAGGATGGTGATTCAGACGTATTGGTCGGTTAAATGTCGCATCCCTGACGATCATATAAGCAATCAGCTATTCAAACTGAACACAGCACGAGAAGTCATGGGTATCCTGCTACAACTCTCCCGAGCGCCCAAACCATGATCGTCAAACTGCACAAACAAGCCCGCACCACCCCCGCCATCCGCGAGGAAATCAAACACGCCGTGGGCACGCTTGCCGAGTTGGCCGCACGCTTCAATGTCAGCATCCACACCATCCGCAAATGGAAGCAGCGCGACAGCGTGTTGGACCAGCCCCATACCGCCCACCGCCTGCAGACTACCCTCAGCCCGGCGCAAGAAATCGTGGCGGTTGAACTGCGAAAGCTTTGCCGTCTGGGCCTGGACGATCTGCTTGTCGTCGTACGCGAATTCCTCAATCCGGACGTCTCCCGCTCCGGCCTGGACCGCTGTCTGCGGCGGCATGGTGTGGGCAACTTACGCGATCTGGATACGCGGCCAACCACCCCGGCCAGTAAGCCATTCAAAGCCTACCAGCCAGGCTATTTCCACATGGATATCAAGTACTTGCCGCAAATGCCGGATGAAACCTCGCGCCGCTATCTGTTTGTCGCCATCGACCGCGCTACCCGGTGGGTATTTGCCCAGTTACGCCCTAGCAAGACGGCGAAAGAGGCCAGGCAATTCTTGGCAGCGCTGCATAAAGCCAGCCCATGCCACATCCGCACCCTGCTCACAGATAACGGTAGCGAGTTCACCGACCGTTTGTTCAATAAGCAAAAGCAGGCCAGCGGTCACCATGAATTCGATCAGCTGTGCGTAGCGCTGGCGATCGAGCACCGGCTAACCAAGCCTCGCCACCCACAAACGAATGGCATGGTAGAGCGCTTCAACGGGCGTATCAGTGAGGTGCTGGCCACGCACCGCTTTGAGTCTGGGCCAGATCTGGAGGCGAAGCTGCTGCGTTATGTCTTGTTGTACAACCAGCATCTGCCGCAAGGATGCTGGCGCATCAGACACCATTGCTGGTGATGAAACAGTGGCAGAAATCACATCCCGAACTGTTCAAAAAGCAGGTGCGCAATCGTCCGCGACTAGATAATTAGGCAATATTGCTATCGAGTATTACCCCGGATGCGGCTATGCCTTATCCGGGCTACGGTTTGTGCGCTGTGGCACGGCATGCCTGTTTGAGCGAAGCCCAACTACCACCGCATCAGACACAAACCGCCAGCCATGAAAAAAGCCAGCCCTCGGGCTTAATGCCAGTCAGTTAACGCTGACTGGCATTTTTCGTTGGATATTTGTGTGCCCTGTTCTTCACCACTCGCGGGCAATGTCGGTCTGGTCTGCGGGGTGGTAGGACAAACAGACTCG
>NZ_JBKBHK010000015.1:0-57911 GCF_046297735.1 Vogesella sp.
TCACGCTGCCGCTGATCAAGGCCTCGGTCGAGAAATACGTGAAGGAAAAAGGCATCACCCTGCGCGATTGTGCTGCCGAGAAATAAGCCACACCCACCAGACCCACCCGGCCGGGGCAGCGGCCCCGGCCCCGGAAGGAGCCCCGCCATGCAAGCAACGCCTACGCCCTACCTGCTGTCGGTCAACAATATCGAAGTCATCTACAACCACGTGATCCTGGTACTCAAAGGCGTGTCGCTGGACGTACCGGAAGGCCAGATCGTGGCGCTGCTGGGCGCCAACGGCGCCGGCAAGAGCACCACGCTGAAAGCCATCTCCACCCTGCTACGCTCGGAACGCGGCGACGTCACCAAGGGCAGCATCGAGTTTCGCGGCCAACGTATCGACGCGCTGACGCCGGACCAGCTGGTGCGCCAGGGCGTGGTACAGGTGATGGAAGGCCGCCACTGCTTTGGCCACCTCACCGTGGAAGAAAACCTGCTGACCGGCGCCTACACCCGCGCCATCAGCCGCAGCGAGATCAAGCTGGCATTGGAGCGCATTTACCATTACTTCCCGCGCCTGAAAACCCGGCGCCAGAGCCAGGCCGGCTACACCAGCGGCGGCGAGCAGCAGATGGTGGCCATCGGCCGCGCCATGATGGCCGACCCGCGCATGATCCTGCTGGACGAACCGTCGATGGGGCTGGCACCGCAGATCGTGGAGGAAATCTTCGAGATCGTGCGCGAGCTGAACGAAAAGGAAGGCGTCAGCTTCCTGCTGGCCGAGCAGAACACCAATGTGGCGCTGAAATACGCCCACTACGGCTACATCCTGGAAAACGGCCGTGTGGTGATGGACGGCAGCGCCGACGACCTGCGCAGCAACGAGGACGTGAAGGAGTTCTACCTGGGCCTGGGCGGCGACGGCCGCAAGAGCTTCCGCGACGTCAAGCACTACCGCCGCCGCAAACGCTGGCTGGCGTGATGTTTTGCCACGGAAGCAACGGCTAACCTTTTGCCACGAAAAACACGAAAGACACGAAAAAACCCGGCAAACCAGAAACGCCATGCACGTATCGCTGCGGCGCTGGCGGATCGGGCGGCTGCCGGATGCCGTTCGTGAGATGCCTGTCGAAGCATGCATGGCTTCATGCCGTGCCACCCTGCAGCAGCGTCGTTCTCGCACCCTGCATGCGGTGCATCACGCGGCCTGGTGACACCCGGGGTTGGCGCTTGTTCGTGTTTTTTCGTGGATTTCGTGGCCAGAAACAGCTGCCGCGACGGCCACGACGCATCCATCAACCAGGAAACCGCCACCATGCCCCATCTCGACGCACTGGAAACCCGCGCCCACAGCGACCGGCTGGCTGCGCTGCTGGCACGCCTGCCGGCCCAGCTGGCGCACGCCAAAACCCATAGCCCGGCCTACGCCCGCCTGCTGGCCGACGTAGACTGCCAGCGCATCACCAGCCTGGCCGCGCTGGCCACGCTGCCGCTGACGCGCAAATCGGCGCTGTTGGCCGCACAGCAGGCCAGCCCGCCGTTTGGCGGTTTTGCCACCCTGCCTCCCGGCCAGATGGCGCGGCTGTTTGCCTCTCCCGGCCCCTTGTACGAACCCCAAGGCCAGCACGGCAACGGCTGGCGCCTGCAGCGCGCCCTGTACGCCGCCGGCTTTCGCGCTGGCGACGTGGTGCACAACGGCTTTTCCTACCACTTCACCCCCGGCGGCTGGATGATGGACGCCGGTGCCCGCGCGCTGGGTTGCGCGGTGTTTCCCGGCGGCACCGGCCAGACCGAGCTGCAAGTGCAGGCCATGCGTGACCTGGGCGCCAGCGGCTACACCGGCACGCCATCGTTCCTGAAGCTGATCCTGGAAAAAGCCGAACAGCTGGGCGTGGCGCTACCGCGCCTCAACAAGGCACTGGTCAGCGGCGAAGCCCTACCGGCTAGCCTGCGCGCCTGGTTTGCCGAACGCGGCGTCACCGTGTTCCAGTGCTACGCCACCGCCGACCTGGGGCTGATCGCCTACGAAAGCCAGCCCGGCGCCGGCATGGTGGTAGACGAAGACGTGCTGCTGGAGCTGGTCAGCCCCGGCAGCGGCCAACCCGTCGCCGACGGCGAAGTGGGCGAGGTGGTGGTCACTACCTTCGACAGCGCCTACCCGCTGCTGCGCTTTGCCACCGGCGACCTGTCGGCCACGCTGCCCGGCCCGTCGCCGTGCGGGCGCAGCAATGTGCGCATCCAGGGCTGGCTGGGGCGCGCCGACCAGAGCGCCAAGGTGAAGGGCATGTTCGTACACCCGGAGCAGGTCCACGCGGTGGCCGCCCGCCACCCACAGCTGGGCCGCGTGCGGCTGGTGATCCGCCAGCTCGACCACCAGGACCAGATGACGCTGCACGCCGAGTGCCCTACCCCGCACGACGCCGCTACCCTCGACAGCGTGGCCGCCACGCTGCGCGAGTTGACCAAGCTGCGCGGCGAGGTCTGCCTGTGCGCGCCTGGCAGCTTGCCGGCTGACGGCAAGATCATCGCCGACGAGCGCAGCCTGGTCTGATCGGCTGGCTGCTGGCCGGTGTGCGGGCGATGGCCGCCCCCTCGCCCATACCGCACCGGCCAGCACGGCTGTACCACTACCGCCACACGCCCCTTGTTTTCCGCCTGCGGCCAACATGCAAGGTGGAAAAAACCAAGCACTTGCTTTAATTTGATACTCAATTGACGTTTACGTTAACGTATACTCAAACCGTGCCCACACGGCCACACAGGAGAACACCCATGTCGCACCTGCCCACCGTCAAGCTGCTGATCGGCGGCGAATTTGTCGAATCGCGCACCACCGAATGGCGTGAGGTCGTGAACCCGGCCACCCAAGAAGTGCTGGCGCGCGTTCCGATGGCCACCGCCGACGAAGTGGCCGCCGCCATCGCTGCCGGCAAGGCGGCATTCACACGCTGGAAGAAAACCCCGATCGGCACCCGCGCCCGCATCTTCCTGAAGCTGCAGCAGCTGATCCGCGACAATATGAAAGAGCTGGCCGCGCTGCTTACCGCCGAACAGGGCAAAACCCTGGCCGACGCCGAGGGCGACATCTTCCGCGGGCTGGAAGTGGTGGAACACGCGGCCAACATCGGCACCCTGCAGCTGGGCGAGTACGCCGAAAACGTGGCCGGCGGCGTGGACACCTACACCGTGATGCAGCCGCTGGGCGTGTGCGCCGGCATTACCCCGTTCAACTTCCCGGCCATGATTCCGCTGTGGATGTTCCCAATGGCCATCGCCACCGGCAACACCTTCGTGCTGAAGCCGTCGGAACAAGACCCGCTGGTGACCATGCGGCTGGTAGAGCTGGCGCTGCAGGCCGGCGTACCGGCCGGCGTGCTGAATGTGGTGCACGGCGGGCCGGACGTGGTGAACGCGCTGTGCGACCACCCCGACATCAAGGCCATCAGCTTTGTCGGCTCCACCCGCGTCGGCACCCACGTGTACAACCGCGCCAGCCTGGCCGGCAAACGCGTGCAGTGCATGATGGGCGCCAAAAACCACGCCATTGTGCTACCGGACGCCAACAAGGAGCAGGCGCTGAACCAGCTCACCGGCGCCGCCTTTGGCGCGGCCGGCCAGCGCTGCATGGCGCTGAGCGTGGCCATTCTGGTGGGCGAGGCGCAACAGTGGCTGCCGGACCTGGTGGCCAAGGCACAAAGCCTGCGCGTGGGCGCCGGCATCGACAACCCGGACCTGGGCCCGGTAATCAGCTGCGCTGCGCGCGAACGCATCCACGGCCTGATCGAACGCGGCGTCGCCGAAGGCGCCACGCTGGCGCTGGACGGCCGCCAGGTCAGCGTGGCCGGCTACCCGCGCGGCAACTTTGTCGGCCCCACCATCTTCAGCGACGTGAAGCCGGGCATGAGCATCTACGACCAGGAAATCTTCGGCCCGGTACTGTGCCTGATAGCCGCCGACACGCTGGACGAGGCCATCGAGCTGATCAACGCCAACCCCAACGGTAACGGCACCGCCATCTTCACCCAGAGCGGCGCCGCCGCCCGCCGCTTCCAGGAAGACATCGACGTCGGCCAGGTGGGCGTCAACGTGCCGATTCCGGTGCCGGTGCCGCTGTTCAGCTTTACCGGCTCGCGCGCGTCCAAGCTGGGCGACCTGGGCCCGTACGGCAAACAGGTGGTGCTGTTCTACACCCAGACCAAGACCGTCACCAGCCGCTGGTTCGACGACGACGCCAGCAGCGGCAAGGTGCAGACCACCATCTCGCTGAAGTAAGTGCCGTGGCGCAGCGGGCGATACAGCCTGCTGCGCTTGCAATAGATCAGGCAAAAGGAAACACGATGGACTTTGCACTCAGCGACGAACAGCTGGCCTTCCAGGACAGCGCCCGCGAGTTTGCCCGCTGCGAGCTGGCGCCGCACGCCGCACACTGGGACGAACAGGAAATCTTCCCGCTGGATGTGCTGCGCCGCGCCGGCGAAATGGGCTTCTGCGGCCTGTACACCCCCACCGAATACGGCGGCCTGGGCCTGCCACGGCTAGACGCCGCCATCATCTTCGAGGCGCTGGCCGCCGGCTGCACCAGCACCACCGCCTACCTCACCATCCACAATATGGTGAGCTGGATGATCGGCAGCTTTGCCCGCCCCGACGTGGCGGCAGAATGGGTACCGGCGCTGGCCGCCGGGCACAAGTTTGGCAGTTACTGCCTCACCGAGCCGGGCGCCGGCTCCGATGCGGCCAACCTGCGCACCCGCGCTGAGCGCGACGGGGAACACTACGTGCTGAACGGCAGCAAGGCCTTCATCAGCGGTGCCGGCAGCACCGACGTGCTGGTGGTAATGGCGCGCACCGGCGGGCCGGGCGCCAAAGGCATCTCGGCGCTGGTAGTACCCGCCGACCTGCCCGGCATCCACTACGGCAAGAAAGAAAAGAAAATGGGCTGGAACAGCCAGCCCACGCGCACCATCACCTTCGACAACGTGCGGGTGCCGGCGGCCAACCTGCTGGGGCAGGAAGGCCAGGGCTTCACCTTCGCCATGAAAGGGCTGGACGGCGGCCGCATCAACATCGCCACCTGCTCGGTGGGCACCGCCCAGGCCGCGCTGGAAGCCGCCACCCGCTACGTGCAGGAACGGCAGCAGTTCGGTCAGCCGCTGGCCGAGCTGCAAAGCGTGCAGTTCCGCTTGGCCGACATGGCCTGCGAGCTGATTGCCGCGCGCCAGATGGTGCGCCTGGCCGCCTGGCAGCTGGACAACGGCAGCTCCGACGCCACCGCCTACTGCGCCATGGCCAAACGCCTGGCCACCGACACCGGCTTCAAGGTGGCCAATGAAGCGCTGCAACTGTTTGGCGGTTATGGCTATATCAAGGAGTACCCGCTGGAACGCTATGTACGCGACAACCGCGTGCACCAGATACTGGAAGGCACCAACGAGATCATGCGCGTCATCACCGCCCGCCGCCTGCTGCAAGACGGCGCGCTGGACAGCTTGCGCTAAAGAGCAAAAGCAGATTGGCCACGAAAACACGCGAAAGGCACGGAAAAAACGAGGGCAAGCCGGGCAGATCACACAACAGCAGCCTGCCTTTTCCGTGCCTTCGGTGTATTCCGTGGCAAAAACAAAACGCACTGTTACTTAGCTAGCAAATCGACAGCACAATCAGGAAACCACACCATGTCCTACACCAACCTCAACGTGGAAAAGATCGGCCACACCGCGCTGGTCACCATCGCCAACCCGCCGGCCAATACCTGGACGCTGGACAGCCTGCAGGCCCTGCAGCAGCTGGTGGCGGACCTGAACGCCGACCGCAGCATCTACGCACTGGTAATCACGGGCGAAGGTGAAAAATTCTTCAGTGCCGGCGCCGACCTCAAGCAGTTTGCCGACGGCAACAAAGGCCACGCCGCCAGCGCCGCCATGGCCTTCGGCGCCGCCTTCGAGGCGCTGTCCGGCTTCCGTGGCGTCAGTATTGCCGCCATCAACGGCTACGCCATGGGCGGCGGGCTGGAGTGCGCGCTGGCCTGCGATATCCGCATTGCCGAAGAGCAGGCGCAGATGGCGCTACCGGAAGCCGCCGTCGGCCTGCTGCCGTGCGCCGGCGGCACGCAGAATCTGCCGTGGCTGGTGGGCGAAGGCTGGGCCAAACGCATGATCCTGTGCGGCGAGCGGGTAGACGCCGCCACCGCGCTGCGCATCGGCCTGGTGGAAGAAGTGGTAGCCAAAGGTGGCGCCCGCGACGCAGCGCTAGCGCTGGCCGACAAGGTTGGCCGCCAGTCGCCGGTGGCGGTCAGCGCCTGCAAGACGCTGGTGCAGCGCGCGCGCCATGCGCCGCCTGCGGCCAACCTGATCCACGAGCGCGAGCTGTTTACCCAGCTGTTCGACAGCGAAGACCAGCGCGAAGGCGTCAACGCCTTCCTGGAAAAACGCACGCCGGTGTGGAAGAACGCCTGATCTTTTTTTGCCACGAAAAACACGAAAAGCACGAAAGTAAAACCAACCCGGCTACCGTTGGCAGACAGTAAAAAACCTGAGCCATGCGGAGAAATGTTTCGTGTCTTTTGTGGTTTTCGTGGCAAGACGGTTTTCGTATCAACACCTCGCCATTACCAAGGAACCCCATGAACGAGCTTGTGCTGTTTGACGAAATCGCCACCACCGCCGGCATGCGCCTGGGCGTGGCCACGCTGAACGCCGAGAAGGCGCTGAACGCGCTGAACCTCGACATGATCCGCTTGCTGGACGCGCGGCTGTCGATCTGGGATGCCGACGACGGCATCGCCGCCGTGCTGCTGCGCGGTGCTGGCGACAAGGCCTTCTGCGCCGGCGGCGACGTGCGGGCGCTGCGCGACGCGCTGCTGGCCGACGACTGCTACCCCAACCCGGTGGCCGAAGACTTCTTCACCCGCGAGTACGCGCTGGACTACCGCATCCACACCTATCGCAAACCGCTGCTGGTATGGGGCAGCGGCATCGTGATGGGCGGCGGCCTGGGCCTGATGGCCGGCGCCAGCCACCGCGTAGCCACCGCCAGCACCCGCATCGCGATGCCGGAAATCACCATCGGCCTGTACCCGGACGTGGCTGGCAGCTGGTTCCTGCAGCGCATGCCGGCCAAAAGCGGGCTGTTTCTGGGCCTGACCGGCGCGCCGCTGAACGCCCGCGACGCCCTGCTGGCCAACCTGGCCGACCACATCCTGCCGCAAGGTGGCTGGGACACACTGCTGGCGGCGATGGCCGCCAGCCACTGGCAGGCCGACCCGGCGGCCAACCATGCCCGCCTCACCGCTTTGTTGGGCGAGCTGGAGAACCTCAACGCCGACAGCGTGGCCGACAGCGCGCTGCAACGCAATCTGCCGGCCATCCACACGCTGATGAACAAGGGCTCGCTGCACGCTATCGACCACGCGCTGCGCCACACCGCTTTCGAAGACCCGTGGCTGGCCGCAGCCGCCAAGACCTACCTGGCCGGCTGCCCCACCAGCGCCGCCGTCACCTGGGAAATCTTCCGCCGCGCGCGCCATTTGTCGCTGGCCGAGGTCTTCCGCATGGAGCTGGCGCTGTCGCTGAACTTCTGCGCTGGCCCGGAATTCCGCGAAGGCGTGCGGGCGCTGCTGGTAGACAAGGACCGTCAACCCAAATGGGCCCGCCCCACGCTGGCCGACGTGGACAACCACACCGTGGCCGGCCACTTTACCCAACCCTGGCGCGCTGCCGACCACCCGCTGGCCGCGCTGGCCTGATCACCCGAAGCAAGGACACAAAATGACGCAAATCGCATTTATCGGCCTGGGCAATATGGGCGGCCCGATGGCGGCCAACCTGGTGAAAGCCGGCCACATGGTCAACGGTTTCGACCTGTCCGCTACCGCACTGGAACACTTCGCCGCTGCCGGCGGCCGCCCGGCAGACAGCGTGGCCCACGCCATTGACGGCGCCGAGGTCATCATCTCGATGCTGCCCGCCGGCCAGCACGTGGAAAGCCTGTACCTGGGCGAAAGCGGCCTGTTTGCCCGCCTGCCGACCGGCACGCTGGTGATCGACTGCAGCACCATCGCCGCCCACACCGCGCGTGGCGTGGCCGAAGCCGCCGCCGCGGCCGGGCTGCGCTTTCTGGACGCGCCGGTGTCCGGTGGCACCGCCGGTGCCGCCGCCGGCACCCTCACCTTCATGATCGGCGGCGATGCGGCCAACGTGGAAGCCGCGCGCCCGCTGCTGGCCAGCATGGGCAAAAACCTGTTCCACGCCGGCGCTGCCGGTGCCGGCCAAACCGCCAAGGTGTGCAACAACATGCTGTTGGGCATCCTGATGGCCGGCACCGCCGAAGCGCTGGCGCTGGGCGTACAAAACGGGCTGGACCCGGCCGTGCTGTCGCAAATCATGGGCAACAGTTCTGGCAGCAACTGGGTGCTGGATCGCTACAACCCATGGCCCGGCGTGATGGACATGGCCCCCGCCAACCGTGGCTATAGCGGCGGCTTCATGAGCGAGCTGATGCTGAAAGACCTGCGCCTGGCCAGCGAAACCGCCAGCCAGAGCCAGGCGGCCAACCCGATGGGCAGCCAGGCGCAGCAGCTGTTTGAGCAGCACGTAGCGGCCGGCAACGGCAAGCTGGATTTCTCCAGCATCGTGCAGCACTTCGCCGCACGCTAAGGCGCCGGCCACGCACCGGCATACGGCTGCCAAGCTGCCTTGATGGCGCTGGGCAGCCGTTGCATTTTGAATATTTGCTATAAAACCATGCGGTTTGCTCACATGGCAGCGCTATTCAATGTACACTTGCATCTTCGCGTCCCCACCAATCAACGCGACACCCCTCTGGCCAGGCAGCCTGCCGGCCCACCCCTTGAACTAATTGATTTGTCCGCCCGGATTGGTATTGCCATTGCAATGGGCAGACACCCTGATTGCACAATAAATGTCCGAACTGACTTTTGACGCACTAGGTCTGGCCGAGCCGCTGCTGCGTGCCGTGGCCGACACCGGTTACACCAGCCCCACCCCGATTCAGGCGCAAGCCATTCCGCAAGTGCTGCAAGGCGGCGACCTGTTGGCCGCCGCCCAGACCGGCACCGGCAAAACCGCCGGCTTCACCCTGCCGCTGCTGCACCGCCTGATGGACAAACCGTCCAAACAGAAAGGCCGTCCGCGCGCGCTGGTACTGACCCCCACCCGCGAACTGGCCGCCCAGGTTGAAGAATCGGTCCGCGAGTACGGCAAATACCTGCCGCTGAAATCGATGGTGATGTTCGGCGGTGTCGGCATCAACCCGCAAATCGCCGCCCTGCGCAAGCCGGTAGACATCCTGGTGGCCACCCCGGGCCGCCTGCTGGACCACGCCGGCCAGAAAACCGTCGACCTGTCCGGCGTAGAGATCCTGGTGCTGGACGAAGCCGACCGCATGCTGGACATGGGCTTCATCCACGACATCAAAAAAGTGCTGGCCCTGCTGCCGGCCGAACGCCAGAACCTGCTGTTCTCGGCCACCTTCTCGAAAGAGATCAAGACCCTGGCCGACAAGCTGCTGAACCAGCCCAAGCTGGTAGAAGTGGCCCGCCCGAACCAAACTAACGAACAGATCACCCAGAAGGTGCATCTGGTGGACCGTGACCGCAAGACCGAACTGCTGATCGAAATGATCAAGGCCGGTGACTGGCACCAGGTACTGGTCTTCACCCGTACCAAACACGGCGCCAACCGCCTGGCCGAGAAACTGGAAAAAGCCGGCATCGCCAGCATGGCCATCCACGGCAATAAGAGTCAGGGTGCCCGCACCAAGGCGCTGGCCGGCTTCAAGGATGGCAGCCTGCCGGTACTGGTCGCCACCGATATCGCCGCCCGCGGCCTGGACATCGAAGAACTGCCGCACGTGGTGAACTACGAGCTGCCCAACGTGCCGGAAGACTACGTACACCGCATTGGCCGCACCGGCCGTGCGGGCTGCCAGGGCGAAGCCATCTCGCTGGTATGCGTCGACGAGCTGGGCTTCCTGCGCGATATCGAAAAGCTGACCAAGCAGAGCATCGAACGCTTTACGGTACCGGGCTTCGAAGCGGACCCGGACGCCGAGCCGCAAGCCATCGAAATCGGCCTTGGCCGCTACATCCACGGCGCCCTCACCCCGACTACCGCCCCCAAAGGCGGCAGCAACAACCGTCGTGGCGGCGGCAGCAACAACCGTCAGCGCCAGGGCAAACCGGCTGCCGACAAGGCTGAAGGCCAGGCGCAAGAAAAACGCGCCCCGCGTGCTGCCAAACCGGCAGGCGAACAAGCGGCACAAGGCGCCCGCAAGCCCGCTGGCCAAAACGGCGAAGGCCGTCGCAACGGCCAGGGCAGCAAGCCGCGTGGCGATGCGCAGCCGCAGCAAGCCAAGGCCGCCGACAAGGCGCGCCAGCCGCGTCAGGAAAAACCGCGCAACAAGCAGCCGCAAGGCGAGCCGAACGGCAACTTCTACTACGATGACGGCCCGCGCCAACCGACGCTGACCATGCACGAACTGGGCATGGGCACATTGCCGACGCGCAAACCGCGCCAGCAAGCCGGTAACGGCATGGGCCAGCCTGCGCGCAACCAGGGCGGCCAAGGCTTCGGCAATGGCCGTGGCGGCAAACCGCGCCAGCAGCAATCGGCGTTGTTCAGCGCGCCAAAGCGCAAGCCGTAAGCCACGGCAGCACGACGCGAAAGCCCCGACTTGCCATGGCGAGTCGGGGCTTTTTTCTTGTGACGATGATCAGGCCCAGGTCGGCTTGTCCGATAGCGGCGCGGCAAAGCCAGGATGCCGGTAATCGCGGCCGGCACCCGGCAAACGTTGCCGGGCTTGCTGAGGCAAACCGTCACCCAGCCGGGCTAAGGCCAGCCCTTTGCCATATAGTGCCCGTAAGGGCTGGCGGACGGGAGATGCCATTATTGCAATGCAAATAGGACAATGGCAGAGAATGTACGCTACGGCTTTGCTCAGGCAACATCGAGCAAAGCCGCCTGTCACGCATCATAAGCTTGGCAGCTTGCGTTTTGGCCAAGCTTGCGATGACGGGTACTCAGACTTTGGGCTGTACGGTATAGCCCTTGGCTTGCAGCGCTTTTTGCCATTCGCTCAGTGCGATATCCACCAGCGCCGGCTGCCCGCTGAAACCGAACTCGATGTGCATCTGCGCAATACGCTCGTTGCCGAAACTGGGCAGGCTGGACAGACGCAAAGCCGGGTAGCGGGCGACAAAGTCCTGCATCAGGCTGATCAGGTCGCCTTCGCGTGCGTCCAGCGCAATGCAGCCGCGCTCGACGTCCGGGCTGTCGCTGAACAGCTGGCGGTAGTGGGTATCCAGCACCCATTCCACCATCGGCCACGCCATATTCGGGAAGCCGGGCACAAAGTGCACGTTGGCGCAGCTGAAGCCGGGAATCTGGTTGATCGGGTTGGGGATGATGCTGGCGCTGGCCGGGAAGGTGCCCATATTGATGCGGTGCGGGTAGGCTTCGTCGCCAAAACGGCCTTCGATCAGCGCCCGGGCCTCGGGGTGCACGGTCAGCGGCTCGCCCAGCGCAGCCGCTGCACAGGCGCGGGTGTGATCGTCGGGGGTGGCCCCGATGCCACCAAAGCTGAACACCAGGTCGCCACTGGCAAACGCACGACGCAAGGCGGCTTCGATACGTGCCGGGTCGTCGCCCAGGTACTCGGCCCACGCCAGCTTCATGCCGCGCGCGGCCAACATGCGGATCAACGACTGCATGTGCTTGTCCTGGCGTTTGCCGGACAACAGTTCGTCACCAATGATCAAGGCACCGGTTTTCATGGTTTCAGCTTCCAAGTTGTTGACGTATTGTATAGTACAACATTCCAACAAGCTCGCGCAGTGCCTGATGGGTTTGCTGCATCGCCACACCGGAAGGCAGCCACAGCACCAAGCCTTGGCCGTCGTAACGCACATAGCCGGTGGACCCCGGCAACACCTGCAGACCGGCCTGTGCAAAGAACGGCAACGCCCGCGGCATGTGCCAGGCCTGGGTTATCAGCACGATGCGCTGCACACCATCACGCGCCAGCAGCGCCTGGCTATAACGGGCATTTTCGAGTGTGGTACGCGAGGCCGGCTCCTGCCAGCGCGCACTCAGCCCGTAGTGCTGCTGCAGTACACGCGCCATCACCACCGCCTCCGGCTCGCCCCCCAACGGTGCACCACCGGATAGCAGTAAAGGCAGGCCGGTCTGCCGCGACAGCCAGGCGCCGTATTGCAGGCGCTGGTTAGCCGCGCCGCTCAGCACGTTGGCCGCGTACTCCGGCGCCGGCTTGACGCCGCCGCCAATCACCACGATGGCTTGGGCCGTACGCGCTTGCGCCAGCGTCAGCGGCGGGTAGCGCTCCAGCCAGCCATTAAGCCACAACGCCGTTACCGGCAGGCTGAGCAGGTAGGCCAGCAGCGCCATCATGCCCAGCACACCGTATTGCAGCAGCGGGCGGCGGCGCAAACAGAGTAAGGCAGCCAGCGCAGGCAGCAGGTAAACCAGTGGCGGCAATATCAGCGCGCCCAGCAGTTGGTGCCACAGCACCAGGGTGTCGGTTTGAGCAGTCATCAGGTTTTCCAAACATCAGGCTGCTGCATGATATCGGCAGTGCCGGCCGCAGCACAAAACAAAAACCCCCTGCCTGGGCAGGGGGTTTGGGGGGCATGCAGCGCTGCTTAGTCGCCGAGGTAGGCGTTACGCACGCGCTCGTCGGCCAGCAGCTCTTGCGCCGGGCCGCTCATGGTGATGCGGCCGCTTTCCATGACGTAACCGCGCTGCGACACTTCCAGCGCCAGCTTGGCGTTCTGCTCTACCAGCAGCATGGTCACGCCTTCCTTGGCTACCGTCTGGATGATCTCGAAGATCTTCTCCACGATCAGCGGGGCCAGACCCATCGACGGCTCGTCCAGCAGCAGCAGCTTGGGCTGGGAGATGATGGCACGTGCCATCGCCACCATCTGCTGCTCGCCACCGGACAGCGTACCGGCCAGCTGCTTCTGGCGCTCCTTCAGACGCGGGAACAGCTCGTAACCGCGTTCGATGTCGCGCTGGATACCGTCCTTGTCGTTACGGTGGTAGCCACCCATCTGCAGGTTTTCCTCGACAGTCAGCTTGCCGAAGATGCCACGGCCTTCCGGTACCATCACCAGACCGTTACGCACGAAGTTGTAGGAGGCGATGCTGTCGGTTTCCTTGCCATCAAACGTGATGGAGCCACCGGACTTTTTCACCATCCCCACCAGGGTCTTCAGCGTGGTGGTCTTGCCGGCGCCGTTGGCACCGATCAGGGTGACCAACTCGCCCTTGTTGATATGAAAATCGATGCCACGAACGGCCTGAATGCCGCCGTAAGACACTTGCAGGTTTTTGACGTCCAACAGGCTCATGAGTGTGCCGCTCCCAGGTAAGCTTCAATGACTTTCGGATCCTTGCGCACCACTTCCGGCACGCCTTCGGCGATCTTCTTGCCGTAGTCCAGCACGGCAATACGGTCGCACAGGCCCATCATCAGCTTCACGTCGTGTTCGATCAGCAGCACTGTCACGCCGTCGTTGCGGATCTTCTCCATCAATGCCTTCAGGTCTTCGGTTTCCTTCGGGTTCATGCCGGCCGCCGGTTCGTCCAGCGCCAGCAGCTTGGGCTCGGTCGCCAGCGCACGAGCGATTTCCAAACGGCGCTGATGGCCGTACGACAGGTTACGGGCACGCTCGTGTGCCACATCCTCGATACCCACGTACTTCAGCAGCTCCCAGGCTTTGGCTTCGATGGCTGCTTCCTCGTCACGGGTCGCCTTGTTACGAAGGATGGCACCCAGCGCCCCCGCTTTGGAGCGGATATGGCGGCCAACCATCACGTTCTCCAGTGCCGTCATTTCATGGAACAGACGGATGTTCTGGAAGGTACGGGCAATACCGCTTGCCACCACCACATGCGGCGGCGCACGGAACAGGTCTTTACCATCGAAGGTGAACACACCTTCATCCGGGGTGTACAGACCGGTCAACACGTTGAACATGGTAGTCTTACCGGCACCGTTCGGGCCGATCAGGCCGTAGATCTCACCCTTGTTGATATGCAGCGCTACATTGTTCAGCGCGTGAAGGCCACCAAAGCGTTTGTGGATGCCTTCGATTTTCAGCAGTACTTCAGCCATGGCTTAACCTTTCTTGGCATCTTCAAACTCGGCCTTGCGGCGCTTGGACGGCCACATGCCTTCCGGACGGGTCAGCATCATGATCACCATGGCCAGACCGAACAGCAGCATACGGGCGTTTTCCGGGTCGACAATCATCTTGCCGAAGGCGTGCATCTGCAGCGGGCCAATCACATCACGCAGGATTTCCGGTGCAATGGTCAGGACCACCGCGCCCAGAATCACACCCGGGATGTGACCCATGCCGCCCAATACCACCATGGCGAGGATCATGATCGACTCCAGCAAGCCGAACGATTCCGGCGAGATGAAGCCCTGGAAGGAAGCAAACAGGCCACCAGCTACACCACCGGACAGCGCGCCCAGGGCAAAAGCCAGCAATTTGATGTTGCGGATGTTCAGACCCATCGCCGACGCAGCGATCTGGTCTTCACGCATGGCTACCCAGGCACGGCCGATACGGGAGTGCTGCAGGCGGTAGGCCATGATGACCACACCGACGGTCAGGATCAGGAACAGGTAGTAGTACATGTGTACCGGGTTCAGCGTGAAGCTGCCGATCTCGATGGACTTGCCCAGCGAAATACCGCCAATCTGGATCGGGTCGATCAGGTTGATACCCTGTGGGCCGTTGGTCAGGTTGAACGGCGCGTTCAGGTTGTTCATGAAGATACGAATGATCTCGCCGAAACCCAGGGTCACGATAGCCAGGTAGTCACCCTTCAAGCGCAGCACCGGCGTACCCAGCAGCAAACCGAAGATGGCCGCAAACAGCGCCCCCAGCGGAATGGTGATGTAGAACGGCAGGTGGATGTCGAAGTGAGGCGAGCCCAGCAGCGCAAAGGTGTAAGCACCGACGGCGTAGAAGGCGATGAAACCCAAGTCCAGCAGGCCGGCAAAACCCACCACGATGTTAAGGCCCAGCGCCAGCATCACGTACAGCAAGGCGAAGTCGATGGTGCGAACCCAGGAGTTACCCAGGGTGCTACCCACCACGAAAGGCAGCACTGCCAGCACGATGGCCGAGGCAATGAACACGCCGAGTTTTTTGTTGGTATTCATAGCGAAACGTACCCCGTGTTAAGCGCGATCGGCCATCTTTTCGCCCAGCAGGCCGGACGGACGGAAGATCAGCACAGCAATCAGCACCATGAAGGCAAAGATGTCCTGATAGTGCGAGCCCAGGAAACCACCGGTCAGGTCGCCGATGTAACCGGCACCCAGACTTTCGATGATACCCAGCAGGATACCGCCTGCCACTGCGCCACCCAGGTTGCCGATGCCCCCCAGTACCGCTGCGGTAAACGCTTTCAGACCGATCATGAAGCCCATGTAGTAGTGGGCCTGGTCGTAGTTGGTTGCTACCATCACGCCAGCAATGGCACCCAGTGCCGAACCCATCACGAAAGTGGCAGAAATGATGGTGTTGACGTTCACACCCATCAGGCCGGCCACTGCCGGGTTCTGGCTGGTAGCGCGCATGGCGCGGCCCAATTTGGTTTTCTCTACTACGAGCAGCAGACCTACCATCATGACCAGACACAGCACCACGATGCCGACTTGCAGCTTGGTGATGGTGGCACCGAACACATCGATGGTCTCATGGCTGAGGATAGGCGGGAACGGGATGTAATTGCGGCCCCAGATCAGGATGGCCACCTGCTGCAGCACGATGGACAGACCAATCGCAGTAATCAGCGGCGCCAGACGCGGCGCATTGCGCAGCGGGCGGTAGGCCACGCGCTCGATGGTAAAACCGAGCAACATGCACGCAGGAATGGCGACCAGCAAGCCTACCAGCACCAACAAGGGGCCAGGCAGCACGACGCCAGCGTTCATCAGCACGGAAATGACGGTGATGGTAACCATGGCGCCAAACATCACCACTTCGCCGTGCGCAAAGTTGATGAGGCCCATGATCCCGTACACCATGGTATAGCCCAGTGCGATCAGGGCATAAATACTGCCCAGCACTAGTCCATTCAGGATCTGTTGCAGAAAAATGTCCACGGTGGGATCTCCTTAGATTGATGGTCCCGACAGCTTTTTTGGGGGTTTACCCTCTATATGCCATCTTGTTGCCCGGCTGCTGCAGACTGTCAACTGCGACAGCAAGCCGAGCGGATTATGGATGTGTATCCAATTGACTGTCAATCTTCCGGAATGCCAGTTTTCACCTTTTTGTCCATTTTTTTTAATTTTCTGCAAATTATTGATTTTATTGGATTTTTTTAGTCGAAATAGCGCCACAGCAATATATTGCAGTGCAAAATATTACGCATTCGGGATGTAATTTTGATAAAACCGGCATTTCATAAATTTTCACTTTTCAACTTATTGTGGGCAATAAATTTTCCTTTCCGAAAAAGCATAATTGCATTTGGTTTCGTTTTCCCGCCAATCGCAACAATAGCAACTTGTATACAATCTATCGTATTCGGTTTTGATCGTCGCATGAAAAAAGCCGCAGCCCGGAGGCTGCGGCTTTTTTCATGCCGGTGCGGTTGTTCAGACAAGCTGGAACGGATAGACCGAACCCAGCCCCAGAATGCCGCTTAGCTCATCCAGTGCGGTGCGACATTCCAGCAGCAGTTGCGGATCGGCCAGATCCTCTGGCGCCAGGCGGTCGCGATAATGACGGTCCACCCAAGCATTAAGCGTGCCAAACAGCTGCTCGCTCATCATCACGTTCGGGTTCACCGCCGCGATCTCGCTGGCAGACAGCGCAACGCGCAGGCGCAGGCAGGCCGGGCCGCCACCGTTCTGCATGCTTTGCTTCAGGTCGAACACCTTCACCTCGGCGATAGGGCCGCCGCTGGCTACCAGCTTCTGCAGGTAGGCCCACACACGCTCGATGTTGCGGCACTCTTCCGGCACCACGATGATCATCTTGCCGTCGGCCCGCGACAGCAGCTGGCTGTTGAACAGATAGCTCTTCACGGCCTCTTCCACCGTCACTTCGGCCTGCGGCACCTCGATGGGCACAAACTGTCCGCCCACGGCGGCCAACTTGCGCGACAGCTCGTCCAGCACCGCCTGTTGCTGCAGGAAGGACTTCTCGTGATGGAACAGCACATTGCGGTTGCCCACCGAGATCACGTCATTGTGGAACACGCCGGCATCGATAGTGTCCGGGTCTTGCTGCGCGTACACCACGCCTGCTTCGCTCAAGCCGTGCAGGCGCGCGACGGCATGGCAGGCTTCCAGCGTCTGGCGCGCCGGAAAGCGCGCCGGTTTCGGATAACGGCTGTCAAAAGCTGACGCACCGAACACGAAGAACTCCACCCCTGCCCCATCGTATTCGTGACAGAAACGGGTATGGTTGGCCGCACCTTCGTCGCCGAAGTGCATCTGTGCCGGCAGCGCCTCGTGCACCATGAAACGGCTGTCATCGGCAAACATCGCTTGCAGGATGCGGCGCGTGGTCGGGTGCTCGATGGAGCGGTGGAACTTGTTGTTCAGGTTGGCCGGGGTAAAGTGCACGCGGCCGTCGGCGGTATCGCCGGACGGGCTGACCGTGGCGGCGTTGGCCGTCCACATGCAGGAAGCCGACGTGGCGGCGGCCAGAATAGCCGGCGCTTCCTTGGCAGCACGGGCAATCACCTCAGCGTCGCTGCCGCCAAAGCCCAGGCGGCGCAGGCTGGCCACATCCGGGCGCTCGTGCGGGGCCAGTACGCCCTGCTTGAAGCCCAGATCGTGCAGCGCCTTCATCTTGGCCAGGCCTTGCTTGGCGGCCAGGCGCGGGTTGGACGCCGCGTTCTGGTTGCCGGTAGAGGCCACGTTGCCGAACGACAGGCCGCTGTAGTTGTGCGTCGGGCCGACCAGGCCGTCGAAATTCACTTCAAAGGCTTGGCTCATAGCGTCATCCCCGGGGAAAGTTGGGCCGGCACGGTCAGGCTGTCGCACTCGAGCGACGCCACCGGCCAGGCGCAGTAATCGGCTGCGTAGTAGGCACTGGGACGGTGATTACCGGAGGCACCAATGCCCCCGAACGGTGCAGCACTGGAGGCGCCGGTCAGCGGCTTGTTCCAGTTCACCACGCCGGCGCGCGCTTCCAGCAGGTATTGCTCGTACTGCGCACGGTCGTCGGACAGCACGCCACCGGCCAAGCCGAAGCGGGTGTCGTTGGCGATGTCGATGGCTTCGTCGAAGTCGCGGTAGCGGATCACCTGCAGCAGCGGGCCGAAGAACTCTTCGTCCGGGCGCTGCGCTGCGGTGCTATCGATAATACCGGGGCTGAGCAGCGCGCCTTCGTCCGACAGCCGGCGCATGGCCAGCAGTGCCTTGCCGCCACTGGCCAACAGCTTGTCCTGTGCGGCCAACAGTGCATCTGCTGCAGCATTGGAGATCACCGAGCCCATGAACGGCTGCGGCTCTTCATTAAACAGGCCCACTTTCAGCCGCGCCGTCACCTCTACCAGGCGTGCCAGGAAAGCATCGCCCTCGGCGCCTTCGGCCACCAGCAGGCGGCGGGCGCAGGTGCAGCGCTGGCCGGCCGAAATGAAGGCCGACTGGATCACGTGATGTACCGCCGCGTCCACCTCGGCAACCTTGCCCACGATCAGCGGGTTGTTGCCGCCCATTTCCAGCGCCAGGATTTTTTCCGGTTGGCCGCCGAAAGTCTTGTGCAGCAGGTTGCCGGTAGCCGAGCTGCCGGTAAAGAACAGGCCGTCGATGCCGGCGTGGTTGGCCAGCGCAATGCCGGTATCGCGTGCGCCTTGCAGCAGGCCGATCACACCGGCCGGCAGGCCGGCTTCCGCCCACAGGCGTACCGTTTCCTGCGCCGTCCACGGCGTCAGCTCTGACGGTTTGAAGATTACGGTATTACCGGCGATCAGCGCCGGCACGATATGGCCGTTGGGCAGGTGGCCCGGGAAGTTGTACGGGCCGAACACCGCTACCACGCCGTGCGGCTTGTGCCGCAATACCGCCTGCGCGTCGCCCATGGCGGCACTGCGCTCGCCAGTACGTTCGTGGTAAGCCTTGATCGAGATCTCTACCTTGTTGACCATGGTGGTCACTTCGGTCTGCGCTTCCCACAGCGGCTTGCCGGTTTCGCGGGCAATGATCTCGGCCAGCTGCGCCTTGTTGGCCGCCAGCAGTTCGCCAAAGCGGCGGATGATGGCGATGCGGGCATCCAGACCCAGGCGCGCCCACGGTTTGAAGGCAGCGCGGGCGGCGGCCACTGCGCGGCCAACCTGCTCGGCGCTAGCGGTCTTGCCCTGCCAGATCGGCTCGGCAGTGGCGGGGTTGGTTTTGCTCAGCAGGTCGCCTTCACCGGCAACCCAGCTGCCTTGAATGAACTGGGTAGTCACTATGCACTCTCCTTGGGCGACAGCGTGACAACGCGTACCGTATCGCCTTCTTTGATATTCAATGCCGCCGCTTGCTCGGCGTTCAGGGTGACGCTGCCGTCCCCACGTACCAGCTCGGCCAGGATGACGCGGAAGTTGTCGTAGCCGGTGTTGGCCACCAGGTACCAGTCGGCCTCGCCAGCCGGCTGGCTACCGATACAGGCCGACAGCAGGCGGCTGTCGCGCACCGCACGCACGTCCTGCACGTAGGCTTGCACCGTGGGGCCGGCGTCGAAAATGTCGACGTAGCCTTCGTAACGGAAACCTTCGCTGTGCAGCATGGCCACCGCCGGGCGGGTGTTGTCGTGGGTCTGACCGATGACGGCTTGCGCCTCCGGCGGCAGGAAGTCGATGTATACCGGAAACTTGGGCATCAGCTCTGCCACGAACGACTTCTGCCCTACCCCGGTCAGGTAGTCGGCTTCAGCGAACTCGATAGAGAAGAAATGCCGGCCCAGCGCTTCCCAGAACGGCGATTTGCCATCCGCGTCGGACACGCCGCGCATCTCGGCCACCACCACTTTGCCGAACAGCTGGTGGAACTGCGCCAGAAACAGGAAGCGGCTTTTCGACAGCAGGCCACCGTTCTTGTTGACGCGGTAATCGGGGTGCAGGAACAGCGTGCACAGTTCGCTGTAGCCGGTGTGGTCGTTGGACAGGAACAGCGTCTCGTGGCGGGTGTACACACCCAGCTCTTCGGAGGCGTGCACGATGTTGCCGACACGGTAGTTGTACCAGGGCTCTTTCAGGCCGACCGCCGCTTCCAGCGCGCAGATACCGCCAACACGGCCGGTGGCGGTGTCTTCCAGCACGAACACATAGCCGCGCTCGGCCAGGTCGGCCTCGCCGCTGAAGCTGCGCTCGGAACGCGCAATACGAGCGGCCAACCGGTCTTCGTTGACCGGCAGGCTGGTGAGGCCCACACCGGCGCTGCGCGCCAACTCCATCAGGCCCGGCAGGTCGCCGGCTTTTACGGGACGAATCACCATCATGCTTGTACTCTCCCGTGTTCCGGCAACAGCGGCACGGCGCACAGGCGCTGGCCATTGCCGACGCCCAGTGCGCGGGCGGTTTCCTGGGTAATGAAAATCACGTCGCCCACCACGCTGGCGTGGGCCTGGGTGGCGGCAAACTGGCCACTACGATGGTTGGACAGCAGCATTTCCTGGCTACCCGACGGCAACGACGGGCCGGCTTCCACCGCGTAGGTGTGTTGCTGGCGCAGGCTGAACAGCTGGTCTACCTCGGCGGTCAGCACCGCGCCGCCGTCGAAGATATCGATGTAGTCGTCAGCTTCGAAACCCTCGCGCGACAGGATGCTGAACGGGCGCTCGAAGTCGGGGTGAATCTGACCGATGGCGTTCTGCGCCTGGTCTGGCAGCAGTGGCACGTAGATCGGGTAAGTCGGCATCAGCTCGGCGATGAAGGTTTTGCTGCGCTGGGCGAAGGCCTGCTCTACCTGCGGGAAATCCATATTAAAGAAGCGGCGGCCGATGGCGTCCCAGAACGGCGACTGGTTGTCGGCGTCCAGCATGCCCTGCATTTCTACCAGGATGCGGCGGCCAAAGCGCTCGCGGGCAGCCGCCATATACAGCAGACGGGCACGCGACAGCAGCTCGTAAGCGCGCATTGTGTACTGCGGGTCGCAGTAGAAACCGCACAGCTGTACCAGGCCGGTCAGGTCGTGACACATGGTCAGCACGTGGATGCGGTTATTCACCTTCAGTGCGCGCGACGCATGCACCATGGTTTCGCTGCGGTAGCTGTAAAACGGCTCTTCAAAGCCGGCGGATGCGCTGATGGAGGCGGTACCGACCACGCGGCCTTCGTCCTCCAGCACAAACATGTAGTACTCGCGTCCAGTACCCGCAATCGCCTCGTGTTCGAAGGCGCCCAGCGAGTTCTGGATCTTTTCGTAAAGCTTTTCCCGATTGTTCGGCAAGCTGGTTACGCCGATTCCGCTCTCCACCGCCATGTGTTCCACATGCGGCAGATCGGAAATGCGTACAGGGCGCACGATCAGCATGTCAGCCTCTCTCTCGTTGTAATGTGAATGCAGGCGCAGGGCGGCCCGCACCGCTGCCCGGGCAGGCAGCGGCGTTCCTTTGTATTGGGATGAAACGGGACGAACTTAGCTGCGGCTAGCGGCAACCACGCTGGCTACGGCGGCATCGAAGCGGGCCAGGCCGTCATCGATATCCTGCTCGCTGATCACCAGCGACGGCGCAAAACGCACCACCGACAGGCCGGCTACCAGCACCATCAGTTGCTGGGCTTCGGCCGCTTTCAGGAAGTCGCGGGCGCGGCCGGCAAACTCGTCGGACACCACGGCACCGATCAGCAGGCCCATGCCGCGTACTTCCTTGAACACGTTGTACTTGGCGTTGATGGCGTTCAGGCCGTCAACAAAGCGCTGGTGCTTGGCACGCACGCCAGCCAGTACTTCCGGGCGGCTAACGATTTCCACCACTTTGCCAGCCACGGCGGCAGCCAGCGGGTTACCGCCGTAGGTGGTGCCGTGGGTGCCTACTGCCAGGCTCTTGGCAATGGCGTCGGTGGTGAGGATGGCGCCGATCGGGAAGCCACCGCCCAGGCCCTTGGCGCTGGACAGGATATCCGGGGTAATGCCGTATTCCTGGTAGGCGTACAGCGAGCCGGTGCGGCCAACGCCAGTCTGCACTTCATCGAATACCAGCAGCGCCTTGTGCGCGTCGCACAGCTCGCGCGCGGCTTGCAGGTAAGCCTGGGTCGCCGGCAGCACGCCGCCTTCGCCCTGTACCGGTTCGATCACCACGGCGCAGGTCTTGTCGGAGATGGCCGCTTTCAGCGCATCGATATCGTTGAACGGTACGTGGGTAATGCCGGCCGGGTTGGGGCCAAAACCTTCAGCGTACTTGGGTTGGCCGCCAACGTTGACGGTAAACACGGTACGGCCGTGGAAGGAGTTGGTGCAGGAAATGATTTCGTACTTGTCGGCGCCGAAGTGGTCGGCGGCGTATTTGCGTGCCAGCTTGAAGGCGGCTTCGTTGGCTTCGGCACCGGAGTTGCAGAAGAACACGCGGTCAGCGAAGGTTTTCTCTACCAGCGCGCTGGCCAGCTGCAGCGCCGGCTCGTTGGTGAACACGTTGGACACGTGCCACAGTTTGCCGGCTTGCTCGGTCAGCGCCGCCACCAGCTCCGGGTGGCAGTGGCCCAGCGAGTTCACGGCAATGCCGCCAGCCAGATCGATGAACTCGCGGCCGTCCTGGTCCCACACGCGGGAGCCTTCACCGCGCACCGGAATGAAACCGGCCGGGCTGTAGTTGGGGACCATGACCTGGTCGAAAGTGGCGCGAGTGACGGTCTTGCTCATTGATGAGTTCCTTCCTGCAATTTGTCGCAATTATTGTTCGTTACAGCCTGTGCTGCGTTTTGCACACGCCGTTACACAAGTCTTGCAACGATTCTAATCGAATCCTCGGCGCGCACCATATCCGCATTGCGACATGGGCTTACACATTTACCAGCCTTGTCCAACAATACGCACCACGTAAAAATCCTTTCAATTCATGATATTAAGAGGATACTTGCCAGATGCACGGCATACGGCATCACTTTCCACTGCAGACAAAAACCAGCAGGCCTGCCGGCCAATGGCGACCAAGTTGCGGCAAGGCAGCACCGTACGCTACCGCTCATGACAAAATGAATACTGGCAGGCTGCGCTCTACATACTGCCAAGCAGCATAATTTCAGCGGCAAAGTATCAAATTTGCAGCTACCTTTTACAGCATATGCAGTAGAGTTAAGCCCTCATTCGCAAGCGGGCGCGATAACCGCTTGTCGTCACCGGTAACCAGTCGCAATCACAAAGGAGACAGGCATGTCCGAAGCCAGGCTGCTGATCGTGGAAGACAGCAAGACACAGCGTGCATTCTATGCCGGAGTTTTCGAGGGTCATTACGCGCTGCGTTTTGCCACCAACGGCAAGGAGGCCTTGGCGTGCGTAGCAGAAGAAGTGCCTGACGTCATTCTGCTGGACGTAGAAATGCCGGAAATGGACGGTTACGAGGTGTGTCGTCAACTACGCGGCCAGGATCACGCCATGCCCATTCTGTTCGTCTCGGCCCATGTCGAGCTGTCGGAACGGCTGCTAGGTTACGATGCTGGCGGTAACGACTTCCTGTGCAAACCGATCGACCCGCGCGAGCTGGTACTGAAAGTAGAGCTGGTGCTGCGCCAGCGCACAGAACAAATGCGACTGCAAGAGAATGGCCGCACGGCTTTTTCGGCCGCCATGACCGCCATGAGCGCCATGTCGGAAATGGGCGTGTTGATCGATTTCATCCGCAATGTTTCCAAACTGGGTAACTATGTGGACATCGCCGGCGCCATCTGCACCACACTGGAAGCCTATGGCCTGCACGGCTGCCTGCAGATTTACGGCAGTGAAGGTGAACACCTGCAGTCCACCGATGGCCAGACCACACCGCTGGAAGCCAGCATCATTGCCAATGCCCGCTCGCTGTCACACATCTACTCGTCCGGCAGCAATACCTCGTTCAATTACCCGCACTGCTGCCTGGTCATCCGCGACATGCCACTGGAAGACGAAGACCGCTGTGGCCGCCTGCGCGACCACCTGGCCATTCTGGCCGAAGTGGCTGCCGGCCGGGCCCAGGCGCTGGACGACCTGAACCGCGAGATCAAGCAACTGGAAACACGGCTACAGAGCCAACAGAGCGCCTTGGTCACCCTGCGCCGCCGCCTGCCGGCAGCCAGCGCCACGTTGGGTCTGAGCCCGGAGCAACAAACCGGCCTCGGTCGCATTTTTGACCAGCTGCTGATCGCCACACCAGGGGAATGAGCCACGTCGCGCTGTAGCCACTGGCCTACAGCGCGCTTTTGCGGCAAGCTCTGCCTCCCTGCCCGCCGGTGCGGCCCCTGCATGGAGAGCAAGCATGACTACCCCCCTCAACGTCGCCCTGATCGGTTACGGCTACGCCGGCCGCACTTTTCACGCGCCGCTGCTGCGCGCCGAACCGCGTTTCCGCCTGCACACCATCGTCAGCAGCAAGGGCGAGCAGGTACTGGCCGAACAAGCCGGCGTGGCCGTGTGCAGCGACCCGGCGCAGGCACTGGCCAATCCGGCTATCGACCTGGTGGTGATTGCCAGCCCCAACGACAGCCACTTCCCGTTAGCCGAACAGGCCTTGCAAGCCGGCAAGCACGTGGTAGTGGACAAGCCGTTCACCACCACCGCTACCGAAGCCCGCCTGCTGCAGGTGCTGGCCGGCCAGCGTCAGCGCCTGCTGTCGGTGTTTCATAACCGGCGCTGGGACGCCGACTTCCTCACCCTGCGCCAACTGCTGGACGCCGGTACCCTGGGCCAGATCAGCCTGTTCGAGTCGCGCTTCGAGCGTTACCGCCCGCAGGTGCAGGTGCGCTGGCGCGAATCGGCTGTAGCCGGCGGCGGCCTGTGGTACGACCTGGGCCCGCACCTGCTGGACCAGGCGCTTCAGCTGTTCGGCACCCCGCAGGCGCTGCACGCCGACCTGGCCACGCAGCGCAACGGCGCCGTCGCCACCGATTACTTCCACGTCACACTGCACTACCCGCGTCTGCGCGTACTGCTGTCGGCCAGTTGCTTGGTCAGCGGCGGCTCGCCGCGCTTTGCCGTACACGGTGCGCTGGGCAGTTACGTGAAATACGGGCTGGACACCCAGGAAGCGCAGCTGAAAGCCGGCGGCCAACCAGGCGCTGCCGGCTGGGGGGACGACCCGCTGCCAGGCCTGCATTACGTGCAGCAGGACGGCGAGCCGCACGGCCACGCGGTGCCGATGCTGGCCGGCGACTACCGCCGCTACTACGCGGGCATCGCCGCGGCCATTCTGGACGGTGCGGCCAACCCGGTACCGGCCAGCGAAGCTGCGCTGGTGATGGAGCTGATCGAGCTGGGCATCGCCAGCGCGGCGCAAGGCCACACGCTATCGGTACGCTGAACGGCTACACCCACTCCACCTTGCTGACAAACAGGTAGCCGGCGCCGTACACGGTCTTGATCAGGCGCGGGTTGTAGCTGTCGTCGCCCAGCTTGCGCCGCAGCCGCGAGATACGCACGTCGATGCTGCGGTCGTACGGCGACATATCATCCAGCCCCAGCAGCTGTTCGCGCGGCAACACGCGGTTGGGGCGCTCCAGAAAGCGCTGCAGCATCTGGCCTTCGCCCGCGCTGAGCGTGCGCTCGCTGCCGTCGGCAGCCACCAGTTTGTAGCTGTCCATCTCGTAGCGCCAACCGGCAAAGCTGGCGCAGCGCGGCGTCTGGCGCACCGCGGCGTCCACCGGTTGCTCGCAACGGCGCAGGATGCTGCGCACGCGGGCCACCAGTTCGCGCGGCTCGAACGGCTTCATGATGTAGTCGTCGGCGCCGGTTTCCAGCCCCATCACGCGGTCGCCCACGTGGCCACGCCCGCTGAGGATGATGACGCCGCAGCGCTGCTGCTCGCGCACCTGGCGCACGATGCTCATGCCGTCCATGTCGGGCAGGCCCAGGTCGACGATCACCAGATCGGGCGCTTGCTGGCGCAGCCGCTGCAACAAGGCGGCGCCGGTGCGGAAGGTTTCGCAGCGGAACTGGTAGTCGCGCAGGATGGTAGCAATCAGGCGGGCGATGGACAGGTCGTCCTCCACCACGTACACCAGCTTGTCAGCCAGCGGGGTTTCAACGGCATTCAGGCTTGCGGCAGACACAACATGACCTCGTCTAGCAATGCGGCCAACTCGGCCGGGGTAAAGGGTTTTTCCAGTTTCGGAAACGCCGGCACCTCGTGGCGGCCTTCCTCGTAACCGCTCATCAGCACCACACGGATGCGCGGCCGCAAGCGGCGCGCGGCCACCGCCAGCGCACGGCCGTTCAGTGGGCCTGGCATCACGATATCGGTGAGCAGCAGGCCGATGTCGTCGATGTTCTCCAACATGGCCAGCGCCTCGTCTCCGCTTTCCGCTTCCAGCACCGGGTAGCCCAGGCTGGTGAGCTGCAGCCGCACCACGCGGCGCACTTCGGCGTCGTCTTCCACCAGCAGCGTCAGCGGTCGCTCGCGCCCGCCGGCCTTGCCGCTGAAATCCAGCCGCCCAGCCGGGCGGGCGGCCGGCTCGGTCTGCGGCAGCCACAGCACGAAGCGCGTGCCCTGCCCTGGCGTGCTGGCCACGTGTACGGCGCCGCCCGATTGGCGGGCAAAGCTGTACACCATGGCCAGGCCCAGGCCGCTGCCGCTGCCAAAGCGTTTGGTGGTAAAGAACGGTTCGAACACACGCAACAGGGTTTCCGGCGCCATGCCGACGCCGCTATCGGCCACTTCCAAGCGTACATAGCTGCCGGCCTGCAGCTGGCGCTCGGCGGCCTCGCGTTCGTTCAACGGCTGCTGATCCACCAGCAGCTGTAGTTGGCCGCCGTCCGGCATCGCATCGCGGGCGTTCAACACCAGGTTGAACACCGCGCTCTCCAGCTGGTGCGGGTCGGCCATCGCGTACAACGGTTGCGGCGGCCACTGCGTCTGCAGCTGGATGGTTTCCGGCAGCGAACGCCGTATCAGCTGCAGCATGCCCTGCAACAGGCTGCCGGTATCGACGGCGCTGGGCAATAGCGGCTGCTGGCGGGCAAAGGTGAGCAGCCGCCGTACCAGCGACACCCCACGCTCGGCGGCCTGCAGTGCCGGCTCCAGATAATCCAGCACCGCCGGTTGCTGCTGGTGACGGCTGCGCAGCTCGGCCAGGTTGCCGATGACCACGGTCAGCATATTGTTGAAATCGTGCGCCAAGCCGCCGGACAGCTGACCGACGGCCTCCATTTTTTGCGCCTGCACCAACGCCGACTGGGTCTGCTTCTGCTCGGTGATATCGAACGACAGCACGAAGCAGCCCAGCACCTCGCCATCGGCGGCGATCTCCGGCACCAGCGTGCTGCGGGCAAAGATATGGCTGCCGTCGTCCTTCTGCATCGTGTATTCGTAGGTAACCTGGCGCCCGGTCAGCGCCTCGTTCACATAAGCCACTACCGCCGCGTAGAACTTGCTGCCCAGCGCAGCCTCGATGTGCTGGCCGACGATGTGTTCGTTACGGCGGCCGAACCAGTCGCTATAGCCCTTGTTGGCATAACGGTAGATATGGTGCTTGTCAAAGTAGGCGATCAGCGCCGGGATGGTGTCGGTAATCAGCCGCAGCCGCTCTTCGCTACGGCGCAGTGCGGCGGTGATCTGCTCGTTGGCCGCGTGGACCTCGCGCAGTTGCTGGTTGGCTGCTTCCAGCTCGGCAGTGCGCGCCTGCACGTGCGATTCCAGGTCGGCCTTTTGCTGTTGCTGCAAGCGCTCGTACGCCTGTTGCTCAGTCTTGTCGGTATACAGTGCAATAAAACCGCCGGCCGGTAGCGGTTCACCGCGTACACGCAGCACCGAACCGTCGGGGCGGCTACGCTCGGTATCGTGCGGGTCGAAACGCCACGCCAGCGCCACCCGCTCGGCCACCTGCTGTTCCGGGTCGCCAGGGCCGTACTCGCCGCGGTAGGCGTTATAGCGGATGTAAGCGTCGAACGGCGTACCCACCTTGCCCAGCTCGGGCGGGAAGTCCAGTAGCGCCAGAAAGCGCTGGTTGCACGCCACCAGCTTCAGGTCGGCGTCGAACACGGTAACGCCCTGGTCCAGCAGGTCTAGCCCGGACAGCAGCAAGGCGTTGTGCTGCAAGGTAGTGTTGGCTGCGGGTGACTGTTGCGACATGACGACGGTTTTCTGGCCTGCGGCCATGACAAATGATGACAGGGGATGATTTTAGGCCAGCTGCCGACGGAAAAGCAGCGCTGTAATCATTCGTTACAATTGCCACAAACTTGTGCAACGGTGCGCGGCAATCATCGTGTGATAACGACAGCATCACACAGAGGAGAGTTAGCGGATGTCCCTGCACAGCTACCAGCAAGACCTTCCCCAGACTGCGGCCAACCATGTGCCCTTGTCGCCGCTGAGCTATATCGAACGCGCGGCAGCGGTGTACCCCGAGCGCACCGCCATCATCCACGGTGCCCAGCGTTACACCTGGCAGCAGGCTTATCAGCGCAGCCGGCGCCTGGCCAGCGCACTGGCCCGCCACGGTATTGCCAAGGGTGACACCGTGGCCGTGATGCTGCCCAATATCCCGGCCATGCTGGACTGCCACTTTGGCGTACCGATGTGCGGCGCAGTACTGAATACCCTCAACACGCGGCTGGACCCGGAAGCCATCGCCTTCATGCTGCAGCACGGCGAGGCACGGGTGCTGATTACCGACCGCGAATTCTCGTTCACTATCGCCCCGGCGCTGGCGATGCTGGACAAACCACCGCTGGTGATCGACGTGGACGACCCGGAATACGCCGGCCCCGGCCAGCGCCTGGGCAGCATCGAATACGAAGCTTTCATCGCCGACGGCGACCCGGACTACGCCTGGCAGCTGCCGGATGACGAGTGGGACGCCATCTCGCTGAACTACACCTCCGGCACCACCGGCAACCCCAAGGGCGTGGTCTACCACCACCGTGGTGCCTACCTGAACGCCAGCTGCAACATCCTGGACTGGGGCATGCCGCGCCACGCCACCTACCTGTGGACGCTGCCGATGTTCCACTGCAACGGTTGGTGCTTCCCGTGGACGATGGCGGCCAACGTCGGCACCAATGTGTGCCTGCGCCGCGTCGACCCGCGGCTGATCTTCGACCTGATCAAGACCCACCGTGTCAGCCACTACTGCGGTGCGCCCATCGTGCACAACATGCTGATCAACGCGCCGGACGACTGCAAACAGGGCATCGAGCACCAGGTGCATTGCCTGGTGGCCGGCGCCGCGCCGCCGTCGGCGGTGATCGAGGGCATGGAGCGGCTGGGCTTCAACATCACCCATGTGTACGGGCTGACCGAAACCTACGGCCCGGCGTCGGTGTGCGCCAAGCAGGACGAATGGGCGGCGCTGGACATCGGCGGCCGCACCGAGCGCAACGGCCGCCAGGGCGTGCGCTACACCATGCAACAAGGCATGACGGTGATGGACCCCGCCACCATGACCGAAGTCCCGCACGACGGCGAGACCATGGGCGAGATCATGTTCCGCGGCAACCTGGTGATGAAGGGCTACCTGAAAAACGCACGCGCCACCGAAGAGGCACTGGCTGGCGGCTGGTTCCACACCGGCGACCTGGCCGTTATCCAGCCGGACGGCTACGTGAAGATCAAGGACCGTTCCAAAGACATCATCATCTCTGGCGGCGAGAATATTTCGTCGATCGAGGTGGAAGACGTCTTGTGCCGCTTCCCGGGCGTGATTTCCGCCGCCGTGGTGGCACTACCAGACCCGAAATGGGGCGAGGTGCCGTGCGCCTTCCTGGAAATGCGCGAAGGTGTAGACGGCGACGAGGCCGCCGTCATCGAGCACTGCCGCGCCCACCTGGCGCGCTTCAAGGTGCCCAAGCGCATCATCTTCGGCCCCATCCCCAAAACCTCTACCGGCAAGATCCAGAAATTCCTGCTGCGCCAGCAAACCAACGCTGCTGCCGCCATCCAGTAACCAGCCGCACCGGCTCGGCCTGCGGCCAACCCTGCAACAGGGGTGTTCTGGTTGGCCGCAACGCGCCGGCAAGGCAGGCTTCGCAGCACCGCTGCGAACATTTCCCCCCTTTACCCCCGCTTCGGCGGGGTCTTTTTTTGCCTGTACGCCCGCTAGCGCACCATCGCCTGTTGCAGCTGTGCGACGAACGACGTGCTATTACCCGGCGGCCAAACGCTAAAACGGCCTGCCAGGCGGGTAATTGGCAGCCTCGGGACGACGTTCATGTTTCGTTACATTTCACACACAGTTACGCAAGGTTGGCAGGGAATCATCACTGCATAACGGAGCAAACGCTCTACGCAGCCGCCACAGAGCGGCACCCCGCAACAACACAACCGAGAAGCAGGAGAAAACATGAGTACCCAAGCCTCACACGCCATCCGGCAACACCCGCAATTCGCCATCCTGGTGCGAAAGCGTTCCACCTTGGCCTGGACGTTGGCCGCGCTGACCCTGGCCAGCTACTACCTGTTCATGCTGGTAGTAGCCGTGGCGCCCGCCAGCCTGCACCAGCCCTTGCAAGCTGGCGGTGTACTCTCGCTGGGGGTACCGGTTGGCGCCGCCATCATCGTGTTTACCTGGGCACTGACCGGCTATTACGTTTACCGCGCCAATACCGAGTTCGACCGCCTGACCGCCACCATCTTGCAGGAGAGCCAGCCATGATGCGTACGCTTGCCTTCCTGTTGGCCGCCATTGCCAGCCCAGTGGCTCTGGCCGGCCCGGCCGTGGCTGGTGCGGTAGAAAAGCAGCCGCTGAACATGGCCGCCATCGGCATGTTCATGGTGTTCGTGGTACTGACGCTGGGCATTACCTGGTGGGCCTCGCGCCGCACCCGCTCTGCCAGCGACTTCTACACCGCTGGCGGCGGCATTACCGGCTTCCAGAACGGCCTGGCCATCGCTGGTGACTACATGTCGGCGGCCACGCTGCTGGGCTTGTCCAGCATGGTGTTTGCCAAGGGCTACGATGGCTTCATCTACACCGTCGGCTTCTTTGTCGGCTGGCCCATTATTACCTTCCTGATGGCCGAACGCCTGCGCAATCTGGGCCGCTTTACCTTTGCCGATATCGCCAGCTACCGGCTGGATCAGACCAAAATCCGCACCTTTGCCGCCTTCGGCTCGCTGACGGTGGTGAGCTTCTACCTGATCGTGCAGATGGTCGGTGCCGGCCAGCTGATCCAGCTGCTGTTTGGCCTGGATTACCCGATTGCGGTCGTGGCCGTAGGTGTGGTGATGATGGCCTATGTGATTTTTGGCGGCATGATCGCCACCACCTGGGTACAGATCATCAAGGCCGTGTTGCTGCTGGCCGGCGGCACGGCACTGGCACTGATGGCAATGTCGCAATTCGGCTTCAGCTACGAAACGCTGGCACGCGAAGCCATCAGCATCCATAAAGACGGCGATGCCATCATGGGCCCGGGCAGCATGCTGGCCGACCCGGTAAACGTAGCGTCGATGTCGCTGGGCCTGGTGTTCGGCATTGCCGGCCTGCCGCACATCCTGATGCGCTTCTTTACCGTGCCCAACGCCAAAGAAGCCCGCAAGTCGGTGTTCTACGCTACCGGCTTCATCGGCTTTTTCTTTCTGGTGGTGTGTACGCTGGGCTTTGCCGCCATCGCCATCATCGGCAAGGACCCGCAGTATTTTGTCGGCGGCGAGCTGGGCGGCAAGCTGGTAGGCGGCGGCAATATGGTGGCCATGCACCTCGCCAAGGCCGTGGGCGGCAACCTGTTCCTGGGCTTTTTGTCTGCAGTAGCATTTGCCACCATCCTGGCGGTAGTAGCCGGCCTGGCGCTGGCCGGGGCCTCGGCCATTTCGCACGACCTGTACGCCACCGTGATCAAGAAAGGCAAGGCTGACGAAAAGAGCGAGCTGAAGGTGTCGCGCATTGCCGCCGTTGCCATTGGCGTGCTGGCTATCGTGCTGGGCATCCTGTTCGAGAAGCAGAACGTGGCCTTCCTGGTGGGGCTGACTTTTGGCGTGGCGGCGTCCACCAACTTCCCCATCCTGATCCTGTCGATGTACTGGAAAGACCTCACCACCCGTGGCGCGCTGATCGGCGGCTTTAGCGGCCTGATCTCGGCGGTAACGCTGGTGGTGCTGTCCAAGGCGGTATGGGTGACGGTGCTGGGCTACGAAGAGGCCATCTTCCCGTACGAGCATCCGGCGCTGTTCTCGATGCCACTGGCCTTTGCCGTCAGCGTGATCGTATCGCTGCTGGACCGCAGCCAGGCAGCCGCTACCGAACGCGCCCGCTTTGACGAGCAATTCGTACGCGCACAAACCGGTCACGGTGCGGCAGCGGCGCACAATCACTAAACCACGCTGCCCCTACCGGCATCGCCGGTGGGGGCAGGCTCGCTACGTGGCCCTGCCGGCATCGCCGGCGGGGCTTTTTGCCTTGTGCGGCCAACGTTGGCCGCCGCCGCGTCACCGCAAAACAAAACCGCCTGCTGCACAGGCAACAGGCGGTTTACATCTGGCAGCCGTACCTTGCGGTACGGCTTGATCGCTGCTTAGGCGCCGGACTTCAGACCCAGGTCACCCTGGCTGGCGTTCGGGTTGTCCAGCAGGGCCTTGATCGACAGGCGAACGCGGCCGCGGTCATCCATCTCGATGGCCTTCACTTTCACGATCTGGCCTTCTTTCAGGTAGTCGGACACGTTCTTGATGCGCTCGTGAGCGATCTGCGAAATGTGTACCAGACCATCCTTGCCCGGCATGATGGACACGATGGCGCCCACGTTGTTGTCCAGAATCTTCACGACCGGACCTTCGTAAACCTTGCCCACTTCCACTTCGGCAGTGATCTCTTCGATGCGCTTCTTGGCCGCTTCGGCGCCTTCGTTCGACACGGAGGCGATGGTGATGGTGCCATCTTCCTCGATGTTGATCTCGCAACCGGTGTCCTTGGTGATGCCGCGGATGGTTTCGCCACCCTTGCCGATCACTTCACGGATTTTCTCCGGGTTGATCTTCATCACGTACAGGCGCGGCGCGTGGCTGGACAGCTCTTGCGGGCCTTCGATGGCTTCTTTCATGTGACCCAGGATGTGCAGACGGCCTTCTTTCGCCTGCTCCAGCGCGATCTGCATGATTTCCTTGGTGATGCCCTGGATCTTGATGTCCATCTGCAGGGCGGTCACGCCAGCGGCGGTACCGGCTACCTTGAAGTCCATGTCGCCCAGGTGATCTTCGTCACCCAGGATGTCGGTCAGCACGGCAAAGCGGTTGCCTTCCAGGATCAGGCCCATGGCGATACCGGCCACGTGGGCTTTCAGCGGTACACCGGCGGACAGCAGCGCCAGGCAGCCACCGCATACGGAGGCCATCGAGGACGAACCGTTGGATTCGGTGATCTCGGACACCACACGCATGGTGTAGCCGAATTCGTCTTCCGCCGGCAGCACCTGTGCCAGTGCACGCTTGGCCAGACGGCCGTGGCCGATTTCGCGGCGTTTCGGCGGGCCCATGCGGCCAGCTTCACCGGTGGAGTACGGCGGGAAGTTGTAGTGCAGCATGAAGCGGTCGGTGTATTCACCGGCCAGCGCGTCGATGATCTGTTCGTCCTGCTTGGTGCCCAGGGTGGTGGTCACGATGGCTTGGGTTTCGCCACGAGTGAACAGCGAGGAGCCGTGTACGCGCGGCAGTACGCCGGTGCGGATGGCGATCGGGCGCACGGTGCGGGTGTCGCGGCCGTCGATACGCGGCTCGCCGGACAGGATCTGACCGCGAACGATCTCGGCTTCCAGCGACTTGAAGATGCCCTTGATCTCGTTGGCCACCAGGGTGTCGGTGTCTTCGGTGATCAGCGCGGCTTTCACGGCAGCCCAGGCAGCGTTCAGCGCTTCGGAGCGGGCACCTTTCTGGCGGATGCGGAAGGCGTTGGCGATGGCTTCGCCGGAGATGTCACGGATCTGGGCGATCAGCGCTTCGTTCTTGGCCGGCGCTTCCCAGTCCCACATTACCGGGTTCACTTCGTCAGCAAACTCGTTGATGGCGGTGATGGCAGCCTGCATCTGGTCGTGACCGAATACCACGGCGCCCAGCATCACGGCTTCGGACAGCTCTTTGGCTTCCGATTCCACCATCAGCACGGCACGTTCGGTACCGGCAACCACCAGGTCCATTTCCGAGGTCAGCAGTTCGGTCTTGGTCGGGTTCAGGATGTATTCGCCGTTGGCGTAGCCCACGCGAGCCGCACCGATCGGGCCGTTGAACGGCAGGCCGGAGATGGCCAGCGCAGCGGAGGCACCGATCATGGCCGGAATGTCGGAATCCACTTCCGGGTTGAGCGACATCACGGTGGCCACGATTTGTACGTCGTGGTAGAAGCCTTCCGGGAACAGCGGACGGATCGGGCGATCGATCAGGCGGCTGGTCAGGATTTCTTTTTCGGACTGTTTACCTTCACGCTTGAAGAAACCGCCCGGGATTTTGCCGGCAGCGTAGGTACGCTCCAGGTAGTCCACGGTCAGCGGGAAGAAATCCTGGCCCGGCTTGACGTTTTTGGAGCCGACAACCGACACCAGAACCACGGTGTCTTCCACCGATACCAATACGGCGCCAGAAGCCTGGCGTGCTACTTCGCCGGTTTCCAGAGTGACGGTATGGTTGCCGTACTGGAACGACTTGCTTACTTTGTTAAACACTTGAGGTGCCCTTTATAGGTACTTTATGCAACGGGAACCCCTATCAATCAGCACCTGCTGGATGCGGATTTATAGAGGCTCCCCCCGTTGACTCAATAGATGCGTAAAACAGGTACTGCAGAAACGAAAAAGTCGCAGACGGGCTGCGACTTTTCCGAATTCAAACCGATTACTTGCGCAGACCCAGACGAGCGATCAGAGCGCGGTAGCCTTCAGCATCGGTGCGCTTGAGGTAGTCAAGCAGACGACGACGACGGCTCACCAGTTTCAGCAGGCCGCGACGGCTGTGATGATCTTTGGTGTTGGCTTTGAAGTGCGGAGTCAGGTCATTGATACGAGCGGTCAGCAGTGCCACTTGAACTTCGGTGGAACCGGTGTCGTTTTCTTTGCGCTGGAAATCTTTAACGATGACTGCTTTTTTTTCGGCGTTCATTGCCATGAGGAATTACTCCAATATCGGTTTAGGGCGGTGAAGCCCGACAAGTGTGACGAGCCGTGACCCATTCACACTTCACACAGTGGCTGCCGGAGCAGCGCAGACCCGGACCGGGTGCAACAGACCATCGTCTCTTGCCTCTGCCAGACCGAGAAATTCCCGCGTCACCTCGCGGTAAACTCGGAAACGGCGCATTGTCTCACACTTTTCGCCGCTGCGCACGGCTTGGCCATGACAAAATCGGTCGGCGTCACGCGCGGCCAACGTTTGTTCGGCAAAGTGCTGCACCAGCACGTCTACCGGCAAGAGCAGTTGGCCGCGCGCCTCGGGCGGCGTGGCTTCCAGCTGTTCCAGCGTGATGGCGTCCTGCAGCTGAAAGCCGCCGGTGGTGGTGCGACGCAGACCGGTCAGGTGCGCCCCGCAGCCCAGCATCTCGCCAATGTCCTGCGCCAGGGTACGGATATACGTGCCCTTGCTGCACAGCACGTCGATCACGGCGGTGTCGCCATCAAAAGACAACAGATCAATGCGATGGATCACCACATCGCGCGCCTCGCGCTTGATCTCGATGCCCTCGCGCGCGTACTCGTACAAGGCCTTGCCCTGGTGCTTCAGCGCCGAATACATCGGCGGCACCTGGCTGATGGGGCCAGTGTGCGCGGCGATGGCAGCCTGCAGCTGTGGCAGGTCGAATGCCACCGGGCGCTGCAGCACCACTTCGCCTTCGATGTCGCCGGTGGTGGTGACCGCACCAAACTTCACCGTAGCGCGGTAGCCCTTGTCGGCATCCAGCAGGTAAGACGAAAACTTGGTGGCCTCACCCAGACACACCGGCAGCAGCCCGGTAGCCAGCGGGTCCAGCACGCCGGTATGGCCGGCCTTGGCCGCGCTGTACAGCCAGCGCGCCCGCTGCAGCGCGGTATTGCTGCTGAGCAGGTAGGGCTTGTCCAGCAACAGCACGCCGTTGATCGGCAACTTCACGCGGCGCGGTGCACTCATGCCTTGTCGCTACCTGCTGCGTCTTCGGCGTCATCGGCGGCGTCATCGCCCTCGTCAGCCACGTCATCGTGCTGCACGGTGGTGGCATTGCCGTTTACCTCGTCGATCAGACGGCTCATGTACACGCCGCGCTCGATGGAGTCGTCGTACACAAAGTGCAGTTGCGGCATGCTGAACAGGCGGATCTGCTTGCCCAGTTCGTTACGCAGGTAACCGGCAGCACTGTCCAGCGCCTCCTGGGTGATCTCGCGCTTGCTTTCTTCCATCACGGTGTAAAACACCTTGGCGTGCGAGTAGTCGCGGGTCACGTCTACCGCAGTGATGGTTACCCAGCCCACGCGCGGGTCTTTCAGACCCTTGCGGATGGTTTCGGCCAGCTCGCGCTGGATTTGCTCGGCCACGCGGTCCGAGCGGGAAAACCCTTTTTTGGCTTTTGCCATGTTTCAACTCCCGGCCACGGCAAAGCGGGCGACAGCGTCTGCTGCCGTGTTTGCGGTGGCGATAAACAGGAAAAGGCGAGTGCCGGCCAGCCTTGCGGCCAACCTTGCACCCGCCTCGGTACTCAGTGCATTACAGGGAACGTGCGACTTCCACGATCTCGAAGACTTCCAGCTGGTCGCCTTCGTGGATGTCGTTGAAGTTCTTCAGCATCAGGCCACATTCGTAGCCTTGCTTCACTTCCTTCACGTCGTCCTTGAAGCGCTTGAGCGAGTCCAGTTCGCCGGTGTGCACCACCACGTTGTTGCGAATCAGGCGGATGCTGGCAGCGCGCTTGATCACGCCGTCGGTCACCATACAACCGGCAATATTGCCCACCTTGGATACCGGAATCACCTGACGGATTTCCACGGTACCGATGATCTGCTCTTTCTTCTCCGGTGCCAGCATGCCGGACATGGCGGCTTTCACGTCGTCTACCACATCGTAAATGATGTTGTAGTAACGAATTTCCACGCCTTCGCTCTCTGCCAGCTTGCGCGCTGCCGCATCGGCGCGGGCGTTGAAGCCCACCACGATGGCTTTGGACGCGATCGCCAGGTTGATGTCGGACTCGGAGATACCACCCACGCCGGAGTGCAGGATGTTGACGCGCACTTCTTCGGTAGACAGTTTCTGCAGGCTGCCAGCCAGCGCTTCGTAGGAACCTTGCACGTCGGCCTTGATGATGACGGACAGGCTCTGTACTTCGCCTTCGGACATCTGGGCAAACATGTTTTCCAGCTTGGCGGCTTGCTGCTTGGCCAGACGTACGTCACGGAACTTGCCAGCACGGAACAGGGCGATTTCACGCGCCTTCTTCTCGTCGGCCAGTACCATCGCGTCTTCACCGGCAGACGGCACGTCGGACAGACCCAGGATTTCTACCGGGATGGCCGGGCCGGCTTCGTCGATCGGCTTGCCGTTTTCGTCCACCATGGCACGAACGCGACCGAAGGCAGTACCTGCCAGCACGATATCGCCCTTCTTCAGGGTACCGGACTGCACCAGCAGCGTGGCAACCGGGCCGCGGCCTTTATCCAGACGCGCTTCCACGATGATGCCCTTGGCCGGCGCGTCAACCGCAGCAGTCAGCTCCAGCACTTCGGCTTGCAGCAGGATGGCTTCCAGCAGCGCATCGATGTTCAGGCCCATTTTGGCCGACACTTCGATGAACTGGGTATCGCCGCCCCAGTCTTCCGGCACCACTTCGTGCGCTACCAGTTCCTGACGGATACGCTCGGCGTTGGCACCTTGCTTGTCGATCTTGTTCACTGCCACCACGATCGGCACACCCGCCGCCTTGGCGTGGTGGATCGCTTCGATGGTTTGCGGCATCACGCCGTCGTCGGCAGCTACCACCAGCACCACGATATCGGTAGCCTTGGCACCACGGGCACGCATGGCGGTAAACGCTTCGTGACCCGGGGTATCCAGGAAGGTGATCATGCCGCGCGGGGTTTCCACGTGGTAAGCACCGATGTGCTGGGTAATGCCGCCGGCTTCGCCAGCAGCCACTTTGGCGCGGCGGATGTAGTCCAGCAGCGAGGTTTTACCGTGGTCGACGTGACCCATCACGGTCACCACCGGCGGGCGGGAAATCTGCTCGGAAACTTCCAGGGTTTCGCCGTCGGCCAGGTAGGCTTCCGGATCGTCCGCCTGCGCAGCTTTGCCGACGTGGCCCATTTCTTCCACGATGATCAGCGCGGTTTCTTGGTCCAGTACCTGGTTGATGGTCACCATCATGCCCATCTTCATCAGTACCTTGATCACTTCAGCGGCCTTCACGGCCATCTTGTGCGCCAGGTCACCAACGGTGATGGTTTCCGGCACCAGCACTTCGTGCACGATCGGTTCGGTCGGGGTCTGGAAGGCATGCTGGTTGTTGGCATTCTTGTGTTTGCCGCCAGCCTTGCGGGCTTTCCAGTCGTTGCTGGCATCGCCACCGCGGGTTTTCAGACCCTTGCCCTTCTTGCCATCATTCCAGTCTTTGCCACCACCCTTTTTGGCCGGGCCACGCTTGTCGCCAGGACGAGCGTCACCAGCCGGGGCCGGGGCTGCCGGCGCAGCAGCTGCCGGGCCACGCGCCGGTGCACCACCAGCGGCCGGACGAGCACCCGGGCCTGCCGGGCGTTGGCCGCCTTGGCCCGGGCGCTGCCCTTGACCTGCCGGGCGTTGCTGACCGCCATTGCGGTCACCGCTACGCTCGCCACGCGGCGCATCGGTACGCTGACCAGCAGCGGCCGGCTGCATGCGCGGCTGGGTCGGCTTGGCCGAACGCGGCAGCTCTTCGGCTTTCGGCTCGGGTTTGGCCACCACCGGTGCCGGCGCAGCGGCTTCGGCCTTGGCAGCCAGACGGCGCGCTTCGCGCTCTTGCTTCTCGCGCAGCAGCGCTTGCTGACGGGCGCGGAATTCGGCCTGACGGCGCTCTTCCGCAGCGCGGGCGTCCATTTCTTCCTGGCTCAAGATGGAAGTCGGCGCCGGACGGGTCAGCGTCGGCTGCTTCACCGGAGCAACTGATGCAGCAGCTTCAGCAACGGGCTTGGCTTCGGCCTTTTTCTCTTCCACTTTCTTTTCTTCTACTTTCGGCGCGGCGGGCTTGGCGGCGACCACTGGCGCAGCAGCAGGCTTGGCAGCCTCCGCGACCGGCGCAGCAACAGCCTGGGCTGCCACCTCGACTACCGGGGCAGCCTTTGGCGCTTCAGCAGCAGGGGCCGCAGCAGCAGGCTGGTCTTCCGGGCGTACGAAAGTGCGCTTCTTGCGGGTTTCCACTTTTACTGTGCTACCGGCTGCAGTGTGGATTTCACTGGTCTGTTTGCGGGTCAGGGTAACCTTGCCTTCGTCACGAGCACCGTGCGATGTCTTCAGGTAATCGAGCAACTGCTTCTTGTCCTGTTCACTCAGGGTGTCTTCCAGACTGCGCTTGCTGACACCAGCGTTCTTCAGCTGCTCCAGAAGACGTTCCGGGGACAGCTTAAGCTCACTGGCAAACTGCTTTACATTCGTCAAAACCATGCGTATTCCTAATTCCTTCTAGCATTCTGTCCGAGAGGCGGCTGGTTCAGTTAAACCAGTGTTCGCGGGCTTTCATGATGAGAGCGCGAGCCGCGTCGGCTTCCATGCCTGTCATGTCGACCAGATCGTCAACGGCGAGATCGGCCAGGTCGTCACGGGTGGTCACGCCGTTTTCGGCCAGTTTGCGTACCAGCTCGGCATCCAGTCCTGCCAGATCCTTGAGCTCGTCGGCCACTTCTTCCACTTTTTCTTCCGATGCAATCGCCAGAGTCAGGATGGCGTCACGGGCACGGCTACGCAGCTCGTTGACCAGTGCCTCATCAAAACCATCGATTTCCAGCATTTCGGAGATTGGCACATAAGCCACCTCCTCCAGCGTTGCAAAGCCTTCCTGCACCAGCAGGGCAGCCATTTCTTCATCCACGCCCAGATGCTGGATGAAGTGCTCGCGCAGCTTGGCATCCTCTTCCAGGTGCTTTTCTTCCGCTTCGGTCACGGTCAGGATGTTTAGGTTCCAGCCGGTCAGCTCGGCGGCCAACTTCACGTTCTGGCCACCACGGCCAATGGCCAGCGCCAGCTGTTCTTCCTCGACCACTACGTCCATGGTGTGGCTGTCTTCATCCACCATGATGCGGTTCACTTCGGCAGGCGACAGCGCATTGATCACGAACTGGGCCGGCTCTGCCGCCCACAGCACGATGTCGATGCGCTCGCCGGCCAGTTCCTGGGTAACCGCTTGCACCCGGGAGCCGCGCATGCCGATGCAGGTACCTTGCGGGTCCAGACGCGGGTCGTTGGACTTAACGGCCATCTTGGCGCGCATACCCGGGTCACGGGCGGCTTCCTTGATTTCCAGCATGCCTTCTTCGATTTCCGGCACTTCCAGCTCGAACAGCTTCACTAGGAACTCGCGAGAGGTACGCGACAGCACCAGCTGCGGGCCACGACCCAGACGGTCGATGCGCAGCAGGCAAGCCTTCACGCGGTCGCCCACGCGCAGGTTTTCCTTCGGGATCATCTGGTCGCGCGGCAGCACGGCTTCCAGCTTGCCGCACTCGACGATGGCGTTGCCACGTTCGATGCGCTTGATGGTACCGGTGATCAGGCTTTCGCGGCGTTGCAGGAACTCGTTCAGCACCTGCTCGCGCTCGGCATCACGGATCTTCTGCAGGATCACTTGCTTGGCAGCCTGAGCACCGATACGGCCGAACTCCACCGCTTCCATCGGTTCTTCGATCACGCTGCCCAGTTCTGCGCGCGGGTCACGCTCGCGGGCCTCTTCCAGGCTCAGCTCGCGGTCTTCGTATTCCAGTGCCTCGGCGTCCACCACGGTCCAGCGGCGGAAAGTCTGGTACTGGCCATTGTGACGGTCGATTTCTACGCGAACGTCCAGCTCATCTTCGTTGAACTTCTTCTTGGTAGCAGACGCCAGCGCCATTTCCAGCGCCGAGAAAACCACCTCGCGGTTGACGTTCTTCTCGCTCGCCAGAGCGTCAACCAACAGCAAAATCTCGCGACTCATGCAATCCTCCAAATTCCGTATTCTTGTACGCGGCCAACGTCCTGCGAATTAAAACTCCGGCTCCAGACGAGCCTTGTCGATATTCGTCAGGGGAATGGCCACGCTACGACCATCTTCCAGTGCCAGGCTCACCACGCCATCGGCGATACCCTGGATGCGGCCCATGAAGCGCTTCTGCTGCTCCACCGGCAGGCGGGTGCGGATCTTGGCAAGACTGCCGGTAAAACGCACGTAGTCCGCTTCTTTCTTGAGCGGACGATCCAGGCCGGGGGAGGAAACCTCCAGACGCTCGTAGTCGATGTTTTCCACCATGAACAGACGTGTCAGGTGGTTACTCACCGCCACACAGTCTTCCACGGTAATGCCACCCGGTTTATCCATGAACACGCGGAAACCACCCCCGGGGGTCATTTCAAAATCTACAAGTTCATACCCCAAACCGGGCAGCGTGTTCTCGAGCAGCAAACGTACATCCATGGGCATCCAATTCCAGAAAAGAAAAATGGGCGAAGAACCGCCCATCCCTAAAATGCCGCGATTATAAACCACTCTGCGACAAAAGAAAACCAAGCCTTGCGGGCGCAAACCAAGCACATGCTTTGCACTGGATGCGACATACGGTACAGTTGCTGTGGGCTACGAAACAAACGTTCGCCGAAACAATCTATATTGAATCTGCACCAAGCAGATCCCCCTTGCGCCACCCGATAAAAACAATGGGGGCCACGAACCAACACGATGGAGAAGACAAACGCCATGGAAAAAATCTGGCTGAAGAATTACCAGAGCGGGGTTGCTGCCGAGATCGACATCAACGAGTTCCAGTCGGTAGCGGAAGTATTTGAACGCAGCGCCGCCAAGTTCCGCGACCGCCCGGCATTAGCCTGCATGGACAAGATCCTGAGCTACGGCGAACTGGACCAGCTGTCGGCAAACTTTGCCTCCTACCTGCAGAACACGTTGGGTTTAGGCAAAGGCAGCCGTGTGGCCATCATGATGCCCAACTTGCTGCAGTACCCGGTAGCCGTATTCGGTACCTTGCGCTCAGGCTGCACCGTGGTGAACGTCAATCCGCTTTACACGCCACGCGAACTGGAACATCAGCTAAAAGATTCTGGCGCCGAAACCATCGTCATTCTGGAAAACTTCGCCAACGTACTGGAACAGGTACTGCCGCGCACGCCGGTGAAGAACGTGGTCATCGCCACCATCGGTGACATGCTGGGCTTCCCCAAACGCCTGATCGTCAACTTCGTAGTACGCAAGGTCAAGAAGATGGTGCCACCGTGGCAGATTGCCGGCCACACCAGCTTTAACGACGCGCTGGCACTGGGCGCGCGCCAACCGATGCGCAAGGTTGCCATCGGCCATGACGACATCGCCTTCCTGCAATACACCGGCGGCACCACTGGCGTCTCCAAAGGCGCCATGCTGACCAACGCCAACATTGTGGCCAACATGCTGCAAGCCGGTGAGTGGGTGAAGCACTCGGTACGCGAAGGTCAGGAAATCATCGTCACCGCCCTACCGCTATATCATATCTTCTCCCTCACCGCGAACCTGATGGTGTTTACCGAACTGGGTGCGATGAGCATCCTCATCACCAACCCGCGCGACATCCCCGGCTTTGTGAAAGAGCTGAAAAAATACAAGGTTACTGCTATCACCGGCGTCAACACCCTGTTCAACGCGCTGCTGAACAACCCCGACTTCAAAACCGTGGATTTCTCCACCTGGCGCCTGGCACTGGGCGGCGGCATGGCCGTGCAAAAGGCAGTAGCCGACAAATGGAAAGACGTCACCGGGACACCGCTGATCGAAGCCTATGGCCTGACCGAAACCAGCCCGGCCGCCTGCATCAACCCGCTGGACCTGAAAGCCTACAACGGCACCATTGGTGTGCCGATTCCGTCCACTGACATCCAGATTCGCGACAACGAAGGTCGCGAAGTGGGCATCGGCGAACCAGGCGAGCTGTGCATCCGCGGCCCTCAAGTGATGAAGGGCTACTGGCAGCGACCGGAAGAAACCGCCAAGGTTATCGACAGCCAGGGTTTCCTGGCCACCGGCGACATGGCCATGATCACCCCGGACGGCTTTGTCAAATTGGTGGACCGCAAGAAAGACATGATTCTGGTGTCCGGTTTCAATGTGTACCCGAACGAGATCGAAGACGTGGTTGCACTACACCCCGGCGTACTGGAAGTGGCCTGCATTGGCGTGCCGGACGACAAATCAGGCGAAGTGGTGAAGGTGTTCGTGGTCAAGAAAGATCAAGGCTTAACAGAAGCCGATGTACTGAGCCACTGCCGCGCCAACCTCACCGGTTACAAGGTACCGAAGGCGGTAGAATTCCGCCAGGAGCTGCCCAAAACCAACGTGGGCAAGATCCTGCGCCGCGCCCTGCGCGACGCCGAAGTCAAGCCAAACTAAGCGCCAGCCGCTACCTGCACACAACCCGCCCAAAGGCGGGTTTTTTCTTGCTTGCGGCCAACGCTATGGGTATGACGATAAATGCCATCGCGCCGCGTTTCGCGTTAGACTAAGCGCATGACTGTCACCCGCCATGCGTACTACCCACCATGCTGATGCTGCCGTTTTTCAAGCTGATGGCCGACAAGAAGGCCAGCGACCTGTTCTTTTCCTGCGGCACCCCTCCCCAGATCAAGATCGACGGCCAGACCCTGCAGGTCAACGACAAGCCGCTGACACCGGACAACGTCAAACGCCTGGCCTACAGCCTGATGAGCGAGGACGACATCGCCACCTTCGAAGCCGAGATGGAAATGAACTTCGGCCGCCAGGTAGACGGGCTGGGCAACTACCGCGTCAACATCTTCCGCCAGCGCGGCCAGGTGGCGATGGTGATCCGCTACATCACCCCCAGCATCCCCAGCCTGGCGTCGCTAAACCTGCCCGACTCGCTGCAAGACCTTATCCGCCAGCGCCGCGGCCTGATCTTCATCGTTGGCTCCACCGGCTCCGGCAAGAGCTCCACCGTCGCCGCCATGCTGGAGCACCGCAACCAGACCCAGCCCGGCCACATCCTGACGGTAGAAGACCCGATCGAGTTCATCTTCGAGCACAAGCGCGCCATCATCAACCAGCGCGAGATCGGCGTGGACACCCACAGCTACCAGAACGCGCTGAAAAACGCCATGCGCGAGGCGCCGGACGTACTGATGATCGGCGAGATCCGCGACGCCGAAACGCTGACCTACGCCATCAACTACGCCCAATCGGGCCACCTGTGCATTTCCACGCTGCACGGCAATAACAGCTACCACACGCTGAACCGCATCATCAGCTTCTTCCCGCTGGAAAACCGCAACGCGCTGCTGATGGACCTGGCCGCCACACTGAAAGCCGTGGTATCGCAGCGGCTGGTGCAAACCGTGGACGGCAAGCGCCGCCCGGCGATGGAGATCATGTTCAACACCGCCCACGTGTCGGAGCTGATCCGCAACGGCGAGATCGACAAGATCAAGGAAGCCATCGAAAGCAGCATGAGCGAAGGCTCGCAGACCTTCGAGCAGTCGCTGTTCCGCCTGTACAAAGATGGCATGATTACGCTGGACGAGGCGCTGCAGAATGCCGACTCGCCTACCAACCTGTTCTGGCTGGTCAACCACGACAGCGCCAGCGGCCAGAGCAAGCAAGACACCACCACCTTCACCGGCTTTACACTGAACCACTAGACCATGATCACCCTCTACGGCATTCCCAACTGCGACACCGTCAAGAAGGCCCGCACCTGGCTGAGCAGCCAGCAACTGGACTTCACTTTCCACGACTTCAAGAAACAGGGCATAGACGAGGCCACCTTGCGCACCTGGATCGCCGCCATCGGCCTGGACAAGCTGGTCAACCGCGCCGGCACCACCTGGCGCGCACTGGACGACGCCGAGAAAGCGCAAGCGGCCAACCCCGACACCGCCATTGCCCTGCTGCAAGCCAAACCGTCGCTGATCAAGCGCCCGGTGCTGGACAACGGCGGCAAGCTGCGCGTCGGCTTCAAGGACGTGGATTACGCAGCGGAGTTCGGCCGATGAGCAGCACACTCGACCTCACCCAGGCGCTGATTCGCCAGGACTCCATCACCCCGCGCGACGAAGGCTGCCAGGAGATGATGATCGCCCGCCTGGAAGACCTGGGCTTCACCATCGAGCGCATGCCGTTCGGCGACGTCAGCAACTTCTGGGCACACCGCGGCCACGGCGCCCCGGTACTGTGCTTTGCCGGCCACACCGACGTGGTGCCCACCGGCCCGCTGGACAAATGGGACAGCCACCCGTTCGAACCCACCATCCGTAACGGCCACCTGTTCGGCCGCGGCGCCGCCGACATGAAAGCCTCGCTGGCTGCCTTCATCACCGCCAGCGAACGCTTCATTGCGGCCAACCCCGACCACGCCGGCACCCTGGCCTTCCTCATCACCTCGGACGAAGAAGGCGTGGCAGCAGACGGTACGGTACGGGTGGTCGATACGCTGGAAGCGCGCGGCCAGCAGCTGGACTACTGCATCGTGGGCGAACCCACTTCGTCGCAAGTATTTGGCGACACCATCAAGAACGGACGCCGCGGCTCGCTGTCCGGCCACCTGATCGTGCACGGCATCCAGGGCCATATCGCCTACCCGCACCTGGCGAAAAACCCCATCCATCTGGCGGCCCCGGCGCTGGCCGAGTTGGCCGCCGAAGTATGGGACCACGGCAACGACTACTTCCCGCCCACCAGCTGGCAGGTGTCCAACATCCACGCCGGCACCGGCGCCACCAACGTGATTCCGGGTAGCTGCGAGATCAAGTTCAACTTCCGCTTCAGCACCGAACACACCGCAGAGACCCTGAAAGACCGCGTGCACGCCATTCTGGACCAGCACCAGCTGGCCTACGAACTGCACTGGGCGCTGTCGGGCAACCCGTTCATCACCGCCCCGGGCGCGCTGACCGACGCCATCAGCCAGGCCATCGTGGACACCTGCGGCGTGACGCCGGAGCTGAACACCACCGGTGGCACCTCGGATGGCCGCTTCATCAAGCGCATCGCGCGCGAGCTGGTGGAGTTCGGCCCGATCAACGCCAGCATTCACAAGCTGAACGAATGCGTGTGTGTGGACGACATCGAGCCGCTGGCCTGCGTCTACGAAAAAACGCTGCACACCCTGCTGCGCTGATCACCAGCCCCGCAGGGCTAATGCCAGCCATTTAGGCGAATGTGCTTTCAAGTAGCAGGACGTGAGTGCAGCGCCCCATCCCGTTGGCGCGAGCCGGTCAAAATGGTGCGCCCCAGGTTTTAAGACGTCGATTTGTTTGAGCCCCGAGCCGTTAGCGAGGGGCGAGTTCGGCGGCGCCTGGGGCGTGCCATTTTGGACGGGGTTTCGAGCAGCCCCGGGTTGCGGGGGAATGAAAAGGGGGCGGCAACCCGCCCCCTTTCCTGTCTGCCGGGCGGAACCGGCATCTAAACATCGTCCGCATCGCGGACACAATAGCACTCTTCAAACACAACAAACCCCTAGCCAAAAAACGCCAGTCAGCGCTAACTGACTGGCATTACCCCGCAGGGCTGGCTTTTGTGTTGCCGGATAGCACCCGAGATACTGGCGCGCCTAGCCGACGTTGCGGCGCTCGTACATGGCTTGGGCCAGCGTGCCCGGGTCCACGTTTTCCAGCTCGCCGCCTACCGGCATGCCGCGTGCAATGCGGCTGACGCGCAAGCCCTGCGCCTTCAGCATCTCGCTGATCAGATGCGCCGTCACCTCGCCTTCGGCGGTGAAGTTGGTGGCAATGATCACCTCCTCCACCTGGCCATCGGTAGCGCGTGCCACCAGCCGTTCCAGGTCGATGTCTTTCGGGCCGACGCCGTCCATCGGCGATAGGCGCCCCATCAGCACGAAGTACAGCCCGTCGTAGCAGCGCGTCTGCTCCAGCATCAGCAGGTCGGCTGGCATTTCCACCACGCACAGCAAATCCTGGCGCCGCTCGGCGTCGGCACAGACGTTGCACAGCGGGGTTTCGCTGAAGGTATGGCAGCGCTCGCAGTGGCGCAAATTCATCAGCGCATGGTCCAGCGCACGCGCCAGCTTGTCGGCGCCACCACGGTCTTTCTGCAGCAGGTGAAACGCCATGCGTTGCGCGGATTTGGGGCCGACACCGGGCAGCACTTTCAGCGCCGCGATCAGCTGGTCAAGCGAGGGCGGGTTCTTCATGGAGGCTCCAGTAAAAAAGGTTGGCCGCAAGCAACTGCCTGCGGCCAACCTTGATCAGATCAGCGAACGATCAGAACGGCAGCTTCATGCCGGCCGGCAGGTTCATGCCGGCGGTAAAGCCCTGCATGCGCTCGGCGGAGGTTTCGTCGGCCTTGCGGCTGGCGTCGTTGAACGCGGCGGCGATCAGGTCTTCCAGCATGTCCTTGTCTTCCTTGGCATCGGCCAGCAGGTCGTCGCTGATCGATACGCGGCGGGTAACGTGGGAGCAGGTCATCACGACCTTCACCAGACCGTTACCGGCCTGGCCTTCCACTTCCACCTGGGCCAGTTCTTCCTGGGCTTTTTTCATGTTTTCCTGCATTTGCTGGGCCTGCTTCATCAGGCCAGCGATACCGGCTTTACCAAACATCGCGGCTTACTCCTGAACGGGTTGTATTGTATCGGCGAGCAGCATGGCACCCATTTCCTGCACCAGCTGCCTGACCACCGGGTCGTTTTCCATGATCTGACGCGCTTCCGCCTGCAGCTCGCGCTTGGCGCGGGCATCGCGCATGGCGGGGGTCTCCATGTCGAGGGTCTCTACCGACACCCTCAAGGTGATGTCCCGGCCGAGATGCTCGGCCAGAACGGTTTTCAGTTTGTCCTGGTAATCGCGCGTGGCCATGCTGCGGAAGGCTTCCGGCACCGCCAGGTCGAACAGGCCGTTATCCCACTGCTTCAGCGCGGCGTTCTGCGCCAGCATGCGCGCGGCGCCCAGCTTGTTGCCCAGGCGGCGCACCAGCTCGGCCCAGTCGCCGTCGAAGGCTGGGGCGGCAGGCTCAGACGGCGCATCGGCCATCAAGGCGCCAAAATCCTCGTCCATCATCATGGCGTAGGCCGGCAGCTCGTCGTCGCTGGCGGTATCCAGGTTTTCCGGCTCGCGCTCGTCGTCGGCGTCAGCCGCCTCGCTGGCCGGGGCCGGGGCCGGGGCGATGGCGGGTGCGGCGACCGGCGCAGGTGCTGCCACGGGGGCAAGCACAGCCGGCTTGGCGGGCGCAGCCACGGTGACCGGGGCCGGGGCGTCTTCCCAAGGCGCCGGCTCACGCGGCGCGGCCGGGGCCGCTTTGGCAGTGGCGACGGCTAGCGGCGCAGCAGGCCGCGCAGGCTCGGGTTCCGGCTCGGCCGGTGCCGGCTTGTCGGCGGCCGGCGCACTGCGCTCGGCCGGCTTCATGCCCAGCTGGGCCAGCGCCGCCCGCGCCGGCGATACACCGGCAGCCGCAGCCGCCGAGGCAGCCGGGTTGGCCGCATGGCCAGCCGGGGCCGGTTGCGACGGGCGCGCCGACGACAACGGCCGCGCCACGCTGTCGCCACCGTTTACCGGGTGGAAAGCCAGCATGCGCAGCAGCGTCATGCTGAAGCCGGCGTGTTCGTCTGGCGCCAGCGCCAGGTCGCGGCGGCCGTGCAAGGCGATCTGGTAGTACAGCTGTACGTCTTCCGGCGCCAGCGTGGCGGCCAGCGTAAACAGCGCGTCGCGCTCCGGCTCGTCGCCGGCAATGGCGTCGGGCACGGTCTGCGCCAGCGCGATCTGGTGCAGCACGTTGGCCAGCTCGGCCAGCGCACTGTCAAAACCGATACCGCGCGCGGCCAACGCTTCCACTTCGGCCATCAGGCGGGCACCGTCGGCGGCGGCCAGCGCGTCCAGCAGGGTAAACAGATAGCGTTTGTCCACCGCGCCCAACATGGCGCGCACGCCCTCTTCTTTCACTTCACCCAGCCCGTAGGCGATGGCCTGGTCCAGCAGCGACTGCGCGTCGCGCATGGAGCCGGCGGCAGCCCGGCCCAGCAGCGCCAGCGCCGGGCTTTCGTAGGCAATGTCCTCTACGTCCAGCATGTGCGCCAGATGGCTGGCCACCTGTTGCGGCGTCATGTTGCGCAGGCTGAACTGCAGGCAGCGGCTCAGCACCGTGACCGGCACTTTTTGCGGGTCGGTGGTGGCCAGGATGAACTTGACGTGGGCCGGCGGCTCTTCCAGCGTCTTCAGCATGGCGTTGAAGGCACTTTTGGACAGCATGTGCACTTCATCGATGATGTAGACCTTGTAGCGGCCCATGGTGGGCGTGTACTGGGCGTTTTCCAGCACTTCGCGGATATTGTCGATACCGGTATTGGACGCGGCATCGATTTCCAGCAGGTCGACAAAGCGGCCGGCGTCGATCTGGGTGCAGGCCTGGCACACACCACACGGCTCGGCCGTGGTACCGGTTTCGCAGTTCAGGCTCTTGGCCAGAATACGGGCGATGGTGGTCTTGCCCACGCCACGGGTACCGGTGAGCAGGTAGGCGTGGTGCAGGCGGGATTCTTTCAGCGCATTGGACAGGGCGCGCACCACGTGCTCCTGGCCGACCAGGTCGGCAAAGCGCTTGGGGCGCCACTTGCGGGCGAGAACTTGATAGGTCATGGCGGCCGATTCTAAAGGGATTCGCCAGCGATGGCGACTATTTCTGTGCTGGCCGCCCCGCCCCGATTCAGTTCACGCTGCCTTGGCTGGCGGCCATTCTGGCCTGCAGAAAGCGGGCGCGCATTTCCTGCGACAACTCGTGCGCCACCATCGCGTACAGCGTGCTCTTGTTGTAGCGGGTGATGGTGTAGAAGTTGTTCAGGCCCAGCCAGTAGCGTGTGACGCCCGGCGCTACTTCCAGCGGCACCAGCACCGCCAGCGCATCGTCGCGCACCGGCGCTTGCGGCAGCACGCCACGCGCTTTCAGCTCGGCCACCGTGTAGTGCAGGTTGAACTTGTCGGCGGCCAACTCGTCCGGCACCGTGCCCGGCGCCAGCTCGGCCGGAATCACCACGTCGTCGCCCCCCAGCCAGCCGTGCTCGCGGAAGTAGTTGGCCACGCTGCCGATGGCGTCCACCGGGTTGTTCCAGATGTCCTTGTGGCCATCGCCGTCAAAATCCACCGCCCACTTGCGGTAGCTGGACGGCATGAACTGCGGCAAGCCCATGGCGCCGGCGTAACTGCCCTTCAGGCTCAGCGCGTTGACGTTCTCGCTGCGCGCCAGGCGGAAAAACTCGGTCAGCTCGGCACGGAAGAAGTCGGCACGGCGCGGGTAATCGAACGCCAGCGTGGTCAGCGCATCGGCCAGGCGGAAGCTACCGGTATTGCGGCCGTAGCGCGTTTCGATGCCGATGATAGCCACGATGATCTCGGGCGCCACGCGGTAGGTCTCGGCGGCACGTTGCAGCGTGGCTTCATTTTGCTGCCAGAAGGTCACGCCCTCCTGCATCAGCTTGTCGCTATAGAAGTTGGGGCGGAACTGGTACCACGGCCGTGCGGTGGACGGCTTGTCCATGATGGCGATGATGTTCGGCTTCGGCTCCACATTGGCAAACACGGTTTCCAGCTCGGCACGGGTCAGCTCGCCGCTGGCGACCTGCTCGTCGATATAGCGCTGCACGTCCGGGCGCATCAGTAGCGCCACGTCGGCATGGGTGGCAACGCTGGCCAGCAGCAGGCCGGCCGCGGCCAGCACGGTCTTGAAAGTCATGGCGATTATCCGCAGGAAAGGTTGGCCGCAAGGCGGCCTAGTCATTGAAATTGAGGGCGCTGGACACCAGGCGCGCGGTGATGTCCACGATCGGAATCACCCGCTCATAGGCCATGCGCGTGGGCCCCACCACGCCCAGCGTGCCCACTACCTGGCCGTTCAGGCGATACGGCGCGATCACCACGCTGCAGTCGTCCAGCGTCATCACGCCGGACTCGTCGCCGATGAAAAGGTTCACCCCCGGCGCGCGGCGGCTTTGTTCCAGCAGCTGCAGCAGCTCGGTCTTGCGCTGGAAGGTATCGAACAGTTCGCGCAGCCGGTTCAGGTCACCAGAGAAGTCGCTGACATTCAGCAGCTTGCCCTCGCCGCTGATCACCAGATCGTCGCCGCCGGACAGCGCTTGCTGCCCGAACAGGATGGCCATCTGCATCAGCTCGGAGATGTCGCCGCGCAGTTGCTGCAGCTCCTCGCCCACCCGGCTGGCAATGCGGTCGAAGGCGTGGCCGGCGTAATGCTGGTTGAGGAAGTTGGCCGCCTCCACCAGCTCGCTGCTGCTGTAATCGCGCGCGGTGTTGAACAGGTGGTTCTGCACATCGCCTTCCAGCGTCACCAGGATCAGCAGCACCCGGCGCTCGGACAAGCGCAGGAACTCCACCTGGCGGAAGGCAGCGTCGGCGCGCTGCGGCGTCATCACCACGCCGGCAAACTGCGTCAGCTCCGACAGCAGCTGCGACGCAGCCTGCACCACGCGCTGCGGGCTATCCGGCTGCAGGTTGTGGCGCAGCTCGGCCACCGCCGGCTCACCCAGCTGCTGCACGGTAAGCAAGCGGTCGACAAACAGCCGGTAACCGCGCGGCGTGGGCACGCGCCCGGCCGACGTGTGCGGCGAGGCGATCAGGCCCAGGCCTTCCAGGTCGGCCAGCATATTGCGGATGGACGCCGGCGACAGCTCCAGGCCGGACACCGCCGCCAGCGTCTTGGACGCTACCGGCTGGCCGTCGGCGATGTAGCGCTCTACCAGAACCTTGAGCAGATGTTGGGTGCGATCGTTCAGCATGCAGCCATTCTGTCACAGCTTGCCGCATCGCCAAAGCCCCGCCGCGACACGGCCAACCGGGCCGGCCATTCGTGCGATAATCAGCGCTTGGCCAGCCACCCTGCGTGGCCGGTGTGGCGTTCTTGCACCGGCGGCTGCGTTTTTATTTGGCAGGCCGGATGAAAACGTACATAATCAAACCCATCACGAATTTGAACTCAACGATTTCCGATTGGAGCAAGCATGGCAGAGCGTTCCGAAGACAAGAGCAAGGCACTGAGCGCAGCGCTGGCGCAGATTGAAAAGCAGTTCGGCAAAGGCTCGATCATGCGCATGAGCGACAACCAGATCACCGAAAACCTGCAAGTGATCAGCACCGGCTCGCTGGGCCTGGACCTGGCACTGGGCGTGGGTGGCCTGCCGCGCGGCCGTGTGGTGGAAATCTACGGCCCGGAATCGTCGGGTAAAACCACGCTGTGTCTGCAAGTGGTGGCCGAAGCCCAAAAACTGGGCGGCACCTGCGCCTACATCGACGCCGAAAACGCGCTCGACCCGCAATACGCGCAGAAACTGGGCGTCTCGGTAGAAGACCTGCTGATCTCGCAACCGGACACCGGCGAACAGGCACTGGAAATCTGCGACATGCTGGTTCGCTCCGGCGGCGTGGACGTGATCGTGGTGGACTCGGTTGCCGCGCTGGTGCCGAAGGCCGAAATCGAAGGCGAAATGGGCGACAGCCACGTCGGCCTGCAGGCCCGCCTGATGAGCCAGGCGCTGCGCAAACTGACCGGCAACATCAAGCGCACCAACACGCTGGTGATCTTCATCAACCAGATCCGCATGAAGATCGGCGTGATGTTCGGCAGCCCGGAAACCACCACCGGCGGTAACGCGCTGAAGTTCTACGCCTCGGTGCGCATGGATATCCGCCGCATCGGCGGTATCAAGAAGTCTGACGAAGTGGTAGGTAACGAAACCCGCGTCAAAGTAGTGAAAAACAAGGTATCGCCACCGTTCAAGCAAGCCGATTTCGACATCCTGTACGGCGAAGGCATCAGCCGCGAAGGCGAGATCATCGAGCTGGGCGTGGAGCACGGCTTCATCGACAAATCCGGCGCCTGGTACGCCTACAACGGCCAGAAGATCGGCCAGGGCAAAGACAACACCCGCGAGTGGCTGAAATCCAACCCGGCCATCGCCCAGGAAGTGGAACGCAAGATCCGCGAAGCCGTCGGCGTGAAAGTACAGATCACCGAAGGCCAGCCGGACGAAGACGAAGCCCTGCTGGACGACACCTTCGACGCCTGATGAGTACGGGCAAAAGCCTGAAGGCGCGAGCCGTCGACCTTCTTTCCCGCCGCGAGCACACGCGGCTGGAACTGAAGCGGCGGCTCGCGCCGTTTGTACAGGAAGGCGACGACCTCGACGCCGTACTGGACGAACTGGCCGGCAACCGCTGGCAATCGGACAGCCGCTTTGCCGAGCAGTTTGCCGATAGCCGCAGCCGCAAGTACGGCAGCCGCCGCATCGCCATGGAAATGCGTGAACGCGGCGTGGACGCCGACACCATCAAGGCCACGCTGTCCGGTCGCAGCGACCTGGCCACCGCGCGCCAGCTGTGGCTGAAGAAATTCGGCCAGCCACCCGCCGACGCTGCCGAGCGCGCCAAACAGATGCGCTTTCTGGCCAGCCGCGGCTTCGGCATGGACACCATCCGCCAGGTGATCAAGGGCAGCGACGACTGGCCCGACGAGCACGACGGCGATTTATAGCAAGCGGCAGCGCCAGCCGCGCCAAAAAGCCGCGTTTCGGGTGCAAAGGTTGGCCGCAAGGCTTGCCAGCAACGTGTGCAGTTGCCACAATCGACCCGATATTCACGCGTCGCGTGTCGCCGTTTTCAGAATCCGATTCAATACGACCCAATCCCTATGAAAACTTCTGCCATCCGCCAGAAATTCCTGGAGTTCTTTGCCTCCAAAAACCACCAGGTTGTGGCTTCCAGCAGCCTGATTCCGGGCAACGACCCCACCCTGATGTTCACCGTCGCCGGCATGGTGCAGTTCAAAGACCTGTTCCTGGGCTTCGAAAAGCGCGACTACACCCGCGCCACCACCAGCCAGAAGTGCCTGCGCGCCGGCGGCAAACACAACGACCTGGAAAACGTCGGTTATACCGCGCGTCACCACACCTTCTTCGAAATGCTGGGCAACTTCAGCTTTGGCGACTACTTCAAACACGACGCCATCACCTACGCCTGGGAATTCCTCACCGGCGAACAGTGGCTGAACCTGCCGAAAGACAAGCTGATGGTCACCGTGTACGCCAGCGATGACGAAGCCTACGACATCTGGCACAAGACCGTCGGCCTGCCGGCAGAGAAGATTGTCCGCATCGGCGACAACAAGGGCGCGCCGTACGCGTCCGACAACTTCTGGACCATGGGCGACACCGGCCCCTGCGGCCCGTGTACCGAGATCTTCTACGACCACGGCCCGAGCGTGGCCGGCGGCCCTCCGGGCAGCCCGGACGAAGACGGCGACCGCTTCATGGAAATCTGGAACAACGTTTTCATGCAGTTCAACCGCGACGAAACCGGCACACTGCACCCGCTGCCGAAACCGTCCGTCGACACCGGCATGGGCCTGGAGCGCCTGTCCACCGTGCTGCAGAACGTGAAGTCCAACTACGAAACCGACGCCCTGGCCTGCCTGGTGCGCGCCGCTGCGCGTGAAACCGGCGTGCCGTACAGCCAGGACGTGCCGTCGCTGAAAGTGATCGCCGACCACATCCGCGCCTGCTCGTTCATGATCGCCGACGGCATCCTGCCGTCCGCCGACGGCCGCGGCTACGTGCTGCGCCGCATCGCCCGCCGCGCCATCCGCCACGGCTACAAGCTGGGCCAGAAGGGCCTGTTCTTCCACAAGATCGTTGCTGATTTGGTAGCCGAGATGGGTGACGCCTACCCGGAACTGCGCCAGAAGCAGGCCGAGATCGAAGACGCGCTGCGCGCCGAAGAAATCAAGTTTGCCGAAACGCTGGATACCGGCATGGCGCTGGTTGATGCTGCACTGGCCGGCGGCAAGACCGCCATGGACGGCGACACCATCTTCAAGCTGTACGACACCTACGGCTTCCCGGTCGACCTGACCGCCGACATCTGCCGCGAGCGCAATATCGAAGTGGACATGGCCGGCTTCGAGCGCGCCATGGAAGCGCAGCGCACCCGCGCCCGCGCCGCATCGGCATTCAAAGTAGCCGGCAACCTCAGCTACGAAGGCAGCGATACCACCTTCCACGGCTACAGCCAAACCAGCGTCGACGCCCGCATCGTGGCCCTGTACAAAGGCACCGAGCAAGTGGACGCCCTGGCAGCCGGCGACGAAGGCGTGGTGGTGCTGGACCACACCGCCTTCTACGCCGAAGGCGGTGGCCAGGTCGGCGACGTAGGCGAAATCTCGGTCACTGGCGGCGTAGACGCGCTGTTCGACGTGGCCGACACCCAGAAAGTGAAAGCCGCCGTCTTCGGCCACACCGGCCGTCTGGCCCGTGGCGCGCTGAAAGTGGGCGACACCGTACAGGCCACCATCGACCTGCACAAACGCCTGGCCACCACCCGCAACCACTCGGCCACCCACCTGCTGCACGCTGCACTGCGCAAGGTACTGGGCAGCCACGTGGCGCAAAAAGGCTCGCTGGTGAACCCGGAACGTACCCGCTTCGACTTCGCCCACGGCCAGCCGGTGACTGCCGACGAGATCGCCGAGATCGAGCGCCTGGTCAACCACGTGATTGCGGCCAACTACGACGTCAAAGCCGAACTGATGAGCTTCGACGACGCCGTGCGCGCTGGCGCCATGGCGCTGTTTGGCGAGAAATACGGCGATGAAGTACGCGTACTGACCATGGGCGACTTCTCCGCCGAACTGTGCGGCGGTACCCACGTACAGCGCACCGGTGACATCGGCTTCTTCAAGATCGTGACCGAAAGCGGCGTAGCTGCCGGCGTGCGCCGTATCGAAGCCGTTACCGGCGAAGGCGCGGTGGCCTACGTACAAGCCCAGGACGCCCTGCTGAAAGCCGCTGCGGCCAACCTGAAGGCACAAAGCAGCGACGAAGTACTGGGCAAGATCGGCAGCCTGCAGGCCGACGTGAAAGCCCTGGAAAAAGAACTGGCCGCCATCAAGGCCAAACTGGCCGCCAGCGCCGGCGACAGCCTGGCCGAGCAAGCCAGCGACGTGAACGGCGTCAAGCTGCTGGCCGCGGAGCTGGAAGGCGCCGACAACGCCACCCTGCGCGACACGCTGGACAAGCTGAAAGACAAGCTGGGCTCCGCCGTCATCGTGCTGGGCAGCAAGGCTGACGGCAAGGTAGCCCTGATCGCCGGCGTCACCAAGGACCTGACCGGCCGCTTCAAGGCCGGCGAACTGGTGAACCACGTGGCACAGCAGGTAGGCGGCAAAGGCGGTGGCCGTCCGGACATGGCCCAGGCCGGCGGCACCCAGCCGGAAAACCTGGCTGCCGCACTGGCCAGCGCCAAAGACTGGCTGGCTGCCAAGTAAGACAGCCACCCGGCAAGCAACACCCCCGCGCCCAGGCCCGGGGGTGTTTTTTTTGATGACGCACCGGCAAAGCAACACATCCTTGCAGTTCGTGCCGCATCAGCCACACTGAATGGGTAGCCCAGCCGGACACCCCGCCATGCGCCCTGCCCACCCGCCTCGCTCCAGCACTGCCTACCGCCGCAAGCTGCGTGGCCTGCGCCTGACTGGCGTGTTGTTGCTGGGCTGTTGCAGCGCTGCTGGCGCGCAGCAAAACGGCAACGAGCTGATTGCCGTCACCGAGCCATGGGCACCGTACAACACCTTCAGCAACGACGAGACCGCCGACGGTGCCCATGCCCTGATTGTGCAGCGCGCACTGGCGCTTGGCGGCCTCAGTGCCACGATCAGCGTTTATCCGTGGGCACGCGCCATGGCGCTGGCAGAAAACCGCCCCAACACGCTGCTGTTCAGCCTGGCGCGCACACCCGAGCGGGAAAACCGTTTTATCTGGATAGGCAAGCTCAGCCAGACGCAACAGTTCCTGTGGCACCTGCCAGCCAGCGCCGGCAGCAGCAATCTGCAACAGATCATCGCCTGCTGCCGCATCTGCACGGTACGCAAGGATGTCAGCGAAGAGGCACTACGGGAACAGGACAAGGCGCAGCGGAGTCAGCTGGTACTGACCGGCAGCCATCACGACTGCCTGCGCATGCTACGGGGCGGTAGCGTGCAGTACATGGCCGGCTCGCCATACCGGATCAAGGCCACGCTGCTACAGGCCGGCCTACCCGCCAGCCTGCTGCAACGCGACGTGGCCATCGCCCCGCCGCGCGAGCTGTATTTTGCGGCCAACCTGCACACATCTACAGCCACCATCCGCAAGCTGCAACAAGCGATACAGCAATTGCAGGACAGCGGCGAAAGCGAACGGCTGCTGCAACAGGTACTGACCAGGCCGCTACCGATGGCAGAGAAACCGGCACCGCCATGATGGCGACGCACAAAGCAAAAAAGACAAACCCGCCAAAAGGCGGGTTTGTCTTGATGGTGGCTCCCCGAGCAGGGCTCGAACCTGCGACCTGCGGATTAACAGTCCGTCGCTCTACCGACTGAGCTATCAGGGAACATACTGCGTGAAGCACCGCCCGAGGGCTTTACTTCCTGAATTGTTGGCTCCCCGAGCAGGGCTCGAACCTGCGACCTGCGGATTAACAGTCCGTCGCTCTACCGACTGAGCTATCAGGGAACATACTGCTTGAAGCACCGCCCGAAGGCTTTACTTCCTGAATTGTTGGCTCCCCGAGCAGGGCTCGAACCTGCGACCTGCGGATTAACAGTCCGTCGCTCTACCGACTGAGCTATCAGGGAACATACTGCGTGAAGCACCGCCCGA
>NZ_JBKBHK010000015.1:58011-70850 GCF_046297735.1 Vogesella sp.
TGAAGCACCGCCCGAGGGCTTTACTTCCTGAATTGTTGGCTCCCCGAGCAGGGCTCGAACCTGCGACCTGCGGATTAACAGTCCGTCGCTCTACCGACTGAGCTATCAGGGAACATACTGCGTGAAGCACCGCCCGAGGGCTTTACTTCCTGAATTGTTGGCTCCCCGAGCAGGGCTCGAACCTGCGACCTGCGGATTAACAGTCCGTCGCTCTACCGACTGAGCTATCAGGGAACATACTGCGTGAAGCACCGCCCGAAGGCTTTACTTCCTAAATTGTTGGCTCCCCGAGCAGGGCTCGAACCTGCGACCTGCGGATTAACAGTCCGTCGCTCTACCGACTGAGCTATCAGGGAATTGCCTTGAGAGGTGCGCATTGTAGGCAGCGCTTTTCCTTTCGTCAAGCCCGAATCGATAAACTTTTCAGGCCTGACGAAGGATCAAGGACTTAGCTGTCCTGGCGCTGGGTTTGCACCTGCACCAACGCTACCGGGGCCTCTTCCGCCACCTCGCGCACCACTTCACGACGGCGCTTGCCTTTCGGTGCTTCCGGCGCTTCCACCACCGGCGGCAGTTCGGTTGCCGGACGGGTCGTCACCAACACCAGGCCACCCAGATCCGGCGCAGCCTGTGCCACTTCCGGCACAGCCGCTGCCGCTACCGGCTCGGCCACCACCTCAACCGCTGCCACCTCGGCAGGCACGGCGTCGGCAACCACCTCAGCTACCGCTGCAACCACCTCAGCAACCGGCTCAGCCACCACTTCCGGCTCGGCTACCGGCGCTTCCACAACCGCCGCTACCGGCTCGGCCACTACCGCCGGCTCGGCCGCAGTCACGGCTTCAGCCACCACGACTACCGGCTCGGCGATAGCCTCGACGACAGCCACCGCTTCCGGCTCGGCAACCGGCTCTGCAACGGGTGCCGGCTCTGCGGCAACATCCGCCACCGCCGCCACCTCAGCCACTTGCTCGGTCACGGCAGCAACCACTGCCGGCGCTTCGACTACCTCGGCAACCACCTGCGGCGCTGCGTCGGCTACTGCCGCCTCAGACACCACGTCTGCCTGCTCTGTAGCCTGCTCGGCGACCTGCTCGCTTGCCGGCAGTTCGTCACGACGCTCACGACGGGAACGACGGCGACGACGCTCACGCTGCTCGCCCTGCGCGGCAGCTGCTTCCGCAGACTGCTCGCTGGCCACCACGTTGGCGTCTGCCACGGCGTCCACCACCTCGTCCAGCGCTTGCGGCACCACTGCAGCCTCCGGCGCTACCGACGCTTGCAGTTGCTCGCGTGCTTCGCGCTGCTCACGGCTCTCACGCGGCTGACGCTCACGACGGCGCTCGTTGCGCGGCTGCTGATCACGCTCCTTGGCGCCTTCTACTGCCTCGGCACGCGGTGCGTTGTCACGCGGCTCGCGCGCTTCACGCGGTTCGCGCTCACGGCGCGGAGCACGTTCCTGACGCTCCTGGCGCGGCGCCTGTTCGCTACGCTCTTCACGCAGCACTTGCGGCTGCGCATCGGCGGCCGGCTGCGCGCGGCGGCGCTGGTCGTCCTGCTGCTGACGCGGCTGGCGCTCTTCACGCTGCTCGCGGTTGCCACGCTGCTCGTCACGACCATTGCGGCCATCTTCACGGTCACGACGGCCGTTCGGACGACGCTCGTTACGCTGGCGCGGGTTACGCGCTTCGCGTTGCGGTTTTTTGGCTTCCGCCACCGGGGCCGGCGCCGGCGCTGCCGGCTCTTCACCCAGCAGGCCCTTGAACCAGCCGACGATCTTGGCGATCAGACCCGGCTCTTCGCGCACAGCAGCTACTGGAGCAGGCGCTACCGGAGCAGCGGCCGGCACCGGGTCGGCCGCCATCGGGGCCGGCTGGGCCGGGGTAATGCCTTTAACGGCTGCTTCCAGACGCTCCGGCTTGGCCTTTTCCTGGCCAAACGGCAGCACAGCGTCTTCTTCCGGCACTTCGACACGGCGGTAGCTCGGCGACTCGCTGACTTCAGCCAGGTCGTCGTGGCGTACGCGTACGATCTTGTAGTGCGGGGTTTCCAGATGCAGATTGGGGATCAGCACCACGGCCACGTCGAGACGGGCTTCGATGGCGTAAATCTCGGCGCGTTTTTCGTTCAGCAGGAAGGTGGCGACATCCACCGGCACCTGGGCGTGAACGGCACCGGTATTTTCCTTCATCGCCTCTTCCTGGATGATACGCAGGATGTGCAGGGCGGAAGATTCGATACCACGGATGAAGCCGATACCGTGGCAACGCGGGCACGGTACGTGGCTGGTCTCGCCCAGGCTAGGCTGCAGGCGCTGACGCGACAGTTCCAGCAGGCCAAAACGCGACAGCTTGCCCATTTGCACGCGGGCACGGTCGTGCTTCAGCACCTCGCGCAGACGGTTTTCCACGTCGCGCTGGTTCTTCTGGCTTTCCATGTCGATGAAGTCGATCACGATCAGGCCGCCCAGGTCGCGCAGACGCAGCTGGCGGGCGATCTCTTCGGCGGCTTCCAGGTTGGTACGGAACGCGGTGTCCTCGATGTCGGCACCCTTGGTGGCGCGCGCCGAGTTCACGTCTACCGACACCAGCGCTTCGGTGTGGTCGATCACGATGGCGCCGCCGGACGGCAGGGTTACCGCACGCGAGAACGCAGTTTCGATCTGGTGTTCGATCTGGAAGCGGGAGAACAGCGGCACCGGGTCTTTGTACAGCTTCACGCGGCCAACGTTGTTGGGCATCACGTGGCTCATGAACTGGCGGGCCTGCTCGTAGATTTCTTCGGTATCGATGAGGATCTCACCGATGTCCGGCTGGTAGTAGTCGCGGATGGCGCGAATGACCAGGCTGCCTTCCTGCAGAATCAGGAACGGTGCGGCCTGGGCACCGGCGGCACCGTCTACGGCGCGCCACAGTTGCAGCAGGTAGTTCAAGTCCCACTGCAGCTCTTCCAGGCTGCGGCCGATACCGGCGGTGCGCGCGATCAAGCTCATGCCGTTCGGCACTTCCAGCTGCGACAGCAGGTCTTTCAGCTCCTGACGCTCTTCACCCTCGATGCGGCGCGACACGCCACCGCCACGCGGGTTGTTCGGCATCAGTACCACGTAACGGCCAGCCAGGCTGATGTAGGTGGTCAGCGCCGCGCCCTTGTTGCCGCGCTCGTCTTTTTCCACCTGCACCACCACTTCCATGCCTTCGCGCAATACGTCCTGGATGCGCGGGCGACCACCGTCGTAGTTCTGGAAATAGCTGCGGGAGACTTCCTTGAAGGGCAGGAAACCGTGGCGTTCGGTGCCGTAATCGACAAAACAAGCTTCCAGGGACGGCTCGATGCGGGTGATCGTGCCTTTGTAGATGTTCCCTTTACGTTGTTCTTTGCCGACGGTTTCGATGTCGAGGTCGATGAGCTTTTGCCCGTCGACAATGGCAACGCGCAGTTCTTCTGCCTGCGTTGCATTGAAAAGCATGCGTTTCATGTAAAAACAATCCCTACGCGTGCACTCACGGAAGGGGTACAGCAAGTATTTGACGGCCCAGTGATTGAGATGGGCGCATACCGAAAGAAGTGTTCAGTAAAGAGCGAAATTACAGCGAGCGTTAAGCCGACTTCCTGTTGCTAATCACGTGGCCTGCGGCAGTGCAGACAGCACACTGTTGGGGTTTCCGTCCGCTGTGCGGCCGGAAAAAATGGGCGTATGGCCACGCCGGGTCAAATTTTGCTGCGAATCCCGGAACGGGCTTGGGCGTTCCGGAATGGAAACTGGCGTGAGTGCGTCATGCATGTAAATGCATTAACATCGCTACTTTTGGGTGAGCGAGATAACCTTGGCTGCGACCGGGAAACCGGCATCAGGTCAGGCGCTTAGCCTGCCGGCCGGTTGATGTTGCGCAGCAGCGCCGCAATCGATAACTCTGCGACCCTAAACCGGTGTGCTTTCTGCCGCTGCAATTTCTGCGCGACAAAGCCCACGAAGTATAAGCAATATGACTGATATTCGCAAAGATTCCGTGACACTTCACAAGGTAGACGAAAACGGCGCCGACCAGCGCCTGGACAACTACCTGGTGCGCCTGCTGAAGGGCGTGCCCAAAAGCCATATTTACCGCATCATCCGCTCCGGTGAAGTGCGGGTGAACAAGGGCCGCGTGGACGCCCAGCACCGCCTGCAGCAAGGCGACGAGCTGCGCATCCCGCCGATCCGCATTGCCGACAAACCGGCCAGCGCCGACAGCCACATCCCGCAGCACGAGTTCCCCATCGTCTACGAAGACGACGCGCTACTGGTGATCAACAAGCCGGCCGGCGTGGCCGTGCACGGCGGCAGCGGCGTGTCGTTCGGCGTGATCGAACAACTGCGCCGCGCCCGGCCGCAGGCGCGCTACCTGGAGCTGGTACACCGCCTGGACCGCGAAACCTCCGGCCTGCTGATGATCGCCAAGAAGCGTTCGGCGCTGGTAAAGCTGCACGAAATGATCCGTAACGACGTGCCGCAAAAACGCTACTTCGCGCTGGGCCTGGGCCAATGGCCGGCCAATGTGCGTCACGTCAAACTGCCGCTGCACCGCTTCCACACCCCCAACGGCGAACGCATGGTGCGGGTGGACGAAGACCAGGGCATTTACGCGCACACCATCTTTACCGTGCAGCAGCGCTACGCCGACGTCACCCTGGTAGAAGCCCTGCTGCGTACCGGCCGCACCCACCAGATCCGCGTCCACATGCAAGCCAGCGGCTGCCCGATTGCCGGCGATGAAAAATACGGCGACTTCGCCGCCAACCGCGAGCTGCAACGCCGCGGCCTGAAGCGCATGTTCCTGCATGCGGCCAACCTCAGCCTGCCGCACCCGCTTACCGGCGAACCGCTGGCCCTGCACGCGCCGCTGCCGAAAGAACTCACCCGATTCCTGGACACCCTGGAGCAAGCCTGAGCACCATGCGACACGCCTACGACCTGATCGTCTTTGACTGGGACGGCACCCTGATGGACTCCACCGCCCATATCGTGCGCAGCATCCAGCGTGCCTGCGCCCAGCTGGACCTGCCCGTACCCAGCCGCGAGGCCGCCAGCCACGTCATCGGCCTGGGGCTGATCGACGCCATGCGCCACATTCACCCGCAGCTGCCGGCCAGCACCCACCAGGCGATGGCCGACGCCTACCGCCATCAATACGTGCACCAGGAAGAAACCGTCGAGCTGTTCGACGGCGTGCTGGCAGGGTTGGCCGCACTGGAAGACGCCGGCTACCTGCTGGCGGTGGCCACCGGCAAGAGCCGCAGCGGCCTCAACCATGCGCTGGCCAGCACCGGCCTGCAAACGCGCTTCGTCACCACCCGCACCGTGGACGAATGCCACAGCAAGCCGCACCCGGACATGCTGCTGCAAATTTGCGAACAGACCGGCATGCAGCCCGCCCGCACGCTGATGGTGGGCGATACCAGCCACGACCTGCTGATGGCGCGCCACGCCGGCACCCACAGCGCCGGTGTCAGCTACGGCGCCCACCCGCTGGACGTACTGCAGGATTGCGGCCCGCAGGCCATCTTCCACAGCTACCCCGAGTTGCAACAATGGCTGATGCACGGCAACTGATCGCCCGCAGCGACGAACTGGCCGACGGCGGCAAGGGTGTGCGCTTTACCGTGCACTGGCAGGGCGAACAGGCCGCCGCCTTTGCCGTACGCCACCAGGGCGTGGTGCACGCCTACCTGAACCGCTGCCGCCACGTCCCCACCGAGCTGGACTGGCAGGACGGCCGCTTTTTCGATAGCAGCGGCCTGTACCTGATCTGCAGCCTGCACGGCGCGCTGTACCGCCCCGACAGCGGCCTGTGCATTGCCGGCCCGTGCAGCGGACGCAGCTTGCAGTCGCTAGCGGTCGAAGAATGCGACGGGCATGTATACTATCTGCCCGACCCCACCATACAAGCGTAAGCGAGGACATCGCGTGGAACACGAGCACAACTGGGAACGCAAACTGATTGAAAAGCTGGCCAGTGCCAGCCTGAACGAACAACGCAGCGCCCGCCGCTGGAAGATCTTCTTCCGCCTGGCCTGGCTGGGTGCTTTCGTGGCCTTTGTCGGCCTGATGTTTGCCGACTTCGAAAGCCGCAGCAACGCAGCTGCCGTGGGGCAACCGCACACTGCCGTGGTATCGCTGGACGGCGTGATCGACAGCGAAAGCAATGCCACCGGCAAAATGCTGGATGGCCTGCAGGCAGCGTTTGAAGACAGCAATACCCGCGGCATCGTCATCCGTGCCAACAGCCCCGGTGGCAGCCCGGTGTTGTCTGGCATGGCCAATGATGAAATCCTCCGCCTGAAAAAACTGTACCCCAAGGTACCGGTATATATGGTGGTGGAAGAAGTCTGCGCTTCCGGCTGCTACTACGTTGCTGCCGCCGCCGACCGCATCTATGTTGATAAGGCCAGCATCGTCGGCTCCATCGGCGTGGTATCCGACGGCTTCGGCTTTGACAAGGCAATGGAAAAGCTCGGCATTGAGCGCCGTCTGGCCACTGCCGGCAGCAACAAGGGCATGGGCGACCCGTTCTCGCCGAAAAACCCGCAGCAGGAAGCCATCCGCCAAGGGCTGCTGGACGAAATCCACGCCCAGTTCATTGCCGTGGTGAAGCAAGGCCGCGGCAAACGGCTGGCCGACGACCCGGACCTGTTCAGCGGCCGCGTGTGGCTGGGCAGCAGCAGCATCAAGCTGGGCCTGGCCGATGGCATGGGTTCGGTGGGCTCGGTAGCGCGTGACGTCATCAAGGCCGAAAACGTAGTGGACTTCACACCTGATGACGACCTGGCCAGCCGCGTAGCACGCCGCATCGGCGTATCGTTCAGCGGCGGTGTACGCGCCATGCTGGGCGACACTCGCTGGCACTGACTTTAATCTTGAGGGTTGGCCGCGTGCGGCCAACCTTGCGCTATCTGCAGGAACAGGCACCATGGCACGACGCCGCAAAGAAGAAGAGGAACACGAAAACCACGAACGTTGGCTGGTTTCCTACGCCGACTTCATCACCCTGCTGTTCGCCTTCTTCGTGGTGATGTACGCCATCTCGCAGGTCAATGAAGGCAAGTATCGCGTGCTGTCCAGTGCCATGACCGACGCCTTCCGTAGCGGCAACCTGGCCATCCAGGTCACGCCCCCCAGCGGTGGCGCCAACACCATGATCGAGATTCCCGACACCAAGCCAATCGCCACTGCCATCAAGGGCGAGGCACGCATGAAAGAGCGCCGCAAGCTGGAAACGCTGTCCAGCGGCCTGGCCAAGAGCCTGGCGCCGCTGATTCAGGGCGGCCAACTGTCGATGCGCCAGGACGATGAAGGGGTGCATATCGAGATCAAGGACACCGCACTGTTCCCAGCCGGCCAGGCCGCCCCCAACGGCACCTCACCGGCCCTGCTGGCCGAAGTGGCCCGCCAGCTCGCTACGGTGGATAACCAGGTGCGGGTGGAAGGCTTTACCGACAACACGCCCATCCGCAATGCGTTCTTCCCGTCCAACTGGGAGCTGTCTGCCGCGCGTGCCGGCAGCATCGTGCGCCTGTTCATGGAAAACGGCATTGCCCCCGACCGCCTGGTAGCGGTGGGGCGCGGCGAAACCAAACCCACCGCCGACAACGACACCCCGGAAGGCCGCGCCAAGAACCGCCGCGTCGCCATCACCATCATTTCCAATACCGCCAACGGCCAGGACGCCGCGCCGGCCGGCATTGCGGTGAAGATTCCGCAGTAAGCATCCCGCCATAGCCAAAGCAAAGAGGAGCACACCATGTCAACGCACATCAGCCAACCAGCCCTGGAACAACTGTTCATCAACGCCCGTACCCACAACGCCTGGCAAAAGCGCGAGGTCAGCGACAGCACGCTGCGCGAACTGTACGACCTGATGAAGATGGCTCCCACTAGCGCCAACTGCAGCCCGGCGCGTCTGGTGTTCGTACGCTCGGACGAGGCCAAGGCCAAGCTCAAGCCCTGCCTGATGGAAGGCAATGTGGAAAAAACCATGAGTGCGCCGGTGTGCGTGATCGTGGGCATGGACATGCAGTTCTACGACCAGCTGCCCAAGCTGTTCCCACACGCCGACGCCCGCAGCTGGTTTGCCGGCAACGACGCCGCCATCCACGCCACCGCGTTCCGCAACAGCAGCCTGCAAGGCGCCTACCTGATCATGGCCGCGCGCGCACTGGGGCTGGACTGTGGCCCGATGTCCGGCTTTGACGCTGCCGCCGTGGAAGCCGCGTTCTTCCCGGAAGGCAATGTGAAAGCCAATTTCCTGATCAACCTGGGCTACGGCGACGCCACCAAGGTTTACCCGCGCTCGCCGCGCCTGGCGTTTGACGAAGCCTGCCGCATCGCCTGATGCCGGCCTTGGGGCGTGGCCACATGCCCGCCCCCTAAACCCGCGCTGCCCGGTTATAATGCCGGGCATTTTGTCGCCCACGGAGACCGTATGCTTTACCCCCTGCTACGCCCCTTGCTGTTCCGCACCGATGCCGAGTCTGCACACGAAACCACGCTGAAAATGCTGGATACCGCCCACCAGCTGCAGCTGACCGGCCTCATTGCCCGCAAGGTTGGCCGCAATCCGGTTAAAGCCATGGGCCTGACCTTCCCCAACCCGATCGGCCTGGCCGCCGGCCTGGACAAAAACGGCGACCATATCGATGCACTGGCGGCGCTGGGCTTCGGTTTCATCGAAATCGGCACCATCACCCCGCGCCCGCAAGACGGCAACCCCAAGCCGCGCCTGTTCCGCGTGCCCGAGCACCAGGGCATCATCAACCGCATGGGCTTCAACAACAAAGGCGTGGACGTGCTGCTGCAGAACGTGCGCCAGAGCCGCTTCAAGGGCATTCTGGGCATCAACATCGGCAAAAACGCCGCCACCCCGATCGAAAACGCCAAAGACGACTACCTCACCTGCCTGGACCGCGTGTATGAGTGCGCCAGCTACGTGACGGTGAACATTTCGTCGCCCAACACCAAGAACCTGCGCCAGCTGCAGCAGGCGGATGAACTGTCCGAGCTGCTGGGCGCGCTGAAAAACCGCCAGTCGCGCCTGGCCGACCAGTACGGCCGCTACGTGCCGCTGGCGGTGAAGATCGCCCCCGACCTGGACACCGAACAAACCGACGACATCGCCCGCCTGCTGACTCAGCACCGTCTGGACGCGGTGATCGCCACCAACACCACGCTGTCGCGCAGCGAAATCGCCGGCCACGCGCTGGCCGGCGAAGCGGGCGGCCTGTCCGGCGCGCCGGTGCGCGAACGCTCCACCGCGCTGATCCGCAACCTGGCGCGCGCGCTGGACGGCGCCCTGCCCATCATCGGCGTGGGCGGCATCCTGTGCGGCGACGACGCCCGCGAGAAGATCGACGCCGGCGCCACGCTGGTGCAGCTGTACTCCGGCCTGATCTACCGCGGCCCGGGCCTGATCAGCGAGTGCGCCGACGCGCTGCAGCGCAAGTAAGCAGCACCGTCAGACAGTACAAGGCCCGGCAATGCCGGGCCTTGTTGTTACTGCGGCCAACCCTGCCAAGCGTCAGGGCGTCACATCGTCGCTAAACGGCACCCAGCGGCCGTTATCCAGCATCTGCAACGGGCGGTAGTGCTGTTTGTACACCATCTTGGGCGAGGCCTTGATCCAGTAGCCCAGGTACACATGCGGCAACGCCAGCTGCTGCGCCAGTGCCACCTGCCACAGCACGTTGTACACGCCGTACGAGGCGCCGGGCACCTCGGGGTCGAAAAAGGTGTACACCGCCGACAGGCCGTCATCCAGCCGGTCGATCAGGCTGACCATGCGCAGCACGCCCTGCTCGCGAAACTCCACCAGAAAGCTGTCCACCCGGCTTTTCAGGATGAACTCGGCGTATTGCACCGGGTCGTCGTCCGACATGCCGCCCCCATCATGGCGCGCACGCTGGTAGCGATAGTACAGCTCGTAGTGCTCCTGCACGAAAGCCAGCGGCAGCATGCGAACCTCCAGCCCGTCATGCTGGCGCTGGGCGCGGCGCTGGCTGCGGTTGGGCCGGAACTGCGCCACCGGAATGCGCACCGGGATGCAGGCACGACAGTCATCGCAGTACGGCCGGTAGGTAAAGTGGCCGCTACGCCGGAAACCCAAGCCCACCAGGCGCGAGTACACGCTGCCGTCGATGGCGTCGGCAGGAATGGCTACCTGCGAGCGCGCCTGATGGCCGTCGAGGTAACTGCAGGGGTAAGGTGCCGTAGCGTAGAAATGGATTACGGCGATAGCGTCATCGCGATGGCTCATTGCGGAAGCTTTCCTGCCACATGCCGGCGGGCTGTGGCTGACCGAGGGACGTTTCCAGTCTAGCAATAAATTCGTCGCGTGAAATCAGCTGTGCACCCAGGCTTTCCAGGTGCGGGGTGAACATCTGGCAATCCACCATGCCGAAACCGTGACGCTGCAGGTGCTGCGCCATGTTGACAAAGGTGATCTTGGACGCGTCGGTCGCGCGGTGGAACATCGACTCGCCGTAAAACATGCGGCCAACGGCTACGCCGTACAGGCCGCCGGCCAGGCGGCCGTCCTGCCAGAATTCATAAGAATGGGCGTGCCCCAGCCGGTGCAGCTCGGCGTAGGCGGCCACCATCTCGTCGGTAATCCAGGTGCCGTTCTGGCCGTCACGCGGCGCTGCGCAGGCACGCATTACCTGCTCGAATGCGGTATCGATGGTAATGCGGTAACGGCGATTGCGCATGGCCTTGGCCAAGGAGCGGGTGACCCGCACCTGCGATGGCTGCAGCACCATGCGCTGCGAAGGCGACCACCACAAAATGGGGTCGCCCGGGGAAAACCAGGGAAACACCGCGCTGCGGTAAGCCGCCAGCAAACGGCCGGGGGACAGGTCGCCGCCGGCCGCCAGCAAACCATCCGGCTCGCGCAGGGCCTGCGTTACCGGCGGGAAGGCATGGGCAGCGCCCAGGACAGCGATCATCGCTTGAAGGTTTTGGGCTCGCAGTTCACGCAGTCGCTACATTCGCCGTACAGGTACAGCGAGTGATCCTTGATGCGGAAGCCGTGCTGTTCGGCAATACGGTCTTGCAGGGCTTCGATTTCCGGGTCGTAAAACTCGGTCACCTTGCCGCAGCGGTAGCACACCATGTGGTCGTGGTGGCCGCCCTGGTTCAGCTCGTATACCGCTTTACCCGATTCGAAATGGTGACGGATCAGGATGCCGGCCTGCTCGAACTGGGTCAGCACGCGGTAAATGGTGGCCAGGCCGATATCGGCATCTTCGGCGATCAGCTTCTTGTAAACGTCTTCCGCCGACATATGGCGTTCTTCGCTGGTCTCGAACAGGTCGAGAATGCGCAGGCGGGGACCGGTGGCTTTGAGGCCGATGCCCTTCAGGTGGCTGGCTTTGTTCATGTGGGGTTCTTATATCGTGGTTGGCGGTCTTCCAGTATGATAAAACCTTTTCACCGATTCCCCAACTGTGACCCTGGCACCCATGGCTAAGATGCTCAAGTCCCTCCCCCTTCTCGCTGTGCTGTTCCTTACCGCCTGCAGCTCGTTCAACCCCACCACGTGGCTGACAGCGCACCGCATGGACATCCAGCAGGGCAACTACGTGACCGAGGACGCGGTAGCCCGCGTCAAGCCTGGCATGACCCGCCCACAGGTAAAATTCCTGCTGGGCACTCCGCTGCTGGCCGATATCTTCCACGGTGACCGCTGGGATTACACCTACCGCATCGAAAAGCCGGGCAAACCGACAGAAGAAAAGCAGTTGACCGTCTACTTCAGCAAGGACGTGGTGACCCGTGTCGAGGGGCAGGCCTTCCCTGCCCTGCGCCCCACCCTGGATAATACCAACCCCAATGCCGGACAAAGATAAAGCATGAGCACCCAGAATATCGTCATCGTTGGCGCTGCTGGCCGCATGGGCCGCACGCTGATCGAATCCGTTCTTGCCACCCCGGGCGCGCGCCTGCACGCCGCCATCGACCGCGCCGAATCGCCGTTCATCGGCCAGGACGCCGGCCTGTTCATGGGCCGTGACACCGGTGTGAAGATCAGCAGCGACTTCACCGCCGCGCTGGACGGCGCCCACGTGGTGATCGACTTCACCCGCCCGGAAGCCACCCTGCAATACCTGGCCGCCTGCGTGCAGCACAAAGTGCAGATGATCATCGGCACCACCGGCTTCGACGACGCCGGCAAAGCCGCCATCCAAGCCGCCGGCGAGCACATCGGCATCGTATTTGCGGCCAACTTCAGCGTGGGCGTGAACCTCACCTTCAAGCTGCTGGACATGGCTGCCCGCGTGCTGAACGAAGGCTACGACATCGAAATCACCGAAGCGCACCACCGCTTCAAGGTGGACGCCCCGTCCGGCACCGCGCTGCGCATGGGCGAAGTGGTAGCCAACGCGCTGGGCCGCGATCTGAAAGACTGCGCCGTATACGGCCGTGAAGGCGTCACCGGCGAACGCGGCCCTGGCACCATCGGCTTCGCCACCGTGCGCGCCGGCGACGTAGTGGGCGACCACACCGTGCTGTTTGCCGCCCTGGGCGAACGCGTGGAAATCACGCACAAAGCCAGCAGCCGCGCCACCTTCGCCAACGGCGCCGTGCGCGCCGCCGGCTGGCTGGCAGCCAAGCCGCACGGCCTGTTCGACATGCAAGACGTGCTGGGCCTGCGCTAAGCTACCCTGCACCACGCAAAAGCCAGCCCGAGGGCTAATGCCAGTCAGTTAAGACTTGCGACTGCAAATCCAGTAAAAGGGAACATGTTCATCATGTTCCCTTTTTTGCTGTATGAGCCTGCTACAACACGCATTAAATGACACGCTGCCAC
>NZ_JBKBHK010000016.1:0-70333 GCF_046297735.1 Vogesella sp.
GTGTGTGGCAGCGTGTCATTTAATGCGCGTTGTAGCAGGCTCATACAGCAAAAAAGGGAACATGATGAACATGTTCCCTTTTACTGGATTTGCAGTCGCAAGTCTTAACTGACTGGCATTACCGCGCAAGCGGGGCTTTTGCATTTAACCGATAAAGCTGCAGGCTAGATATCTAGCACTGATAGGCCGATGCTTACGGGTGAGCTAGAACCGGGCATGCTCTGTCCCACAGCCTGAAGCCCGGCATCGCGGGCTTCATTTGATGCAAGGTTATAGATCAGGCGATGTAAGCAGCGTCGCCGGATTCACGCTTGGCGATGTAGGCAGCATCGCCGGATTCACGCTTGGCGATGTACGGTGCGTCGCCGGATTCGCGCTTGGCGATGTAGGCAGCGTCGCCGGATTCGCGCTTGGCGATGTAAGCAGCGTCGCCGGATTCACGCTTGGCGATGTACGGTGCGTCGCCGGATTCACGCTTGGCGATGTAAGCAGCGTCGCCGGATTCACGCTTGGCGATGTAAGCAGCATCGCCGGATTCACGCTTGGCGATGTACGGTGCGTCGCCGGATTCACGCTTGGCGATGTACGGTGCGTCGCCGGATTCGCGCTTGGCGATGTAGGCAGCGTCGCCGGATTCACGTTTGGCGATGTACGGTGCGTCGCCGGATTCGCGTTTCGCGATGTAGGCAGCGTCACCGGATTCGCGTTTGGCGATGTAGGCAGCGTCGCCGGATTCGCGTTTGGCGATGTAAGCGGCGTCGCCGGATTCACGCTTGGCGATGTACGGTGCGTCGCCGGATTCGCGTTTCGCGATGTAGGCAGCGTCACCGGATTCGCGTTTGGCGATGTAGGCAGCGTCACCGGATTCGCGTTTGGCGATGTAGGCAGCGTCGCCAGATTCGCGTTTGGCGATGTAAGCGGCGTCGCCGGATTCACGCTTGGCAACGTCTTGAGCTTGGGCAACACCAGCAAACAGGGCAATGGCGGTAGCGATCAGAGTCAGTTTTTTCATGGTCAATTTCCTTTAAGTGTGCGGTTGGCGGTCTCTCGCGTCACAGCAGAACCACCGGTTCAGGACAAGGACTCAAACCAACCTCACTGTTGACGACTTGCGTCATGTCTGTGCGTCCTTGCGATGTGGTAACTTTAGTGACTATCTGCATTAGTAGATAGCGGAAGCTTTTGAACAAAGCATTTTGATTTTTTGAACATCAAAAACCGCTTGTTTTTCCAAGACATACGAGCATCTTGATTGGTTCAAAACCTTAACACTTGTTAACACTCAGCAGGTTTCACAATTTTTCTGATGATAGAAAGACTGCTTCAGCGCAGAAAACCACCCTATAAATGCCAATGACACATTCCAAAGACATGATTTTTCCATAAAAAAAACCGGGCTTGGCCCGGTTTTGTGTCAATCTTGTTTCAAGTTACACGCTGCCAGCAGCACTCGTTCAGCCCAATACCCAGGCATCCATGGTGACGGACGCGTATTCGATCCCGCGATGCAAGCTGCGGCCAACCTTGCCGTCGGCAGCGCCCAGCGCGAAGAACAATGGCAGCAGATGCTCATCCGTCGGGTGATTGTCGCGCGCAAACGGTGCCAGCTCGCGCCACGCCAGCAAGCTGTCCACATTCCCGGCTTCCACTTTGTCAGCCACCCAGTCGGCAAACGCTTGTGCCCACGGCTGCGCCGGCGTACCCGGTGCGCCCAGCGCGTACAGATTGTGGGTCACACTGCCGGAACCGATGATCTTTACCCCCTCTGCGGCCAACCCGGCCAGCGCCTTGCCCAGCAGATAATGGCTGCGGGCGTCGTGCCGCGGCAACGTGGACAGCGTGATCACCGGGATGTCCCCTTCCGGGTACATCATCAGTAGCGGCACCCAGGCACCGTGGTCCAGACCGTCGGCTTCCATCAGATGAGCGGGCAAGCCTGCAGCTTGCAGGCGCTGATGTACCTGCCCTGCCAGCTCGGCACTGGAAACGGCCGGGTATTGCAGGCGATACAGCTCGCGCGGAAAGCCGCCGAAGTCGTACACCGTCTGCCAGCGCGGCGACCAGCCCACTACCGGTTCCCGCGCCAGGTTGTGCGCCGACATGATGACGATGGCTCGCGGTCGCGGCAGGCTGGCAGCGTACCGTTGCCAGACATGGCGCGCCGGCGATTGGTTGATCAGTACGTCCGGCCCGCCGTGGGACAGGAACAAAGGGGCAAAGTAGTGCATGGCTGGCTCCGTCAAAAGGGTATGCCACTATTACATTGCATTGCCAATAATTGATAAACCGGCAATCATGAACTGCATTAGCAACCATCAGGAAACAATCAGATGGACAGACTCGACTCCTTGCGCGTGTTCCAGGCCATCGTCGACGCCGGCAGCCTGGTCGGTGCCGCGGCGCGGCTGGACTTGTCCAGCGCCATGGTCAGCAAGCACCTGGCCGCGCTGGAAAAACACCTGGGCTGCCGTCTGATCCAGCGGACCACGCGCCGCATGACGCTGACCGAAGCCGGTGAGGAATACCACCGCCGCGTGGCGCTGATCCTGGCGCAACTGGAAGAAGCCGATGCCATGGCCCAGCAGCAAAGCGTCAGCGTGGGCGGGCGCTTGCGTATTGCGGCCCCGCTGTCGTTCGGCATGCGCTTTCTGGGGCAATGGTTGGCCGCACTGCACGCCAGCCACCCGCAGCTGGACATCGAACTGGTGCTGTCCGACGAACAGGTCGACCTGGTGGAAGCCGGCTTCGACCTGGCGCTGCGCATCAGCACCCAGCCGCTGGCCGGCCACCTGGTGGCGCGGCCGCTGGGCCAGCTCGCCATGCACGTGTGTGCGGCGCCGTCCTACCTGGCCGCGCACGGCACGCCGCGCACGCTGGCCGAGCTGACCGGCCACGCCTGCCTGCGCTACAGCCAGCAGCAGCCGCACTCCAGCTGGCTGTTCGGCCACGGCAGCCAGCTGCGCCAGGTCACGGTGCACGGCCCGCTAACCGCCAATAACGGCGATGTGCTGGTAGACGCCGCCATTGCCGGTATGGGCATTGCTTACCAGCCGGACTTCCTGGTGAATGCCGCACTGGCCGATGGCCGCCTGCAGGCCTTGACGCTGGACGTGGCACCGCAATACGCCGGCATTTACGCGGTCTACCCTGCCCGGCGCTACCTGCCTCAGAAGGTGCAACTGACGCTGCAACTGTTGCAACAGCAACTGGCCAGCCTGTGCCGCCACACTGGCATACTGCCCGAAAGTCCAGCCACGCCTGCGCAGCACTCGACGTAAAGAGCGGCAGCTTTCAGACTGCACGCACCAAAGCGGCGCCCATGCAGCGCGCATGACAATACCGAACAAGATTGGGAGAAAACGATGAAGAAACACATTCTGCTGGCCACGCTGGCCGCACTGGGAGCAGGCCATGTCGCCGCTGCCGACATGAACAAGGTACTGCGCGTTGCGTTCAATGTGCCGGAAACCGGCTTCGACCCGGCCAAGGTGTCGGACAGCTACTCCGGTGCCATCCTGGAAAACGTATTCGACCCGCTGGTCACTTACGACTACGACGCCCGCCCGGCCAAAGTCGTGCCCAACACCATCGCCGCCATGCCCACCGTCTCTCCCGACGGCAAGGTGTACACCTTCAAGCTCAAGCCTGGCATCTACTTCGCCGCCGACCCGGTGTTCAAAGGCCAGAAACGCGAGCTGACCGCCGCCGACTACGTGTATGCCATCAAGCGCCACCTCGACCCTACCATCAACTCGCCGTGGAGCTTCCTGGTGGACGGCCGCTTTGTCGGCGCCGAGGCGCTGGTGAAAGCCGCCGGCAAAGGCGCACTGAACTACGACACCCCGGTAGAGGGCATCAAGGCGCTGGACAAATACACGCTGCAGCTCACCCTTACCGAAGGCAACTTCAATTTCCTGCAGATTCTGGCCATGCCGGCGTTTGGCGCCGTGGCGCGCGAAGCCATCGAAGGCTACGCCAGCAACACCAACGCCAAACCGGTCGGTACCGGCCCCTACCTGCTGAAAGAATGGAAGCCGGGCAACAAGATTGTACTGGAGGCCAACCCAGGCTTTCGCAAGGAAAGCTACAGAGGCAAGCCGGTGCCGAACGTTGGCCGCGTGGAAGTGAGCATCATCGAGGAAGAGCAGCCGCTGTGGCTGGCCTTCGTCAACAAGCAGCTGGACGTGTCCGGCATTCCGCAAGCCGCCCTGCAGGAAGCACTGCTGATCGACCCGAAAAACCCGCTGAACGTGAAGCTGCAAGACAAATACGCCAAGCAGGGCATGCAGCTGCAGCGCAAGAAAGAGCTGGAAGTCACTTACCAGTTCTTCAATATGCAAGACCCGGTGGTGGGCGGTGACGCCAAGGAAAAAATCGCGCTGCGCCGCGCCATCGCCATGGCCTTCCCGCGCAGTGAAACCATCGCCGCCATCCGTCGCGGCCAGGCGGTACCAGTGAACTACGTCATTCCGGAAGGCGTGGCCGGCCACAACCCGGCGTTCAAGGGCTCGGTGAAATACGACCCGGCGGCAGCCAACGCGCTGCTGGACCGCTTCGGTTACAAAGTGGGTGCCGATGGCCTGCGCACGCTGCCGGACGGCAAACCGCTTTCCATCGAGATGGCCACCGGCACCAGCGGCATCGACAAACAGTGGAACGAATACTGGCAGAAAGCCTTCGACAGCCTGAAGATCAAGCTCACCTTCAAGTACGGCAAGTGGAACGAACTGAACAAGGCCAACCGTCAGGGCAAACTGCAGATGTGGGGCCTGGCGTGGAGTGCCGACTACCCGGACGGCGAGAACTTCATGCAGCTGCTGTACGGCAAGAACGCCGGCGACGCCAATAGCGCCAGCTTCAAGAACGCCGAGTTCGACCGCCTGTTCGCTGCCTCGCTGAAGCTGCCGGATGGCGCCGAGCGCAACAAGCTGTACGATGCGATGAACAAGATCGTGGTGGCGCAACAGCCGTGGATCTTCGGCGATACCCGCATCCGCAGCTCGCTGGCGCACAGCTACGTGAAAAACTTCAAGCTGCACCCGCTGCTGAATACCACCTGGCGTTACCTCGACCTCCAGAAGTAATCCCGTCCTGATCCACCGCAGCCAGCCCCGATACGGAGCTGGCTACCCGTGTTTGCCCGGAGGCCGACATGCTTGCTTACATCCTGCGCCGTCTATGGCAGATGGTCCCCACCCTGTTCGGGGTAATGCTGCTGCTGTTCATCCTGTTCAACTGGGTGGGTGGCGACCCGTCTTATATCCTGGCCGGCAAGAGCTTTTCTGCCGAAACGCTGGCCAATATCCGCCACCAGCTGGGGCTGGACAAATCGCTGCCCGAGCAATTCCTGATCTTCGTGCAGCAAGTGCTGACGTTGGACTTCGGCATCTCGTGGTCCACCCAGCAACCGGTAGCCGACATCCTGGCCAGCCGCATCGTGCCGTCGCTGACGCTGGCCATCCCCATGCTGCTGGTCAGCCTGATCCTGGCGGTACTGTTGGCCGCCGTGGTGGCCTACCTGCGCGGCAGCCTCACCGACCGGCTGGTCACGCTGATCTGCACGCTGGCGATGTCGGTCAGCGCGCTGGTCTACATCATTGCCGGCCAATACTGGCTGGCGCACAAGCTGGGCTGGTTCCCCATCCTGGGCTGGAGCGACCACCTGGCCACCAACCTGTGGCTGTACGTGCCGCTGCCGCTGCTGCTGGGCACCATCGTCAGCCTGGCGCCCGACATCCGCTTTTACCGCAGCTGCTTCGTGGAAGAGATGAACCACGATTACGTGCGCACCGCCCGCGCCAAAGGCCTGTCGGAGCCCGCCATCATGCTGAAGCACGTGATGCGTAACGCGCTGATTCCGGTGGTCACCTCGCTGATGATGTCGCTGCCCTACCTGTTTCTGGGCGCCCTGCTGCTGGAGCGTTTCTTCGGCATCCCCGGCATGGGCAACGAAGTGATCAATGCCGTCGACCGCAGCGACTTTCCGGTCATCAAGGCCATCACCATTTACGTCGCGTTGGCCACCATGCTGTTCAATCTGCTGGCCGATATCGTCTACAAACTGATCGACCCGCGCGTCGAGTTGAAATAAGGAGCGCGCGATGCACCCGTCCCACACCATCCCGGCGGCCAACGCCGCCTGCCCGCCGTCGCGCAGCCTGTGGCAACTGGGCTGGCAACGCCTGAAGCGCGACCGCATCGGCTTTGCCTCGCTCTGGATCGTGGCCGCTTTCGTGCTGCTGGCCATCGCCGGCTGGCTGGGCCTGGCCGGCAGCCACTGGCGCGAACAGGTGGCCAAACCGAATACCCCGCCGGCGCTGTTCAAACAGTACGGCCCGGCCACGGTAGAACTGACCGCCGCCGACATCGACGCGGCACAACAAGCCGGCAGCGCAGCAGCCGACGCCAGCGCCGCCACCGGCATCAGCGCTGAAGACGACCCGTTGGCCGCCGACATGGCCGCCGCCCAGGCCGAAGCCGCCAAGGCAGCGCCGGTCGCCGCCGCCGCCCATCGTGACGATCTGGCGTTCGGCAGCGACGCTCGCGGCCGCGACGTACTGCAAAAAGTCATCCAGGGCACCGCCACCTCGCTGCTGGTCGGCCTGTGCGGCGCCGTGCTGGCCATTGCCGCCGGCACGCTGCTGGGCGCGCTGTCCGGCTACTTCGGCCGCCGCGTGGACGACCTGCTGATGTGGTTTTACAGCGTGTTCACCTCGGTGCCCGACATGCTGTTGCTGCTGGCGTTTTCCGCAGTGATAAGCCGCGGCATCGACACCGTGATCATGGTGATGGCGCTCACCAGCTGGACCGGCACCTACCGCCTGATGCGCGCCGAGTTCATGAAACACAAGTGCCGCGAGTATGTGCAGGCCGCCGACGCCATCGGCGCCGGCCACCGCAGCCGCATGTTCCGCCACATCCTGCCCAACGTCAGCCACCTGCTGCTGGTGCAGTTTTCCATCCTCACCGTGGCCCTGATCAAGTACGAAGCCATCCTGTCGTTCCTGGGCTTTGGCGTCAGCGTAACGCAGACCAGCTGGGGCGCCATGCTGGCCGAAGCCCCGTCCGAGCTGCTGCAAGGCTACTGGTGGCAGATGGCCGCGGTAACGCTGTGCATGTCGGTGCTGGTCACCGCCTTCAGCATGCTGACCGATAGCCTGCGCGACGCGCTGGACCCGAAAGTGAAGTAAGGAGCCGCCATGACCCCCGCCCCCCCCCTGCTGAGCGTGCGCCAGCTGCGCGTCAGCTTCCGTAACGAAGACGGCGACTGCTTCGAAGCCTTGAAGGGCATTGATTTCGACATTGCGGCCAACCGTACCGTGGCGCTGGTCGGCGAGTCCGGCTCCGGCAAGTCGGTGACCTCGATGGCCATCCTGCGCCTGCTGCCGCAGCAAGGCTGCCACATCCACCCCGACAGCCAGATCCTGTTCGAAGGCCGCAACCTGCTGGCCGCCGACCGTCGCGAACTGCGCCAGCTGCGTGGCCGCGACATCGCCATGATCTTCCAGGACCCGATGAGCGCGCTGAACCCGGTATTCACCGTGGGCGAGCAGATCATGGAAACGCTGATGCTGCACACCGGCCTGCGCCGCAAGGCGGCACGCCAGCGTGCGGTGGCGCTGTTGAAAGAGGTGGGCCTGCCGGAGCCGGACCGCAAGGTGGACGCCTACCCGCACCAGCTATCCGGCGGCCAACAGCAACGGGTGATGATCGCCATGGCCATCGCTTGCAAGCCCAAGCTGCTGATTGCCGACGAACCCACCACCGCGCTGGACGTGACCATCCAGAAGCAGATCCTGACCCTGATTGCGCGGCTGCAGAAAAGCCACGGCATGGCGGTGTTGTTCATCACCCACGACCTGGGCCTGGTCGGCGAGTTTGCCGACGAGGTGATCGTGATGCGCCACGGCGAAATCCGCGAACACGGCCCGCTACAGCAGGTATTCAGCCAGCCGCGGGACGCCTACACCAAGGCGCTACTGAACTGCCGGCCGCGGCTGGACTGCCGCCCGGCGCGGCTGGCGGTGATCGACGACTTCCTGCAGGGCCAGCCTTACGTGCCGCCGGCGCACCGCGAGCGCGGTTACGCGCCGGACGACGACATCGTGCTGGACGTGCAAGGGCTGTGCAAAAGCTTTACCAGCCGCGAAGGCCTGTTCGGCCAGCACGTGTTCCATGCGGTGAAGGACGTGTCGTTCAAGCTGGCACGCGGCAAGACGCTGGGCATTGTCGGCGAATCCGGCTCCGGCAAGACCACGGTGGGGCTGACGCTGATGCGGCTGCACCAGGCCAGCGCCGGGCGCGCGCTGTTCCACGGTGAAGACATCCTGGCCATGCCGGCGCGCGACTTTCACGCCTACAAACGCCGTATCCAGATCGTGTTCCAGAACCCGTACGCCTCGCTGAACCCGCGTTTTTCGGTGGAAGACATCCTGCTGGAGCCGATGACGCTGCACGGCATCGGCGCCGACCGTGCCGAGCGCCGCGCCATGGCGCTGGCGCTACTGGACCGCGTCGGCCTGCCGGCACGGGCGTTGCAGAAGTATCCGCACGAGTTTTCCGGCGGCCAGCGCCAGCGCATCGCCATTGCGCGCTGCCTGACCATGAAGCCGGAAGTGCTGATCTGTGACGAATCGGTCTCGGCGCTGGACGTGTCGGTGCAGGCCCAGGTACTGAACCTGCTGCAGGACCTGCAGGACGAGTACGGCCTGTCCTACCTGTTCATCTCGCACGACCTGTCGGTGGTGAAACACATCTCCGACCAGGTGCTGGTGATGCAGCACGGTCAGGTGGTGGAGCAAGCCGACGCCGACACGCTGTACGCACAACCACAGCACGCCTACACCCGCCAGTTGCTGGCGGCCATCCCGCAGGGTTGGCCGCAGGCTTGCAGCGGCACGCAAGTGGCCTGAACCCGGCTGCCATAAGAACAAGCCTGTTTGCAACGCAAACAGGCTTGGTCATCCCTATCCAGGCCGGCTTGCGCAGCAAGCCGGCCTTGTCTGGTAAACAGGCAAAAAAAAGGGGGGTAACGGCCCACCACCGTACCCCCAAACACACACACATCAAGAGGAAATCACACTATCTGGCGCTACAGCGCCCTGACATTACTCGCCGGCGTTGGTTTTCTTGATGAACAGGGCAATACAGACGGCTACCACGATGGTAGCGACCGCAATGGTGATCACGCTCAACACACCCACGTCGTCCGACAGCAATTGTTTCCACAGTTCCATGATTACGCTCCTCCGGCAGTCCGGTATCCGATCTGAATGAGGCCATCTTACCCCCGCGGATAGTATGGGTTTTGACCCAAGTCAAGCGTCTCGCTTTATCAAAATGTAACGTGTCGTATCCGTGCGCCAACAAGACAAACCCTGCTTTAAGTACATGAAAGCACATGAAAAAAGGGCAGGAATATCTCCTGCCCTGTTGATCTGGCGCAATATTGTCTAGCTGTAACTGAGCTTGCCGGCCTTGCCCCAGAACACGCGGTAGGCAAACACCGTGTAGGCGATAATGGTGGGCAGTACCACGGCGGCACCGGCCAGAATCACCCACAGTGCTTCCGGGTCGCTGGCGGCCTGCCAGATGTCCAACCGGCCGATGACGATTTCGGGAAACACGCTATACGCCAGCCCCCAGAACGCCAGCAGCACAATGCCCACGGTGCAGGCAAACGGCAGCCAGCACAGCGCGTCCTGCCCGGCACGCTGGCGTGCGGCCAACTTGGGCAGGCTGGCGGCCAGCAGGACGAACAGCACCAGGCTAATAAGTGGCAACGGCAGCAGCAGCAGGAAATCCGGCAGCACAAACCATTTGTCGGCAATGCGGCTGCTAGCCAGCGGCGTGGCGACGGACACCAGCAATACCGCCAGTGCAGTACCCGCCAGCGCCCGCTGCGCCCAGCGCGTGGCACGCTGCTGCACACCGCCACTGCTCTTCATGATCAGCCAGCCGGCGCCCAGCAGCACGTAGGCGGCAGTCAGGCCCAGCCCGGCCAGCAGTGCAAAGGCCCAGGCGCCGGCACCGGGCGCAAAACCGGTGAGGTAGCGGCCCAGCATCACGCCCTGGCTAAGTGACGCCAGCAGCGAGCCGGCGGCAAAAGCCAGGTTCCACGCCGGCTGGTGGTGCGCCTGCGCCTTGACGCGGAAGTCGAACGCCACCCCGCGCAAGATGAGCCCCAGCAACATGATGGCCACCGGCAAGTACAGCTCGCCCAGGATGATGCCGTGTGCCATCGGAAACGCCACCAGCAGCAGGCCCACACCCAGCACCAGCCAGGTTTCGTTGGCGTCCCAGAACGGGCCGATGCTGGCGATCATGGCGTCGCGCTCGTCGTCATCACCCAGCGGCAGCAGCACGCCTACACCCAGGTCGTAGCCGTCCAGCACCACGTAGATCAGCATCGACAGCGCCATCAGGCCGGCAAAGATCACCGGCAACCACAGTTCGGCATTCATGGCTGTACTCCTTCAAGGTTGGCCGCAGGCGCTGCCTTGCGCGCCAGGTAAAACACCACCGACACATAACTGGCCAGCAGCACTGCGTACAACACCAGGTACATCAGCAAGGTAGACAGGATCATGCCGCTACCCACGCTGGAAGCCGCGTCAGCAGTGCGCAGGATGCCGGTCACCAGCCACGGCTGACGGCCGATTTCGGTGACGTACCAGCCTGCCACGGTAGCCACCCAGCCAGAAAAGCTCATTGCTACCAGGCCACGCAGCAACCACGGTGCCAGTTGGCCGCGGCGCAGCTGCCACCACGCCAGCCAGCTCACCGCCAGCATCAGCAGGCCTACCCCCACCATCACCCGGAAGCTCCAGAACACCTTGGCTACCGGCGGGTGAGCGTTGGGAAACTCGTTCAGGCCGCGGATTTCGCCATTCGGGTCGTGGGTAATGATCAGGCTGGCCAGTTTGGGAATGCCAACCTCAAAGCGGTTGCTTTGCGTGGCTTCGTCCGGCAATGCAAACAGCAGTAGCGGCGCGCCGCGCTCGGTGTGCCACACGCCTTCGATGGCGGCCAACTTGGCCGGCTGGTGGTGGAAAGTATTGATCCCGTGCATATCGCCCACCAAGACCTGCAGCGGAATTAGCAGCGCCGCCAGGCTGACGCCGGTTTTCAGCGTATGCCCCACGGCGGCGGCACGGTCGCCACGCAACCAGCGGTAAGCCGACACCCCGGCCACCAGAAACGCCACCGTCAGGCCGGAGGCCAGCAGCATGTGCGTCAGGCGATACGGCATGGACGGATTGAAAATCACCGCCAGCCAGCTTTGCACGTGCACTTTGCCGGCAATCACCTCTACGCCAGCCGGGGTTTGCATCCACGAATTGAGCACCAGAATCCAGAACGCCGACATCGTGGTACCGAACGCCACCAGAAAGGTGGCCAGCGTATGCACGCGGTTAGACACCCGCGAGCGGCCAAACAACATAATGCCGAGGAAGGTGGCTTCCAGGAAAAACGCCGTCAGTACCTCGTAAGCCAGCAGCGGCCCGGCTACATTGCCCACGCTCTGCATGAAGCCTGGCCAGTTGGTACCGAACTGGAAGCTCATGGTGATGCCGGACACCACGCCCAACGCAAAGGTCAGCGCAAAAATCTTTACCCAAAAGCCATAAGCGTCCATCCACGCCTCGTCGCCGCTGCGGTTGAAACGCGCCTTGAAGTACAGCAGCACCCAGCCCAGCGCTATGCTGATGGTGGGGAACAGAATGTGAAAGGTAATGTTGGCCGCAAACTGGATGCGGGCCAGAATGACGGGGTCGAGCGCGTCCATGATCAGGCCTCCCGGCTGTCGTCACGGCCGCCAAGACGGCCCAGGCTATGCGCAAACTGCAGCACCTTGCCCACCTGACTGCCCAGCTTCATCAGCTTTTCCAGGGTTTCCACGTCCATGTCGCGGATGTCGGCAAACCACTTGGTCACCAGCTCGATCAGCTGATACATCTCGTTCATGCGTGCCTGGGCATGGCGTTCGGCATCACTGCTGGGGCTTTCCATGATGGCGCCGCGCAGCATGGTGAGCGTGGGCTCTACCTCGCGCTTCTGCCGCTCTTCGGCCAGCGTCTTGAAGATGGCCCATACGTCTTCGGGGGTGGAAAAATACTCGCGGCGGTCGCCCGGCAGATGTTGCAGCTTCACCAGGCGCCATGCCTGCAGCTCCTTCAGCGCCATGCTGGTATTGGAGCGCGAACAGCCGATGGCCTCGACGATATCGTCGGCGTTCAGCGGCTTGTCTGACACGTACAGTAGCGCGTAGATCTGGCCCACGGTGCGGTTGATGCCCCAGTGGCTGCCCATCTCGCCGAAGTGCAGCACGAAGGACTGAATGAGGGGTGGGAGGTTCATGTGTGTGTGTCCTCTTTTGAGTTTTCAGTAATTTCTGAAACTTTGATATGAATCATAGTTTGTGAAATCAGACCTTGTCAAACCACAAACCGTGCGTTATCGCGCGCCATATAAGCAACTGACTTATCAAAGCAAAACAGTTAAGCCATACTGATAACTATCGAGACAAGCTTGGACCACGATGCCAGCCGACCCCGCTCTGCGCGATGCCCTGCTGCACGACACCGCAGCCTGCCTGGGCAAAGACTATCTGCAACAACTGGTGACCAGCCTGGCACGCCTCACCGGCGCCCCGCTGGTATTCATCAGCCGCCAGCACTGGCTACCGCGCCGGGAAAGCGAAGTGCTGTTTGCCAGCCACCCCGACCACCCCGGTCGCTACACCCTGGCCGGCACCCCGTGCGCCGACATACTGCAACAAGCGCGTGCATTGCAGATAGACAGCAGTGTCAACCAGCAATTCGCAGCCGAACACCACACCCGCTGGCAAGCCTATGCCGGCTGGCCACTGCTGGCAGAAGACGGCCAGTGCCTAGGTCATCTGGCCTTGTTTGACGACCGCAGCGGCCAACTACCCGACGGCCTGCTGGCGGCGCTGGCCCCCTTTGTACAGCGTGCTACTGCCGAGCTGCGCCGTCTGCAGCACGAGTCCGCACTCAGCCAGCGCGCCAGTTGGGACGCGCTGTACTCGTCCATCCTGCGGCAGTACATCCAGGGCCAGCCACTGGCCTCCTTGCTGGAAGCCGTGGTACGCCAGGTGGAGCAACGGCTGCCCGGCTGGTTGTGCTCCATCGTCCGTATCGACGCAGAGCAGCGGCTGCGACCGCTGGTTGGCCCGTCCTTGCCCGCCGACTACCACGCGCTGATCGACGGGCTGGCCATCGGCCCCACCGTCGGCAGCTGCGGTGCTGCCGCCTGGCACCGCAAACGGCTGATTGCCGAAGACCTGCAACAGCACCCCAACTGGGCGCCATACCGCGACATCACCCGCCGCTTCGGTCTGGGCAGTTGCTGGTCCGAACCATTGATGGACGGGCGCGGCAAGGTACACGGCACCTTTGCCGTCTATCACCGTACGCCCGCCAGCCCCACGCCGGAAGCCATCATCGTCATCGAAGACGTCTCGCGGCTACTGGGCATACTGTTTGAAAACCACGCCACACAGCAGGCGCTGGACAGCCGCACCCAGTGGTACCAAGCCATGCTGCAGAACGCGGCCGACGCCATCTCGATCATCGATATGGACGGCCGCTTGCTGGACGCCAGCGACTCGCTGTGCAAACTGCTGGGTTACAGCCAGACAGAACTGCGCCAGCTACGCCTGTGGGACCTGGTAGCACACCGCAGCGAAGCCGAGCTGCGCCAGCAACTGCAAAACGCCAGCGAGCAGGGCGAAACCTTCGACAGCCTGAACCGTACCCGCGACGGCGACATCATCGAGGTAGAAGTGAGCGTGCGCCGCTTGCTACTGGACGGCCAGCCGGTGATCTGGGGCTCGGCACGCGACATCCGCCAGCGCAAGCAACAAGAACGGCTGCTGCGCGAACAGGCCACCGTGGATTCGCTGACCGGCCTGCTCAACCGCCCCACCCTGCTGGCGGCACTGGATCAGCAACTGGCCCGCGCGCTGGGCGATGGTGGCGCCATGACGCTCTTGATGCTGGACCTCGACCACTTCAAGCAAGTGAACGACTGCTATGGCCACGCCTGCGGCGACGCGGCGCTGGCGCACTTTGCCAGCCAGTTGCAGCAGCAGCTGGGGCCGCATGATCATGCAGGCCGCCTCGGTGGCGAAGAGTTCTGCATACTGCTGCCGGGCTGCCCGCCGGAACGCGCCCAAGCCATTGCCCAAGCGCTATTGCAAACCATGCGCGCCCAACCGCTACTGTTTGACAGGCAGCAGATTGCGCTGACCGCCTCCATCGGCCTGACCCAGCGCCTGCCCGGCGACGATAGCCGCAGCCTGCTGGCCCGTGCCGACATGGCGCTGTACCAGGCCAAGCACGCCGGCCGTAACTGCACGGTGATGCTGCCGCCACCGTGACGTACCCTGCCACATCCCGTAAAATGGCTTGCCGCGCCCCGCCAGTCGGGGCGTTGTCTATTGCGGCCAACCTTTTTCAGTACGGATCTATCGATGAGCACAGCCCAGCACACACCCATGATGCAGAAGTGTTGATGCTTTGTTTTTAAAGGTTTTTCAGTTCAGCAATAACAAAAGCCATACAAAAACCCATACCAGCACCGCAGAATGCCTGTCACTGCCAAAACCACACCACCGCACTGCGTAAAACCGCATAAATCTGCATAAATTTGCCGATTTTGTTGTGTGGGCAAAACCGGCGCGCAAGCCGCACCAGTAAAGGCTGGGGCCGGGTTCATGCAGTTGCATAAAAACCGACACATTAAGCGTGGGGGCGTGGCGGGGACACGAGGGCGCGCGCCGGGTGCTGGGTGGGTTTTCCGGCTGTCGCTGCCACCTGCCGGCCTACCCCTGGGCGCGGGCATGAAAAAAGCCGCCCGAAGGCGGCTGTGTGAGAGGGTTTGAAGGTTGGCCGCTACGGCTTGGCGGCCAGCGAGTAGGTGCCGAAGCGGATAACGTCCACGCCAAGCCGGTCGTTGATTTCGAGCAGCCGGGCCTGCAGCGGTGCTATCTCGTTCTCGAAGAAAACCTCCGCCGCTTTGTTGGCGTCACCGAAACCACCCGTGTTGCTCGGGATGATGCCCATCAGCTGCGGCGGTACCCGATGTGCGGCCAGCACATCATCCCGGGTCACGTTCTTGATGTTGAAGAACTCATCCTTCGCGGCCACCTCGCTGATGGGGATAATCTGCATGCCGTCTTTCTTGCCATTCGGTGCGTACATGAACAGGTTGCGGAAGTTGCCCGGCCCTTTGCTGTCTTTCAGCGCCTTGCGTAGTGCATCCACATCGTCCTGCTGCTGCGCGGCATCTGTCATGTACAGGATGAAGCCGGCGTGGCTGCCGTTCTGGTAGTAGCGGCGGCGGAACAAGGTGGCCGACTCATTCAACCAGGCACTATGCAGCGCGGCAAGGTAGTCGGGCAGCCCATATACCTCCTGGTTGATATCGTGTTCCATCAGGTGAATCAGCCCATCAAGCTGTTGCTCCTGGTTGTAGGCCGGTACCCACCAGTAGGTGGCCAGATCGATACCACGGCGCACGAACTTGGCCGGTGCCGGTTCCAGCCGCGTCACCGAACCAAGCCGCGACTTGATGGGCTGCAGGTAGAGGTTACCGAATACCAGGTAGTCCATAACGATGCGGTCAAAGTGTGAGCGCGACAGCAGCTTATGCGGCTGGTAGGTACTGACCAGCACCCGCCGCTTGACGGCCATGGCGCTGTAGTGGTGAACCGAAGCCCGCCAGCTGCGGGCCAAGCCTTCCCAACTGATGGGCGGTTCGTACCATTTGCCGCTGTTGATGCATTCGGCGTAGTCCATGATTTCGCGGCGGTCCAACACCGCCACCGGGTCGCCAAAGGTAAACGCCTCCATCCTTGTGGCAGGCGCGGCGGCAGGCATGTCGGCTTTGTGGGCCAAGTCGATAGTCATCAGCTGAACTCCATAAAGCTGGAGTTGGTCGAGGTTGCCCCCTCCAGCGGTTCGTTGTAGAGGGCGTGCATGGTTGCCCATGCGATGTCGGCATGGCTGGTTTCTTCGGAGCGGCCAGCCTGGTACGTTGCTTGACGGCCGGAAGCCGTCATCGTTTTTTTGATACTCATGAAGCTGGCCGCAATATCGGTGTGGCCGGCATCGAACTCCAGGCGCCCGTTATGCAGCACGTTCAGCGCCTTGAGTACCATCTTGGTTTTGAGTTCGACGTTGTAGGTAAAGGACACCGTATCCGGGCGCCACTTGCTCACCAGCTGATAAACCGCCGAGCCAAGGCCGGTCACATCCATGCCGATGTAGGTCACGTTGTACCGCTGACAGGTGTCGAAAATTATCTTGGCCTGGGCTTCGTAGTCAGGGTCATGAAACTGGATGCGCTCAAGAATGCGGAACTTGCCACCAGGCACCGCTGGTGGCGACAGCACAACCAGAGCGGCTTTGTCGCCACCGCCGGACGGGTCATAACCGAGCCAGACCGGGCGATTACCGAAGGGGCGCGGCATCAGTGCTTTCCAGTCTTCCCACAGCTCCCAACTGTCCACCATCGCACGCTGCAGCAGCGAAAAGCCGAACACGCTGGCGCCGTCATCAATGAACTGGCACATGAACAGCTGGGCGAATTCGTCCGGCGTGTTTTCCAGCCGCAGCTGTTCCAGGTCGAACAGATCACAGCCACCTTCCAGCGCATCCAGAATGGTGACGATCTGCCGCCACTGGCCATCACCACCACGCAAGCCAGCCGCCAGCGCGGCGTGGCTGACATCCAGCCGCACGTGCTGTTCCTTTGGCCGCCCGTGGTTGAACGCCTCGCCCGTCCATACCTTGTACGCCTCGTGACTCATGGCCGAGGGCGTCGAAAAGTAGGTCATCCGGTATTGCTTCTGGCTGGCCATACCGCTGGCCAGCTTCTTCAATTCCCGGTACCGGGGAATCCAGAAGTATTCATCTAGGTACAGGTTGCCGTGGCGGCCCTGGGCGGTGCGGCTGTTTGTCCCGAGGAACATCAGCTCCGCCGCATTGGGTAGCTTGATCACTTCCCCTTTCAGCTCAACGTCGGCCACCTCTTTGGCGAAGTCCACGATATAGCTGCGGAACTGGTGCGCCTGGGCCTTACTGGCAGAAAGGAAGATCTGATTGCGCCCGGTTTTCAGCGCATCAATGAACGCCTCGTGGGCAAAGTAGTAGGTGGCGCCGATCTGGCGTGATTTCAGGATGTTGCGGATGCGCTCTTTCAGGCCGGCGCGGTACCAGTGCTTCTGGTAGTCGAACATGCGCTCCAGAAACGCGGCTTCCAGCTTTTCCTGCTGTTCCTCGCTGATGGCGTTCTTTTCCGGCTGCCGCTTCGGTCCGGCGTTGCGGCTGGCGATGGCTGGGTTCAGGTCGGACTCTTTGCCAGTCGCCCGGTATTTGCCCACCCGCGCCATGCGTTCAACCTGCCGCATCAGCAGGTCCACTTCCTTGTAGTCCCTGCCCTCCTTGCCGTCTTTCATGATCAGTTGCTGCAGGCGCGCTTCCAGCGTAGCCGCAATGCGGTCTGCCGGGTCGGCATCGTCCCATGCGTCGCGCTGTTTCCAGCTATGCACGGTGGCCGGCTTCACGCCGAGGTGGTCGGCAATGCGCGCTACCCGCCATCCCTGCCAGTAGAGGGAGCGGGCCAGCCATTTCGGGTCCTGGTCTGCACCAGGTAGTGGGGGGGTGTCTTGTCGCATGGTGCGATCTTGCACCACGCCATCCGGCCATCAGCGATAGGCAGTTTGTGAGGCAAACCGGCACAACAGCCAGCAGTTGAGCCGCCCCCGACATGGCTACAGCATGGGCGCTGTTACCGATTGCACCCCTGCACCCCATCGAGAGGAAGGCACATGGCCAAGTCGAAAAAGTTTTGCATCGCCACCGAAGGCGCCACCACGGATGGCCGCGTCATCGAGCGCAAATGGCTGGAAGAAATGGCCGCCAACTACGACCCGAAAACCTATGGCGCACGTATCAACCTGGAGCACTTCAAGGGCATTGACCCGAACGGCACTTTCAAGCGCTATGGCGACGTGCTGGAACTGAGTACCGAAGAAGGCAGCGACGGCAAGCTGCGCCTGTACGCCGTCATCGACCCTACCGACGAACTGGTGGCCCTGAGCAAAGCCCGCCAGAAGGTTTTCACCTCCATGGAGATCAACCCGGACTTTGCCGACACCGGCAAATGCTACCTGGTGGGCCTCGCCATCACCGATGACCCGGCCAGCCTGGGTACCGAAATGCTGCAGTTCAGTGCCACCGCCAAGAAAAGCCCGCTGGCTGCGCGCAAAACCGACCCGGACAACCTGTTCAGCGAAACCGTGGAATTCAAGCTAGAGCTGGCCGACGACGCCAGCGCCGGCCTGTTCCACAACTTCACCGAGAAAATCAAAGGTCTGCTGGGCAAGCAAAGCCTGGCCAATAGCGAAGGCTTCACCCAGCTGCATGGTGCCGTGACCGTCATCGCGGAAAGCCAGGGCGAGGTGCTGCAGAAGTTTGCAGCCATCGAAGGCACCTCAGCCAAGGTGGACGAACTGCAAGCCGATCTGGCCAAGATGAAAACCGAGTTTTCCGCGCTGGTAGGCAAGCTGGATAGCGACGAGCCGGCAGGCCAATTCCGCACCCGCACCCCAGGCGGCACTGGCGAAGAAGCCCTGACCGACTGCTAACCCGCCACCACCACGAACAAAGAGAACTGACACCATGCGCAACGAAACCCGCCAGAAATTCAACGCCCTGACCACTCGCATCGCCACCCTGAACGGTGTAGGTGAAGTGGACAAATCCTTTACCGTAAGCCCGTCTGTGCAGCAGACACTGGAAAACCGTGTTCAGCTGTCCAGTGCGTTCCTGAGCAAGATCAACGTGGTTCCGGTGCAAGACCAGGAAGGCGAAGCGTTGGGCCTGGGCGTTCTGGGCACTATCGCGGGACGCACCAAAACCAGTACCGGGACGGCACGCCAACCACGCAATGTGGCAGGCATGACGGCAAGCCGCTACCGCTGCGTGCAAACCAACTTCGATACGGCCTTCCCGTATGCAACGTTGGACATGTGGGCAAAGTTCAAAGACTTCCAGAAACGTCTGAGCGACGCGATCATCAAGCAACAGGCACTTGACCGCATCATGATCGGTTTCAACGGCACATCCATTGCCGACAACACCGACCGGGCCACCAACCCGCTGCTGCAGGACGTTAACAAGGGCTGGCTGCAGAAGTACCGCGAAGAAGCCCCGGAACGTGTAATGAAAGAGGTCAAGCCGGGTACTGGCAAAGTTAAGGTCGGCAAAAACGTGCTGCCGACCGATGGCTACAAAACCCTGGACAGCATGGTGTTTGATGCTGTGAATGGCCTTATCAGCGAAGTATTTGCAGAAAACCCCGACCTGGTGGTCATCGTTGGCCGCGACCTGATGGCCGACAAATACTTCCCGCTGCTGGAAGACAGCAAAGCCACCGAACAGTTGGCCGCTGACCTGGTTATCAGCCAGAAGCGTATCGGCAACCTGCCCGCTGTCCGTGCACCGTTCTTCCCTGCCGGCAAAATGCTGATTACCCCGCTGTCCAACCTGTCGCTGTACTACCAGGAAGGCAGCCGCCGCCGTCATCTGAAAGAGGAGCCGGAATACGACCGCGCCTCCGACTACCAGTCCAGCAATGACGCTTACGTAGTGGAGTGCTACGAAGCAGGCTGCCTGATTGAAAACATCGAGATGGTGACGGAATGAGCCACGCCCGCGCCCACTTCCAGCGCGTGGTAGCTGCGGCAGCTTCGGCTGCTGCAGATCCTGGCCAGCCGCTGGAAAACTGCAGCCAGTACGACCTGATGCTGCTGAAACTGGCCGAAGACCGCCGCCGCCTCAAGCTGGTGCAATCGACCGTGCAGAAAGCCGAAGTAAAGCGGCAGCTGCTGCCCGATTACGCCGCCTGGGTGGATGGTGTGCTGTCTGCCGGCAAAGGCCATCAAGACGACGTGCTGACCACCATCATGGTGTGGCGTATCGATGCCGGCGACTACGCAGGCGCCCTGGACATTGCCGCCTATGCCATCCCGCACAAAATGACCCTGCCCGACCAGTACCAGCGCCCGCTGGCTACAGCGATTGCCGAAGAAGTGGCCGACGCAGCCAAGCGTGCCCGCGATGGCGAACAACCCTTTGACTTGGAAATCCTGCAGCGCACCGCAGAGCTTACCAGCGACGAAGACATGTTCGACCAGGTGCGCGCCAAGCTGCACAAAGAGTTGGGTCTTTTGCTGGAAAGCTTCGACAAGCCGGCAGCCCTAGCCCATCTGCAGCGCGCCATGCAGTTGCACGACAAGGTCGGCGTCAAAAAGGACATCGAGCGCATTCAGCGCGACATGAAGAACTCGGGCGCAGACAGCGCCTAAACCGAGCGTACCCCGCGCACCAGGGCGGCAGGGGGCGGCGACAGCATGGCTAGTCAACGCCCCCTCCACCGCCCGCCACACGGCGAGCCAGCATGATCTACCCCAGTAATCAGCCTGCCACCAGCACGCCTGCACCGGCTATCCAGTGCGGCGAGTTCTGGCCAGCCATCCCGCTGGCAGATGCCCGCGAACAGATGCGCATCGACGGCACCGTCACCGACCAGCGCCTGCGCGCTGCCCTGATCGAAGCCGCCGCCAGCGTCAATGCCGAGCTGGCCAGCTGGCGCCGCGCCCATCAGGCCGCAGGCAAAACTGAGCTGGCACAGGTTGACCGGGAGCAGATCGACGGCAAAAGCGTGGCTGTGCATCGCTGGTTCCGGGCGGTGCATTGCATTGCCGGCGCCATCCTGGCCGAGCGGTACCGGGGTTTCGATAGCAGCGGCAAAGGCGACAAGCGCGCCGAGGTAGCAGACCAGTCTGCCGATGATCTGCGCCGCGATGGCCGCTGGGCTATCGCCGACCTGCAGGACAAACCGCGCACCGTGGTGGAGCTGATCTGATGCAAATCATCACCCACCAGGGCGACACGGTAGACGCCATCTGCTACCGCCACTTCGGGAAAACACGCGGCATCACCGAACAGGTGCTGCTGCTTAACCCTGGCCTGGCCAGCTACGGCCCGGTACTGCCGATGGGCGTCACCGTGCAGCTGCCAGACCAGGTAAACACCACGCCAGCCGCCTCGCAGCTGGTCAACCTTTGGGACTAAACCATGGCAGAACCCAGCATCACCTCCGCCCCACTGGCCGCCGCTGGCCTGGTGGCACTGTTCCCCGGCGTGGATGCCGGCATCGTCCTGGGCGCCTTTGCCGGTGCGGCCGTGTTCGTGCTGTCCAGCACCGACTACAAGCCGCTGCAAAAACTGGCCTTCCTGGTGCTGGCCACCGTGGCCGGCATGTTGGCCGCACCGATGGCCGCCAGCCTGCTGGCGACCCTGCTGCCGGCATCAGTGGCCGTGCCGCAAAGCGTCGGCGCCCTGCTGGCCGCTGCGCTGTCCATCCGTCTGCTTATGCGTGCAATCAAGCAAGCCGAAACCCTGCAATTCCCGCAGAAAGGGGGTGGCCAATGATCATCACCGACGCCATCAGCCTGGGCGCCGCCCTGTTTACCGCCGCCCGCCTGCTGCTGTTCACCCGTGGCCAAGGCACGCACCGCCCGTATGCCAGCTTGCTGGCCTACGGCCTGATTGTGGCCTGCGCCGCGCTGGGCACCCTGCTGGCCACCGGCCACGCAGCGGGCACTAGTTGGCCGCAGACCCTCATCAACGTGGTGCTGGCGCTGGCGGTGGCTAGTACCGGCGGCAACGTGGTCGAGCTGTTCCGCCCCTCCGGGGGCAACCGGCAGCCCTTGGTGCTGCGCCTGCTGAGGAAAGAGCAATGGATACGCTGAAACAGGGCATGGTGGGCTACCAGGTAGCCGAGCTGCAGCAGCTGCTGAACAACCACGGCCAGCGCCTGGTGGTAGATGGTGACTTCGGCACCAAAACCTTTGCCGCCGTGCAGGCCGTCCAGCGCCGGGCGGGTCTGGTAGTAGATGGCCGCGCCGGGCCTAAAACCCTGGCTGTGCTGCGTGGCCAAGTAGCCAAAGAAGTCGTGTTTCTGTCCGAAGCCGATCTGCAGCGCGCCGCCAAGGCGCTGGGCGTAGAGCTGGCCGCCGTGAAAGCGGTAAACCTGGTCGAGTCGGTAGGCTGCGGCTTTGGCGAAGATCAGCGACCGCGCATCCTGCTGGAACGCCACGTGGCCTACAAGCGGGCAGACGCCGCCGGCATGGACAGCAAGCTGTTGGCCGCCAGCTACCCCAACCTGGTCAACCCCAAGCGCGGCGGCTATGCCGGTGGCAGCCATGAGTGGAGCCGCTTTGCCAACCTGGCCAGCATCACCAGCCAGGCGGTAGCCATCGAGGCGTGCAGCTGGGGCGCGTTCCAGATCATGGGCTATCACTGGCAGCTGCTGGGCTACGCCAGCGCCGCCGACTTCATGGCCGCCATGTGCCAGAACGAGGCCGAACAGTTGGCCGCCTTCGTGCGCTTCATTCAGGCCGACGCCGAGCTGCACCAGGCACTGCGCGCCAGGGATTGGGCGGAGTTCGCCCGCCGCTACAACGGCCCGGCCTACCGCGACAACCTCTACGACACCAAGCTGGCCACCGCATACCAGCGGTTCGGCGGGCAACGCGACAAGGTGGCCGCATGAGCCAGATCAAAATCGCCATCTGGCTGGCCGTCGCCCTGGTGCTGGCGTGGCTGGCCTACCAGAACCATCAGCTGGGCCAGCAAGTGCAGGCGCAGGCCAGCACTGCCGGCCAGCTATCACAGCAGCTGGACACCGCCGCCGCCACCATCCGCAGCCAGCAAAAAAGCCTGACGCTGCAGGCCAGCCAGCAGCAAGCCACCGCACAGGACATGGCCACCCTGCAGCGCCGTATCAGCGGGCTGGCCAGCCGCTACACCGCCGCCCAAATCAACCTGGAAACCATCACCCATGAACAACCCGACGCGACGCGCTGGGGTGATACCCCTGTGCCTGCTGCTGTGCAGCGCCTGTTCGACAGCACCGACGGTGCCGGAACTGCCGCCCCCCCTGCCACTGCAGATCCTGCAATGCGCCCCGGTAACGCCGTGCCAGCTACCAACACCGCAGTACCGGAACAACCGACAGCTGGCACAAACCCTACTGGCCACCCAGGCCGCACTGGCTAGCTGCGCCGCCCAGATAGACACCGTGGCGGCATGCCAAAACCGTACAGCGAGCAATGCAAATGAGCAGACTTTTTGAAATGGCGCAGCAGCGTGAAGAAAGACACCGCCTGGAATCTTTGGCACGCCAGGCAGAGAAGGCAAAAGGCCACCCTGGCGGCAGCTTTAGCCACTGTCAGGACTGCGGCGAGGAAATACCGCCGCTACGCCGCGAGAAAGTACCCGGTTGCACCCGCTGCGTACCGTGCCAGACCGACGCCGAGAAGACACACCCATGAACCTGCCCCACCATCTGCGCGCCGCCCTGGAGGCGGCTTTGCCACAGCTGAAACAGAACCCCGACCGCCTGCTGATGTTCATCGAAGCCGGCGGCCTCACTGGGGCGTCACTGAAAACGCTGTCGTTTCGCTACCGCTACACACTGACGCTGGTTTTTGTGGACTTTAGCGGCCACATGGACGAAATCATGGTGCCGCTGCTGGCCTGGCTGCAGCAGTACCAGCCGGACCTGATACAGAACGGCACTGCCATGGCTGAAAAGCTGAAATTTGAAGCCGAGCTGACCAGCCACAACCAGTGCGATATCGAGCTGCGTATCCCGCTAAACGAAGGCGTCACCGTCACACAGAAGGACGGCAATACAATCGCCCAGCACCTAGATAGTGTGAATGGCACAAACGCCAGCATCACAATCAATCAGTTGCTGCTAAATGGGGAGATCGTGAGTGGCCAGCCAGATTGAAACCGAACTGACAGGCTTGCTTGCTCGCGTATCGCCCACCGAGCGCCGCAAGCTGGCGCGAGAGTTGGCCGCAAGGCTGCGCCAGCGCAATCAGGCGCGCATCGCCGCGCAAACCGAGCCGGACGGCACCCCGTTTGAAGCCCGCAAGCCATCCAGATTCAGGGCCAAATCTGGCACCATCCGCCGCGCCATGTTCAGCAAGCTGCGCACCGCCCGCTGGCTGAAAACCGGCGCCACCCCCGACGCCGCCACCGTCGGCTTTGTGTCAAAGGTTGGCCGCATTGCCGCCGTGCACCAGTACGGCCTGCGCGACCGCGTGCGGCCGGGCATCGACACCACCTACCCGCGCCGCCAGCTGCTGGGTTTTGCCCAGCCGGACGTGGAAGAAATCACCGATACGGTGCTGGAACACCTCACAAAATAGACCCGGCTTTGTGCTGGTTTCCGGCACAACAGCCAGCGCGTGACGGCCCACGGCAGCGCACCGAACATGGCCGACATGAACGAAACCGCCGACATCAAACGCCGTCTGGAAAGCCTGATTCGCTACGGCACCGTGGCCGAAGTGCAAGCCAAGCCGCCCCGCGTGCGTATCCAGGTAGGCCAAATGAAAACCACCTGGGTGCGCTGGGTGGCTTTGCGTGCGGCCACTACCAGCGACTGGTGCCCGCCCGTGCCCGGTGAACAGTGCGTGCTGCTGTCGCCCAGCGGCGACATGGCCAGCGCCGTGGCGCTGATGGGCCTGGCGTCGGACGACTACCCGCTGCCCAGCGACAACCCGGACGAATGGGTGCGGCGCTTTCCCGACGGCGCCGTGGTGCGCTACCACCACGGCAACAGCGCGCTGACTGTCACCGGCATCAAAACCGCCACCGTGCAGGCTGCCGACCACGTCACCGTGGACTGCCCTGAAAGCACCTTCACAGGCAACGTGACGATCAAAGGCAAGCTGACCGTGATGGGCGCCGCCCTGTTCAAAGCCACCGCCACCGTGCAGAAGCTGTTCAGCTATCTGGCGGGCATGTCAGGCCAGGGCGGCAGCGGCGGCGGCGAAACCAGCATCACCGGCACTATCCGCCACACAGAGGGCACGCTATCCAGCAATGGCGTAGTACTGCACACCCATAGCCACGGGAATGTACAGCGTGGAAACGACAGTACAGGGGGGCCGCAATGATGGATGACATCATCGGTATGGACATTGCAACAGGACGCACTATCAGCGGCCTGGAACACATCCAGCAAAGCTGCGGCGTCATTCTGAATACGGCAATCGGCACCCGTGTAGAACGTCGAGAATTCGGCAGCTTGGTGCCAGTGCTGCTAGACCGCCCGCTAAACGGCAAAACCCGTATGCAGCTACTGGCAGCAACTGCCATAGCCCTGCGCACCTGGGAACCACGTATCACCATCGCCGGCATGAATCTGGCAATAAGCACAACACGCCACGGCGCCGCCACTATTGAGCTAGACACCATGCGTGCCACAGGACCAACAGCTGGGCAACGTGGCCGCATTAACGTGGAGGTCGGAACATGATCGAATTGTCTAGGCTTCCTGCACCTAAATTCGTAGACGTCATAGACTTCGAAACGCTCTTCGCCGAGAAGAAAGCCAGACTACTAGCCGCAGCACCTGCCGATATGCGCGCCAGCCTGGCGGCAACCTTGCAGCTTGAGTCAGAGCCACTAACCATCGCACTGCAAGAAGACGCATATAGCGAGATGTTGCTGCGCCAGCGCGTAAACGAAGCTGGCCTGGCCAACTTGCTTGCCTATGCAGAAAAGAGCGACCTTGACCAGATCGGTGCGAACTATGGCGTTCAGCGCCTGCAGATAACACCGGAAAACCCGGACAGCACCCCACCAACAACGGCGGTATATGAGCAAGACACGCCATACCGCCAGCGCATTCAAGAGTCCTGGGCCCGGCTTTCCTGCGCAGGGCCAATCGACAGCTATAAATGGCATGCGAAGTCGGCCAGCGGCTTGGTTAAAGATGCGGGCGCGATCAGCTTTACCCCTGGTTGCGTCACCGTGTTCGTGTTGTCATCGGAAGGGAATGGCACTGCATCTGCGGAGCTGATTAGTGCTGTGGATGCCGCGCTGAACGACCAGGCCATCCGCCCGCTGACAGACGCAGTCACCGTACAAAGCGCAGCCATCATCCCGTATGCCATCACCGCGGAGTTGATCGTCTACCCTGGGCCAGATGCCACCGTAGTCACACAGGCTGCACTGGCAGCTGCGAAAGCATATGCCGATGCCCAGCATCGACTAGACCGCGATGTTGTGCTGTCGGGCATCTACGCCACCCTGCACCAGCCAGGCGTGCAGCGCGTCATCCTGCACAGCCCGGCAGCAGACATCATCGTCAGCGCCGGCCAAGCAGCGTATTGCACAGACATCACCGTTACTCAGGGTGGCATCGGTGTATAGCGGCCTGTTGCCTCCATCGTCTACCCCACTGCAGCGCGCACTCAGCACCGCAGTGCAGAAAGACATACCCATCCCCATCCGCACACTGAAATCTGCCGCCGCCTGCCCGGTGGCAGCACTGCCGTGGCTGGCATGGGAGCGTGGTGTAGACGAATGGTCAGACGACTGGAGCGAGCAGCAGCAACGTGCGGTGATACAAGCCAGCATCACCCAGCACCGCAAGCGCGGTACCGCTGCCGCAGTAGAAGAAGCACTCGCCACCATCGGCATCACCGTGCGTATCCAGGAGTGGCACAAGCAGCAGCCGCTTGGCGCACCGTACACCTACAAGCTGCTGGTTGATGTCGGACAGATCGGAGTCAGCCAGACCCAGCTGCAGCGCATGTTGCGGGTAGTAGAGCGCGCAAAAAACTTGCGTAGCCACATGACAAGCGTGGACATCAAAGTCACCAGCGACGCGGTGATATCTACCGTAGCCAGCACGTCGGCCGGCATCGAGCTCGAAACGGCCTGCAGCGTCCAGCCTCTCGTTTTATCCCCTCTCACTCTTGCAGGGTAAGCATGGAAACCAAGACTTTTTTCGCACAAGACACAACCGGCGCGGTGCTGGGCGGCGCACAAATCATTGTGTACCAGGCTGGCAGCCAGCAGCTGGCCACCGGCCTGACTACCGCCACCGGTGCCGCACTGGCCAACCCGTTCACCGCATCGCCTACCGGGCAGGTACAGTTCGCCGCGCCCGATGGCCACTACGACATCCGCGTGGTGTCTGGCCTGCGCGACTACACCGTCAAGAACGTCTCGTTCCTGGACGTATCGGCCACCCGTGCCGCTGTCGCACAAATGGCCGCCCAGGTTAGCCAAACCCTGTCGGACACAGAACAGGCTATGCAAGGCCTGCTGGCGAACACTGTCCAGCAAGTGGACCAGACACTGGCCACCGCCGAGGATGCCATGACAGCCGCAAAAGCGGCGGCAGAACTGTCTATGCAGGGCGCGCTGGTATCTGCCAATCAGGCAGTGGCACAGGCGCAGGCTGCCCGCGATGCTGCACAGCTATCGGCGGGTGTCTATGCAGACACGGCGGCAGGCATTGCTGCCGTGGCGGATGGCCGGTATTTCAGCGTGCCGGTGTCTGGCGCAGATGCGCTTATCTTGTACCGCCGCACCGGGGCGACAGCCGCAGAGGTGACCCGTTATCCAAGCGCTGCCAGCGTTGCGCAGCTGGGTGATCGTCTGGCATCCGTTGAGCCTGTCGCGGCGGTAGTTGAGAAAGACTTTACGACTGACCCGCTATTTTTATGGGGCGTACTTGACCAGCTAAACCGCATCGCATTGGCGCTGCGCCAGGACGGCACCCTGCAAGCAAAATTCCGCGATATTCAGATGTCTGGCGCTTCGATGGATGCGTCTTATCAGACGATGGACGAAGCATTGTTTTGCATTGTTGATGCTGCAGGGAAAATCGGTCTTCGACTGAGCAAAGATGGCATGCTGGAAGGGAAGATCCAGTCGCCAGTCGAGGTGATTTCTGCGCGCGGTGGCAGGAATAGTTTGGACACCCGCCTATCGCAATTCTTGACTGCATTCGGCTTGCCGCGCCGCCATGCCTGGGGGGAGTGGTATCTGCGTGAAACACGCCAGCGCCTGCGCCTGCGTGCACTGGCTGAGGCCGGCCAGCTGGTAGTCGCATCGATAGGCGACAGCTGGACGCACAGCGGTGGCCGGTGGTGCGGCCCTACTGCCGCTGCGCTGAAGGCGGCATTTGGCGATGCTGGCGCCGGGTACGTGAGCTTTGCCAGAAATGGCACCACGCTGCCGAACGGCAACGTGCTTTCCAATTCTGCAGTTACTTACGCCGGCGCGGGCTGGAATACGTCGTCGTACTACACGAATCCAAGCGCCGACTTGGGTTCGGCTACCAGCGCAACCGCAGGCGACCGCCTGAGTTACACAATTGCCGCAGGCGTGACAGCAGTTAAGCTGCACGCACGCGGCGGTGCCGGCGTGGTTCGCTACCGCTTCAACGGCGGCAGCTGGGCGCCTGTTGACCTATCGGCCCTGGCTGCGCAACTGCAGGTAATTGACCTGCCGTCGCCAGCGGCTGGCGTGTTCGATATTGAAGTGGTTTCCGGCGCGCCTGTTCTGTACGGCATTGACGTGCAGTCGTCGGCATCCGGCGTGCGCTGGCACAAACTTGGCGCCACTGGCAGTCGGGCCAGCCAGTGGGCAAGTGCAGATGCGGCGCAATGGCAATCCAGCCTGCAGGCACTGGCGCCGCAGCTGGTTACTATTCTGCTGGCCACTAACGACCAGGCAGGATACGACGCCTCGACCTACAAAACTCACATGCAGACCATCATCAGCCGGGTACGTACGGCGCTGCCGCTGGCAGACATTCTGCTGATTGCGCCTTGTGAGAATGGCCGCGCCAACGCCTACCCCATGGCTGAGTATGCCGCCGCAGCCTATGAGCTGGCAGCGCTGAATAAGTGCGCGTTCTTGGATCTGCAATATGTATTCGGTGATTCGTTCAGCGAGTACGCCAGCACGTCAGCGCGTGCTTGGTTCAATGCGGACTTGATTCACCCCGAACCAGCAACGGGCGGCCGCGCCATTGCTGATGCTGTTATCCGCCTGATTACTCAATACTGAGGTGCCGAGATGCTTGTTTTGAAAGTAGATGGTTCGTTTTCTGACGCCGCGCTGCCAACCCTTCGCCGCGACCCGCTGCTGTACGGCGCCGGCGATGGCGTGCGCTTCCTATTCGATGCCGCGTTTCCGTTTTCTTATGCTGGCGGCGTGCCGACTAATGGCGTCGCAATCAAGGACGTTGCCGAGCGATCTAACGGGAGTTTCGTTCTGGCGGCTGGCGAGACTGTCGGCTTTAACGGTAATGGCTTCGACTTCGCCTTGATGACCGCCGTTTCCGGCCAAAGTCCATCACATGTACTGGCCCCGGCATCAGTTTGGGCGGACATTGCAGCGCAGCAGTATTTCCTGCTGTGCATGTACATGCGCCTGCCAGCACAAGCGGACTGGAATGCGGAGGCTTCTATCCTCCCATTTTTTGCTAGCAGCAATAACAGCAACGGCTATAACGCCGTGGCTGACCCTATCACTGTCGCATTCTCTACCGGATCGAAATCAATCGGTTTTCGTCGCCAGACGGCTGTTGGCGCCCAGGTTGACACCGGCGTCATTCCAGCGGCAGGCCACTATGGGCAAGTCGTGCAAGTCGCGTACTGGCGCAATGCGGCGGGGGTCGGTGCGCGCATCAAGGGCTCGGCTGGGGCAATCCTGACCACTGGAGCAGTTGGCGCTGCGAATGCGGCGGATATTACCGCTTGCCAGCCGCGATTCGGCAGCGTGCAGCCATTCACTAACTATGCCATGGCCACGCACCGCACTTGCCGCAAATACCGCATGTACCGTGGCTTCATCGAAAACCTTGCGCGGTCTGGCCGCGACCCCGTAGCTGTGCTGGATGCTGACTACGAACGCACCGCCGCGCGTGGCGTTTTTGCATAGGGCGGCAAATGTACACCTCAATCCATACCCTGCGCGGGCTGTCACTGATGGCCCAGGCTGAGCTGGCCAGCCGCAAGATTGACCTGGTTGAAATGGCGGTAGGGGATGGTGCCGGCAACCCGGTCACCCCAAACCCCGAGCAGAACGCCCTGGTGCGCGAGCGGTACCGGGCGCGCATCAACCGGGTATTCCCTGACCCGCTGGTACCGAACAAGTACACGGCAGAGATGATCGTGCCAGCTGATGTTGGTGGTTTCACCCTGCGCGAGATCGGGGTTTTTGACGCCAACGGTAATCTTTTCGTAGTGGGCAACCTGCCGGAGACCTACAAACCCACGGCGCTGGAAGGCGCGTTCGGTGATGCGGTGTACCGTGTCGTGTTCATGGTCACCAATGCAAACGTCGTTAACCTGGTACTGGACCCGAACGTGGTGCAGGTGACCCGGGCATGGCTGATGAACAACGTCACCGTGGCTACACTGCTGCCGGGCGGGCTCACCAACCAGGTGCTGATGAAAGACAGCAACGCGGATGGCGACGTGCGCTGGGGCAGCCCGGAAGCAATCGGTATCAGCGTGAACTCGATCGAAGAAATGCAGCTGCTGGCCGATGGCCAGACCATCGTGGACTGGCAGCGCGTCAACGTGAACGGGCTGTCTGTTTACATCGACGGTGTGCGGCTGAACGAAGAACAGTGGGCACCCCACCCCACGGTTTACACCCGCATTATTCTGGCCCGTGCCTACCCTGCAGGTACCCGCATTGTCGGCGCACAAAACGAGCCGGCCGGGCGCATGCCGGATGCGCTGGACGTTGCGGCCAACCTGTCAGACGTTGCCGATAAAGCAGCAGCCCGCGCTAACCTGGGCGTGATGTCGCTGGAAGAAGCCTGGTACCTGGCACCCGTTACGATGACCGCGTTCTTCGATTACGACCGACCGCCGCCAGGCTGGCTTGTACGTGATGGCGCACAGGTAAGCCGATCGGTATACAGCACGCTGTACGGTCGAATCGGCACTCGCTATGGCGTCGGAGATGGCTTCCAAACCTATAACTTGCCGGATAGCCGTGGCTTGTTTTTCCGGTCGCTGGATGCTGGCCGGGGCTTTGACCCAGGCCGCGCCCTTGGCAGCCTGCAGTACAGCCAAAACCTTGAGCATAGCCACATAGGCTGGACGGACCAATCCGGTAGCCACCAGCACGATACTGGCTGGGGTGAATTCACCGGCGGCCCTTTCGGTAATGCACGCGGTGGGGCGCAGGGTAGCGGTAGCACTGACTACGACAACTACAGCTATCTCACTGCATCGGCGGGCCTGCATGCACACAGCTTCACAACAGCACAGTCTGGCGGAAAGGAATCCCGCCCGGTTAACCAGGCGCTGCTGGCCTGCATCAGATACAAGGGGGCACCATGGTAGGCACAGACACCAAACTTTGCTTTCAATACGATCTTTCCGGGCTGTACTTGTGCGATACCGTCGCCTGGGCGAGCCCGGAGGAGCCGGGGCACTACTTGCTGCCAGCGCGCTGCACCTTCACGCCACCACCCGAGGATGTACCCGCCGGCATGTGTCCACGCTGGACAGGTACAACCTGGGACATCGTCGTCAAGCCGCCCGTGGCCGAAGTACAGAACCCGCTGCAGAAGCTGTCTGCTTTTCTGGCCAGCAACCCGGACGTGGCTGCCATGCTTGAGCAGCAGAAGTGAAAAAACCGGCCTGCTGGCCGGTTTGGATTGTGAAAGCGGCGACTAAGCCGCTTTTTGCTTTAGCTGCTGTGCTTCGTATGAAAGTGCAGCAGCTACGCTGATGCAAAAAAACTGGATGGCAGGGTCTTTGTGACGGGTCGCCAAGCTTTCACCAACCGATGCCAAGCACGTACAAAGGTTTTCGATCGTGTCAGCAGTATTGCTACCAATGAGTGGGTTAATGTTGCAGGCTGCATCGCGTTCGTTTTGCATAAAGTACCAACTCCGATAAATGACAACAAACTACAAGCGCATTATTAGTCATTGGGCATGGCGTTGGTATTACCCCTAGAGGGGATGCGATGCATAAAACCGCGTACCTGCAGCGCCAGATCAACCCGGCTGATAGCGCCGGTTTTGTACAGGCTACTTTTGACATGGGCACGCACGGTATGCGTGCTGATACCGAGCTTGGCGCCGATTTCCTCGTTCTCGTACTGCAGCAGCAGTGACACTTCCAGCTCGCGGTCTGTCAGCTTTTCGGCTACTTCGATGGCGTTGCGGGCGCGCAGTGCCGCCTCGCGCAGCAAGATGCACGTTTCAGATGATGCTGTAGCCAAAAGGGAGGGCGAGGCGTTGCCGTGTAGATTGACAAGCGGTTGGCGCAAGACGGTTTGCATATCATCCGCCGTCACCTGGCCGAGCAGTTCGGCCAGGTGAGCAGCAGTAATGAATTGCATACGGTGTGGGGTCCGTTTAGTAAGTCTGCACAGAAAAGAGTAGCCCATATTGTGGCAAGCAGCCGCACAACAAGCGCAGGGCGACCATATAAGCCGCACGCGGCAGACTTGGCTGGCTATCTCACACGGAGACCACCATGTCTGCAGCCGACTACCATCACGGAATTCGGGTTCTTGAAGCCAGCAATGGCACCCGCACTATCCGCACCATTTCCACCGCTGTTATCGGCCTGTTGGCCGTAGCAGACGACGCCGACGCCAGCGTGTTTCCGCTGGATACCCCGACACTGATTACCGACGTTAAAACTGCAATCGGCAAAGCAGGCAGCACCGGTACGCTGGCCGCCGCGCTGGATGCCATTGCCGACCACTGCAGCCCGGTCATTGTGGTCGTGCGCGTGAAGAAAGGCGCCACCGAGGCCGAGCAGAACACCCTCTGCATCGGCACCACTACCCCAGCAGGCAAGAAAACCGGCATGAAAGCCCTGATGGCCGCGCAAAGCCAGGTAGGCGTCAAGCCGCGCATCCTGGGCGCGCCCGGCCTGGATACCCTGCCGGTTACCACTGAAATGGTGGCGATTGCCAAGCAGATGCGCAGCTTTGTCTACGCCAACGCCTGGAACTGCGCCACCAAAGAAGCGGCAGCCGCCTACCGCGACAACTTCGGCGCCCGCGAGCTGATGCTGATCTGGCCGGACTTCCTGGCATGGGACAGCACCGTCAACGCAGCAGTGGCTGCACACGCAGTAGCACGTGCCATGGGCCTGCGCGCCTACATCGACCAGACCGAGGGCTGGCATAAAACGCTGTCCAACGTGGAAGTGCAAGGCGTGACCGGCATCAGCAAAGACGTGTATTGGGACTTGCAAGAACCGGACACCGATGCCGGCTACCTGAACAGCAAGGAAATCACCACGCTGATTCGCCGCAATGGTTACTACTTCTGGGGCAGCCGAACCTGCAGCAGCGACCCGCTGTTCCAGTTCGAGAACTACACCCGCACTGCCCAGGTGCTGGCCGACACCATGGCCGAGGCGCACATGTGGGCGATGGACAAGCCGATGCACCCCACCCTGGTGCGCGACATTATCGAAGGCATCAAGGCCAAAGGCCGCGAGCTGGTCAACGGTGGCTACCTGATGGGCTTCGACTGCTGGCTGGATGAGGCCAGCAACACGGCGGACACCCTGAAAGCCGGCAAGCTGCGCATCGACTACGACTACACCCCGGTACCGCCGCTGGAAGACCTGGGTTTTACCCAGCGCATTACCGACAAGTACCTGGCCGACTTCGCCGCCAAGGTCAACGCCTGATAACCCGCCCCCGCCTGCAGGTGGGGGCTACCGAAAGGAAAGCACATGGCACTGCCACACACCCTGCGCATGTTCAACGTGTTCGTGAACGGCGTCAGCTTTGTTGACCAGGCGCTGGAACTGAAGCTGCCCAAGATTGCGATGAAAACCGAGGAGTACACCGGCGCCGGCATGCTGGGCCCGGTCAAGCTGCTAAAGGCCATCGAGGCGATGGAGATCGAGCACACCTATAACGGCCCCATCCGTGAAATCGTGGCCGACTTCGGCGCCGAAAAGCACGATGCCAGCCTGCTGCGCTTTATGGGCAGCTACAGCGAAGAAGGCACCGGAACCGACCGTGCCGTGGAAATCATCGTCCGTGGCCGCCATAACGAGTTCGACCCGGGCGACGCCAAAGGCGGCGAGAACGGCAACTGGAAAGTGAAAAGCGACCTGACCTACTACAAGCAGGTCGTGGACGGCGAAGAGTGGCTGGAAATCGACGTAGTAAACAAGATTTTCCGCGTCATGGGCGTAGACCGCCAGGCCGCACACCGCCGCAACGTCGGCCTGTAACCCCGCCCCAAACCAACCCGCTGCCGGCCACTGCCGGCAGCCTGCACAAAGGACACCACCATGAACCAGCCCATCACCCTGGAAACCCCGATCAAGCGCGCCAGCGGCGACATTACCGCCATTGCCCTGCGTAAACCCAACGCAGGCCAGCTGCGCGGCTGCAGCCTGGCCAGCCTGCTGCAGATGGATGTGGACGCCATCATCAAGGTGCTGCCGCGTATTTCCGAACCCAGCATTACCGAGGCAGAAGCCGCCAAACTGGACCCGGTAGACCTCACCACACTGGCAGCGGAAACCATCGGTTTTTTGCTGCCGAAGCAAGCGCAGCTGGAAGCATCCCCGACCGAGTAGAAGCTGCCATAGCCGACGTGGCCGTTATCTTTCACTGGCCACCGTCGGCTTTTGACGACATGAGCCTGGCCGAGCTGATGGCCTGGCGCGAAGAAGCCCGCATTCGATCTGGTGCCGAAGAATGAGCGACATCCGCAACCTGAAACTGCAAGTGGTGCTGGCTGCCGTAGACAAAATGACCGGCCCGCTCAAGACAGCCTTGAGCGGGTCGAAAGCATTAAGCGGCCAGCTGAAAGCCACCCGCCAGCAGCTGGCCGGCCTGCGCGATAGCCAGCGCAGTATTGAAACCCTCACCCGCCTGCGCGAGCAGGCTGCGCAATCGACGCAGGCCTTGCACCAGTCGCGCCAAGCCATCGACCAGCACCGCCGCGCCCTGGAGCTGACAAAGACCGAGCAGACCGACGTGGCTGCACGCCTGAAAGTGGCGCAGAAGCACTACGACAGCCTGAACGACGCGCTGATCAAGTTCCCGCAGCTGGCGGGCAACTATACTGGCGCAATTGCAAAGGCCCGCTACGAGCTGGAAGCCCTGCAAAAGCAGCACACCACCAACAAAAACGCCATTCGCCGCGCAGACGATGCTATACGCAGCGAAACCAAGCGCCTGCAAGAAAACACTACCCGACGCAGCCAACTGGCAGAGCAGCTGCGCAAAACCACCAGCAGCCTGCGCGACGCCGGCATCAAAACCTACAAGCTGGGCGAACACCAGGCCGAGCTGGCCAGCAAGATGGGCGAGGTCAACCGCAAGCTGGCCGAGCAAGAAGCACGCTTGGCCAAGGTCAACAAGCTGCAGGCCAAGCAGCGCGCCATCCGCGCCAAGTACGAAGGCGCGCTACAAACCCGCGACCGGCTGGCCGGTGCCGGCGCCAGCAGCATGGCAGCCGGGTCTGCCGTGGGCCTGCCGGTGCTGTCGATGGTGAAGGATTTCAGCGCATACGAAGACGCCATGCTGGGTATTGCCCGACAGGTAGAGGGCGCCCGCGACGCGGGCGGCAAGCTGACGCCCACTTACTACGAAATGGGCGCGGCCATCCGCGCTATGTCGCAGCAAATCCCGATGGCTACCACCGAACTGGCCGCGCTGGTGGAAGGTGGCGCCCGCATGGGCATCAAGGGCAAGGCCGAGCTGCTGGCATTCGCCCGCACCGCCGCGCTGGCCAGCACCGCGTTTGACCTGCCCGCCGACCAGATCAGCGAAGACCTGGGCAAGATTGCCAACACCTACAAAATCCCGATCAAGAACATTGCCGAGCTGGGCGACACCATCAACTGGCTGGACGATAACGCGCAGAGCAAGGGCGCCGACATTATCGAGGTAATGCAGCGCATTGCCGGCAGCACCGGCAGCATGAGCTACAAAGAAGCCGCCGCGCTGGGTAGCACCTTCCTGAGCCTGGGCGCGTCGTCCGAAGTGGCCGCCACCGCTACCAAGGCCATGGTGCGCGAGCTGGCCATCGCCGAAAAGCAGCCAAAGCGGTTCCAGGCCGGGCTGCAGGCGCTGGGCCTGAACGCCAAAAAGGTGCAGGCCGACATGGCCAAAGACAGCACCGGCACCATCCTGCGGGTAATGGAGGCGGTGAAGAAGCTACCGGCCACCCAGCGCATGGGCGTGGTGGTAGACCTGTTCGGCAAAGAGTACGGCGACGACGCGGCCAAGCTGGCCGACAACCTAGGCGAGTACCGCAAGCAGCTGGCGCTGGTAAACGAGCAAAAAGCCAAAGGCAGCATGCAGCGCGAGGGCGACGCCAAGAACGACACGCTTTCTGCCAAGTACCAGATAGCGCAAAACACCCTGTTCAACGCCAAGGCCGCGCTGGGTGAAAGCCTGCGCGCCCCTGCCATCGAGGCAATGACCGCCATCAGCGGCGTGCTGAAAAGCATCAGTGCATGGACGGCAGCGAATCCGCAGCTGGCCGCCACGCTGATGAAGGCGGCAGCTGCGGCAGCCATCATCACAACCGTGCTGGGCGGCATGCTGCTGGCCGTGGCCGGCATCATCGGGCCGTTTATCGCAGCCCGCTTTGCTGTGTCCATGGCGCTGGCTTACTTCACCAGCGGCATCGGCATCATGGGGCGCCTGGGCATGGCGGTGGGCATGGTTGGCCGCACGGTGGCATTTGTTGGCCGTTTGATGCTGCTGAACCCTATCGGCCTGGCTGTCACCGTCATTGCCGGCGCCGCGTACCTGCTATGGCAGAACTGGGCCACCATCGGGCCGAAGTTCGCCGCCCTGTGGCAATACATCAAAACCAGTGCCGCCAGCTTATTGGGCTGGTTCCAGGGGCTGCCGGCGGCGTTTGTCGCCTTTGGCGGCCACATGATGGACGGCCTTGTGCGCGGCATTACCGGCGGGCTGGCCAACGTCAAGGCCGCCATCACGGGGGCCGGTGAAAGCACTATCAGCTGGTTCAAAGAGAAGCTGGGCATCCACAGTCCCAGCCGGGTGTTTGCCCAGCTGGGCGGCTGGACCATGGAAGGCTTGGGCATTGGTTTGGACAAAGGCGCCGGCCAGCCGCTGGCCAGCATCACGCAGCTGGCCGGAAAGCTCACCGAGCGCGCCAAGGCAGCCATGCCGGCTAGCCTGGGCCGCCTCACCGCCAGCACCGCGCTGGCTGGTGGTATGGCCCTGCAGCCCGCCGCCGCCGTGCCCATCGACAACCGCCCGCCGGTAGCCGTACAGCGCCAGGCCGCCGCGCCTGCCGCCGCCCCCGTCTACCACATCCAGATTCACGCCGCGCCCGGCATGAACGAAGAACAACTGGCGCGCATGGTGGCGGCAGAGCTGGACCGCCGCGAGCGCGAAGCCAACGCCCGCCGCCGCAGCCGCCTGGGGGATAGTGACTAATGGATATGCCAATGCTCACCCTGGGCATGTTTGTGTTCACCCTGGACACCCTGCCCTATCAACAACTACAGCGCGACATGGGCTGGAGGCTGGCCAGCAACCCCCGCGTGGGGCGCCGTGCGGCCTACCAATACATGGGGCCGGACGAAGAGACCATCACGCTATCCGGCGTACTGCTGCCCGAGCTGACCGGCGGCGACATGAGCCTGGCCATGGTCAACCTGATGGCCGAACAGGGCAAAGCCTGGCCGCTGATCGAGGGCACCGGCATGGTGTATGGCTGGTACGCCATCGAGAAGCTAAGTGAAGGCCGCACCGAGTTTTTCAGCGACGGCAAGGCGCGCCGCATCGACTTCACGCTCACGCTGAAACGGGTAGACGACGACAGCATGGTGGACACCATCGGCGCCATTACCCGCAGCATCATGGAGTTGGTGCTATGAACCTGAGCAACTTTGACGACGCGCTGGCCAGCGCCCGCCAGCTGCTGGGCGATGCGGCCAACCTGGACGGCCTGGGCGGCAGCAAGGCCATGTTGCGCCCGGCGTGGCAGATCAGCGTCGATGGCCGCAACATCACCGCCCTGTCACCGCGCATGATCAGCCTGACGCTAACAGACAACCGCGGCTTTGAAGCCGACCAGCTGGACCTGGTACTAGACGATGCCGACGGCAAGCTGGACATACCGCCACGCGGCGCCCGGCTGACCTGCGCCATCGGCTGGCACGGCCAGCAGCTGGTGGACAAGGGCAGCTACGTGGTGGACGAGGTAGAACACAGCGGCAGCCCGGATACCCTCACCATCCGCGCCCGCGCCACCGACCTGCGCGCCGGTATCGCCGCCAAGAAAGAGCGCAGCTGGCACCGGACCACCATCGGCCAGCTGGTGGCCACCATCGCCAAGGAAAACAACCTCACCCCGGCGGTGCCCGCCTGGCTGGCCAAGCGTCCTGTCACCCATCTGGACCAGACCAGCGAAAGCGATATCAACCTGCTAACGCGGCTGGCCGAGCAGCACGACGCCGTGGCCACGGTGAAGGCGGGCCGGCTGATTTTCTGCAAAGCAGGCGACGCCGAAAGCGTCACCGGCAAGGCGTTCCCCGAATGCGTCATCACCCGCGCCACGGGCGACCAGCACCGCTTTGCCGCCGCCGACCGCAACGCCTACACCGCCGTGAAAGCCTACTGGCACAACCTGGACGCGGCGCAAAAGGGCGAAGTGCTGGTAGACGCCAACACCCGCTTTGAACGCAAGGCCACGGTCACGAAACGGGGCCGCCAGACCAAGCGCAAAAAGCTGACCGCCACCCAGCAAAAGGCCATCGAGCCGAGCGCGGCCAACATCAAGGTGCTGCGCCACGTGTACGCCAGCGAAGCCACCGCCCTGCAAGGGGCAAAAGCGGCATGGGAGAAAATCCAGCGCGGCGTGGCGGAATTCAGCATCACATTGGCCGTAGGCCGCCCGGAGCTGTTCCCCGAGCTGCCCGCCAGCGTGCAAGGCTTCAAGCCGCTGATAGACGCCTGCGCCTGGACGCTAACCAAGGTCACGCACAGCATCAGCAACAGCGGCTACACCACCGCGCTGGAGCTGGAAATGCGGCTGGAAGACCTGCAGGAATGACAAAGCCCCTCACGCGAGGGGCTTTTTTCATGGTGGGCCAGATCAGGCCAGGTAGGGGTAACCCAGCAGCTGGCCAACCTGCTGCCGTACTGCCGGGCTGGCCAGGCGGAAGGCCAGCGCCAGGTGCTGTTCGGCTTCGCTCAATACCGGATACAGCGGCGCGTCAAGGTCGCCCGGTTCCTCATCGCCTTCGAATACCAGGAACAGTTCGGCGCCGTCCTGTTCCACCCGCAGCAGCCGGCGGCCAGCCATGCCGCCGTAGGCCAGCACGTCGCGTTCAAAGGGGATGCCGCGCCGGCTGTCTTCCAGCCGCTTGATCAGTGCCGATACGTGCATGGTTTGCTCCTGTGAAGTAAAGGGCGAGGTTGGCCGCACTACCCCGCCACGATAAGCGCCTCAAACTCACCACCTGTTAGCACTACCACCAGCTGCTGCTGTGCCTGCGCCAGCTTGCTGGCACCGGCACGCGGGCCAGCTACTAGGCAGTCTAGGTTTTGAGTAACGCTCTTGCGTACCGTCATGCCCGCGTCAATCGCCATCAGCTCAAGGCGCGCGCGTTCTGCTGCTGCAAAGCCGGTAATCAGAACTTCTTTGCCACCCATTGGGTGTGCTGGCGTGGTGCTGGTATCTGGCACCACAGGCGCAGGGGAATGCAGCAAACCGGCAGCCCATGCAAAGGCGTCGCCCACCTCGCCGCTATCCTCCGAGGTCACATCACCAATAACGCGATCAAGGCGGAAGGTACGGGTAGCGTTACGCATCAGGCAGCGGCCCTGGAAATACTCGCCATCCAGCTGGTGAACCACCACGCGGCGCTGTGTTAGCTCACCACCCGATGCCACGTAGGCAAAGCGTATGGTGTCCAGCCTGCCTTTGCGGCTGGTGCGTGGGGTAGCCGGTGGCTTGCGGCGGCGTGGCTTGGGCTGGTCCAGATCGGCCAACAATGGCGCCAGCGGTTGCCAGTCGGCCATGTCGGCTTCGGCTTTACCAAGCGCCACCGCTTCGGCCAGGTCGAATACGTCGAACGCCTCATCCAGTGTGATTTCACCATCCGCCAGCACCACGTCGATGTAATCCGCCAAGCGCCCGGCCAAGCCAGTGCAGGCCACACCCGGGTTGGTATCCAGCCACAGCTTGAGATCATGGATTTCTTCTTCATCCAGCGAGCCATCCGCCGTCATGTCCTGGCACATCCGGCGCAAGGTATCGAGGCTGCCAGTTTCGACCGGCGGCGCTGCTGGCACTACTACGGCAAGGGTTCGCCGCTGTGCTGCCATGTCTGCCGCCTTGCTATGCGCGGGGGTTGCTTGCTGGCCGGTGGGCTTGGGCGCCAGCAGCGGTGCGGCTGCTTTGGGCGCACTGGCAACTGAGATGTTGCGCTGTTTGCCAAAGAACGTAAGGCCGAGCCTGATATTGTCCTTGCCGCCGATTGCCAGCAGTAGCGCCACCCCAGCAGGAACATAGCTATGCCATGTCGTAGGCGGCAGCAGCAGTAGCCCCACTACCAGAGAAAACCAGAAACCGTGTACCAGCCCCATTAGCTGTTGTAGCCAGCGTGGCTGGTGCTCACGCTGATGCACCTGGACTGCGATAGACCACGCAAGCCACCAGGCTAGGCCATAGCCACCCAAAAAGACTAGATAGTCCATTGTCAAACTCCATTGGCATTGCGCATGGGCGCAAAAAAACGCCATGACGTGCATGGCGGTGATGGCGGCTCATTGCAGAAGTGGCAATTAGCCGTTGTTGTAAGTCTGCACCACGGCCTGCACCACCGCCTTGCCGCGTTCATCCATGCGATTGAAGCCCTCTAGCAACAGTGTTTCCGCGTTAGACAGCGTGGCGTTGTTACGAGCACCAGTCACGACGTAAAGCACATCAACGCCAGCTGCATAAAGGTTTGCAAGGCAATCAGCATCGGGGTAACGAATGCCCTTTTCATAGTTGGCATATGTCCCGTAGGCCACCGAGCCGAGTTTCCCCATTTCTGATTGGGTCAAATTCAGCCGCCGCCGTTCTTCATGAAGACGCTCACCAATCGACACGTTTTGATACCTCAGCAAAGTTAATCCTCACGAATTGATTGACTTTCCATTAAATCGTGAGGAAAATACAACTCAGCAGCACATATGTGCAGCACATCCAAGAAAATTCTACCACGGAGAGTTGCTATGCAAGACGAATGCAAGCAGGCGTCCAGCAAGGTTGGCCGCAAAAAAGCCCCTACCGGTGTGGACAAGCGCCCCATCAATGCGCGCCTGATGCCTGAAGAGCGTATGCAGCTTGAGCAATTCGCAGCAGCAGCAGGCATGACTGCCGGCTCGATGATGCGCCAGATTTATTTGCTGGGCGTGCCGCACTACCAGTCTGCCCACACAAACGCCTAATTCACGATAGGCGATACCCACAAACGTGGGTACCACCGGATAGCAATAAACCCCCGTGGCATGACGCCACGGTGCAGCAGAAAGGCCCGCAGCATGAACCGCATCCGTACCGCCCTGCAGAAAATGTGCCGCGCCCTACCAGGCGGCTGGGCCACCATGGCCGCCGCGCTGGGCATGTCGGTAGACGGCCTGGAAAACCGCATCTACGAGCGCAAGGGCCAAGAACCCAGCATTGACCTGGCCATGCAGATGCAGAAAGCCAGCGGCCTGACGGCCTTTGCCGAAGCGGTAGCAGCAGAAAGCGGCGGCGTGTTTGTGCCGGTGGACGGCGACGACATGGAAAACAGCGAAGACCTGATGGCGCTGTACATGAAGCTGGCCGCCGACGTGGGCCGCCTGGCACAAGAGTGGCAAGCCGCCACGGCCGACGGTGAAATCTGCAAGCGCGAGGCGGTGGAGCTGGACAACATCCGCCAGGAAATCTGCCGCACCGCCACCCGTTTTAACGCCCTGTCTTTGCGTCTGTTCCGCCGGGAGCAATAACCATGGCTTTTACCTGCCCGCACTGCAACAGCATCGCTTTTACCCGGTCTAGCCGGCAAGCCACCGCCACGCTGCGCGAGGCATACCTGCAGTGCAGCAACCTGTACTGCGGCCATACATTCAAGACGCTGACAGAGATTGTGGCCACGCTGTCGCCCAGCGCCACGCCTAACCCCAAGGTGTTTATCCGCCTGGGGGGCAAGGCGGCGATGGAAGTCGCCAAAGACCAGCTGCCGCTGATCTAGCCACACCCCTACCCCGATTTACTGCCTGACAGCCCGTTTTCACGGTCTGCGGGGATTGCTTTGCCTTTTTTTCGCCACAGGAGGCCGACATGCAGCAGATGAACCGCGTTCCCCGCTTCGGCGGGCTGATGTGCCTGACACCCCGCCCGCCGCGCCAGCTGTGCACCCGTACCGTGGTGCTGGCCTACGTGCTGGGCTTCGCCACCCTCCTGCTGCTGCAGGCCCACTACCCCGTTGCATAGGTGCTGCCATGAGCTACGAAACCTTCAAGAAAACCGCCGCCGCGCTGGGCCTGGATAACACGCCAGGCCGCCACACCGTACCGCTGGAAACCGTAGACCAGCTGCAGCGCAAGCTGCTGACCCTGCCGCAGCTGGAAGCCGTGCGCCAGCTGCAGGACGGTATGCAGGCCATTGCCGACCTGCAAGCCAGCATCAACCAGCTGATTGCACTGCAGCGCCTGCCGCTGGCGGCCATCAGCCTGCCGCAGCTGGGCCTGGTACAGCACCAGCTGCAGGGCGTGCTGTTTGAGCACAGCTTGGCCGCCAGCAAGCTGGCCAAGGGTGGCCAGCCAGTAGCCAGCACCGACAACGTGCTGCCGTTCACCCGCGCAGCGTAAGGGGCAGGCCGTGAACCGCGAACAGTTCAAGATCCTGCACCGGCTGATGCGCAAGGCGCTGAAAACCTACAACGCCAAAGGCCACCCGCTGAACGACGACGCCACCGATGCCGTATTCATAGAACTGGTTTTCATGGCAGACCGCTGCCACGGCCTGGCTACCGGCCATCTGCTGATGGACATGGCCAACACCCGCAACCTGGGCAACCCGCAACGGGAATACATCTGGAAAGACTTGGGCCGCAAGTGGGCATTCAGGAATCCAGCAAGCCGCGCTAACTATTTCCGCAGCATCCAACCGCAGCACCAGCATGGCCAGTGGGTGGGCTTGATGGGCGATAAGTACCTGCCCTGCGCGAGTTTTTCGCGTTCTGACCTGATCGTTTATCACCAAGCACTGCAGAACCACGAAAGGAACTGGACATGAACCGCGAACAGTTCAAAAACCTGCACCGCGTGCTGCGCAAGCTGCTGCAGGGCAATGGAAAAATTGACGAATCCTTTGGCAGACGCTGGGGTAGGAATGCGGGCATAGAAGAAGCCCACTCGGAGCTGATGGGCATGGTGCAAAGCGCACATGGTTACTTTGGCGTCAAGGCGTTGATAGGTTCGGTATCGGAGCAAACCTGGTACAACTGGACAGATTTCAATCGCGGCCTTCGGTTTGAAGCCCGCCGCGCAGACATGGTTCGCCGCTTCAAAGCCCGCCACCCGCGCCGCTACATCAGTGTCGACTTTCTAGACCTTCCGCTAGACACCGACGCCACCATGGCCGCCACCACCGGGCCGGCGCTGTAACCATGGAAGACGTGAGCATCATCCCGCAACCCGACGAGCTGGCCGCCTTTGGCCAGTTCCCGCCGTTCCTGGCGCGTGCTGTGCGCCGGGAATGGCTGCGCCGCCGCAACCACGCGGCGCCGGGTGTGTGTGGTGATACTGACGCCGGCAACTGGCTGGCATCGCTGGCCGACCGCATGCCGGCCAAGGCGCTGGCGCTGAGTGCCAGCGACGACGAGCTGCGCGACTTTGCCGAGCAGGCCGCCATCGAGGGCGACCGCCTGCGCATCAACGGCGCCAGCCTGGAAGAACTGGCCGATTTTTGCCACCAGCGCGGCGTGGGCCTGCCGGCAGGCGATAGCGAAGACAGCATCGCCCGCCGCGTGGGCTGCCCGATCTGGTGGCGCCGCAACCTGCGCAAGCAGGCTGCCCGCCGTACCGAAATGCTGGCCATCCGCCTGGGCCTGGTGCATAAGCGCGCCGGCCTGTACGCCAGCCACGACACCATCCACCGCCGCAAGGCGCAAAAGCGCCGCAATGCCGGCCTGCTGGAAGCCATGCAGGCGGTAAACGAGCTGGGCGATACCTTCACCCTCGCCGAGCTGGCCGAGAAAAGCACCGCCAACCCGGCACTGCGCCGCGCCGAGCTGATGACGCGCATTGCCGGTTTTGAGTACATCGCCCGTGGCCTGGACATGGCCGGCGAGTTCATCACCATTACCGCCCCTAGCCGCTTTCACCCGGTACACGCCAAGGGTGGCCGCCGCAACGACAAGTACGACGGCAGCACCCCGCTGGACGCCCGCGACTACCTGGGCGAGGTGTGGTCACGCATTACATCCGCGCTGGCGCGAGCCGGTATCAAGATTTTCGGGTTTCGTGTGGCCGAGCCGCACCACGACGGCACGCCGCACTTTCACGGCCTGTTCTTTATGCACCGCGCCCACGTGGCCACGTTCCGCCGCATCGTGGCGCGCCATGCCGTGCGCGAGTGCCGCGACGAGCTGGGCTTGACCTACTGCGTTACGAAGAAAGCCGCCCGCGACAAGGCCAGAGCCATGCAGGCCGCTGGCCACCCCGGCAGCATCCGCAGCATTGCCGAGCGCCTGCGTGTAGAGGCTGACTTTTGGGCGAAACCGCCGCGCCGCGTGTGGTGGGCAATACGCGCCCGCGTGTTCTTCAAGGCCATCAACTGGCAGCTGGGTAGTGCTGCTGGCTACATCGCCAAGTACGTGGCCAAGAACATCGACGGCCAAAAGCAGGACGGCAGCAGCGTGGGCCTGGACTTTGAAGCCGCGCAAGGCGAGGTGGACGTGATTGTTACCGCCCAGCGTGTAGACGCCTGGGCCGCGTGCTGGGGTATCCGTCAGTTTCAGCAGGTAGGTGGCCCGCCGGTGGGTGTGTGGCGCGAGCTGCGCCGCTGGGACTACACCGGCGCCGAAGACGTGCTGCAGCTGGCTGCCGTGGCAGCTGATGCGGGCAATTGGGGCCGCTTCATGGAAGTGATGGGCGGCTACGAAGCCAAGCGCAAGGACATGCCGCTGCAGCTGGCCAAAGACATGGCCGGGCCAAACCGCTACGGCGAGCAGAAAGAGCTGCCGAGCGTGGTGTTTGGCGTGGTGGAGGTGGCATCCGGTGTTGTGGCAAAGAGCCGCATTCACGAATGGACGATTTCAAACGGGCGCGCAGCGACCGCTTGGACTCGTGTCAATAACTCTACGAAACCGATCAATGAGCGCGAAATCGTCATCGATACCGCCCAGCTAGACCAGGTTCACCCCGAAGAATGGGTGTCTTTCAAGCTGTCGATCGAGGAAATGGAGCGTTACGAGCGCATCAAGCCGGTAGACGCCCCTTTCCTGCCACCTGAACAGATGGCCATCCAGCAGCGGGCCCGCCGCAATGCATTGGCGCAGTACGAAGAACAGCGCGCCCAGCTGCGCGAGTTCAGCCACCTGGTGGACGAATGGGTGGGCGGCCACATGGCCAAGGCCGTAGCACGCCGCGACATGGACAGCCGCCAGATAGTTGGCCGCGACCTCTACAAGCGCGTGGCCGCACAGCCAGGCCGTGGCCTGGAAATCATCGCCAACGCCCGCGTGATCTACGAGAACGACCTTGCCCGCCGCGAACGCGAAGCCCTGCAGCCGAAGGGCCGCTGGGTGGCCGAGAACGGCAACAGCAACCCGATTACCGTCCAGCTGGCACAGGCCACCGCCGCTGCCCGCCGCTGGGTAGCCAATACCAACCCGGACGCCGCTGGCGTCCTGACCCTGGGGAGATAAGCACCATGACGCTGTACCACCGCACCGTACAACGCGCCGCGCAACAGCTGGCCACCACCATAGCAAGGGCAACCGAGGCTGCACCCGCTATGGAACTGGCCGACACGCTGGCAGAGCGCCTGCGCGGCCTGGCTTTTCAGGTATCGGCAGAGGCCGACAGCAACACGCAGCCTTTCCTGCGCATGGGCATCCCCATTGAAACGCTGGGGCATACCGACGCGGAGGCAATGATCGACATGGCCAGCATCCGCCTGGGCATGCCTATCGACTTTGAAACCCAGCGCGGCTTTGTGGTGCGCTGTGGTGGCGCCATGCCGCAGGGCATGCCGCTGGTACTGACTGAAATCTGAGGGGTAACCATGACGCACGGACAAACCGAGCTGAATTTCACCATGCCTGGCCAAGCAGCTGCCCACCTGGTTGATGCAGGCATGCGGCGCAGGATCCTGGCAGATGCACCAGGCCGCACCAGCACCAAGTTCTACATCGCGCAACAGCGCGGCCACCTCATGACATGGCGAGGCCACGGGCAAATGCCGGCATGGGTGGCTAAGTGGCTGGCCGATGGTGGCTTATTGGCCGAGTTGGAAATCACGATCAAGAGGGATGCGTAATGCAAAACACCTATCTGGCCTACGGCGAGTGCCACCAGGTCATGCCGCGTGAGCAAGTACCAGGTGCGAAGTGGTGCGCCACGATGGACCGCCCGGCGGCGGCGTGTGGCTGCCCGGACTGCGGCAGCAGCCTGGTGGATGTGAAGAACTGGAAAGACGAGGAGAAAACGACATGCTGAACCAAGAAACCATCATCAAGCTGGCCGAGCAGCACGGCTTCAAGGTTGGCCGCGACGCTGGCGGCGAATACGTAGCGCCGAAGTACGAAGACGCGGTAGGCAGCCTGGTGGCGCTGGTGCAAGCCGCATATGCGCTGGGACAGGAAACGAAACAGGCCGAGCCGTCGCAATGGCGGAATGAAGTCAAACAGCTGGTAAGCAAATACTGGGATATTGCATATCAGGAAGGTAAATCCGGTGAGAACTTAGCAGATCAGGCCAATGACATTTTGTGCCAGCTTGACACACTACTAGCACAGCAGCCAGCCGGGGCCGTGCCGGGTGCAATCGAGCTGCTGCGCGAAATGGAGTGGGAAAACAACCGCTTTGCCGACGCATGCCCTGTATGCGCATCCAACCGTAAACAAGGCCACGCTGCTGACTGCAAGCTGGCAGCAGTACTCGCCGCCGCGCAGAAAGGCGGTGCGTGATGGCATCCACCATCAACCTGCGCCCGATCTACATCGACCTGCCGACAGTGGCCGCCATGGTGGCGCTGTCGGTCACTACGGTGCAAACCCTGGTGCGCAAGGGCGAGTTCCCGAAGCCGCGCCAGCTGTCCGGCGGGCGCGTCGGCTGGCTGGTGCGTGAGGTGGAAGCCTGGGCGGAAGCCCGCCCGGTGTCGGAGCTGCCACCGCCGCCGAATACCGGCGCCAAAAAGCCACGTGCTAGTGCTGGCCTGCCGCGAGGGCTTCAAGATGATCAGACAGCCGCTTAAGCCATTCCACCCGTTCGGCGTCGTATGTGTGCTGGTTGTAGACGCCAAGCACACCGGGCAGCATGTGGCCAAGGATAGTTTCGCCCACTGCATCGGGGCAGCCCAGCGCGGCCAGCAGCGTGCGGGCCGTGCGCCGCAGATCATGCGGCGACCAGTGCGTAACCGGCAGCCGGGCACGCGGGTTCACACTGCGCGTCTGGCTGTAGGGCTGGTGGTACCACACTGCCACGCCGATGGCTTTTTGCTGAACGTGGGTCTGGTTACCCTTCGGCACGCGAGCCGGAAACAGGTAGCCATCGCCGTGGCGTTCCATCCGGCGCCGCACGATGGCCAGGGCACGGCCAAACAGTGGCGTGCGCTGGTCTTTGGCCGCTGAGTGTCGGGCATTTTTCGTTTTCGCCTTCGGCAATATCCACCACCACACATCCCCCTCGCGCACGATTTCGCGCCCTTCCATCGCCATGATTTCCGCCCCACGCGCCCCCGTCCACAGGTAGAGCGTTAAGGCATCCTCCACCAGCTGCGTGAAGTTCGGCAGCCACCGTATCAGCTGGCCAACCTCATCAGGCGACAGCACCCGCTTGGTAGTACCCATGCGTTCGCCCGCGATAATCTTGCCCTTCGACTTGATGCGCGCCCGCAAGATCAGTCGCCACCAGTTCGGCACGGTTTCAGGCAGCCGGCCTGAGTCGATGGCATAATCCCACGCCGCGCCGAGTTCGGCTTTTAAGCGGCCAGCCTGCACCGGGGCGGTTTCCATGTACTGCTGTATCAGGTCAAACGCCTGGCTGCGCGTCACGCTGACTGCCGGCAGCTTGCCGAAGTCGCCCAGCATGGTGTCGATCATCCGCAGTACTTCGGTAACGCCCTTTTTGACGCGGGCGTGCCGCACGTAGCCGGACCAGTAGTCCATACACAGGTCATGCACCGTATACGCCAGCCGGTCCTGTTCGGCTTTGGCGTCGGCCAGTGCCAGCTGCTGTTCGTGTTTCTGCTGCCGCAGCTGCAGTACCGGGTCCACGCCGCTGGCGCGCAGGTCGCGCAGCCCTTCCCACTCCACCACGGCAGCGTGCAGCGACATGGCCGGCCACTGGCCGAGCTTGATCTGTCGCAGCTTGCCATCCACCGGGCTGCGGTAACGGTATGTCCAGGTGCGGCAATCGGTGTAGGCTTCAAGGCGAAGGCCAGGATAATCGGGGCTGGTTAGGTATTTGCCAGGTTCCAGCAGCTTGGCGGCGCGGGCATCAAACATGGGCGTTCGGTATAGGTTTTAGTCTTTCAAGCATCGCAGTATAGGTTGGCCGTTTTTTAATGGCAAAAACCTACACCAAAAACCCAAGTGCGCCCGCGTGCCGTTGAGTGTATTCACCAGGACAAAAACCAGCGCGGCCAAGATCAATACCGCTGAAAGCCTTGCCATATAAGGCTTGCAGCAAGAAAAACAGATAGTTAGCGAAGCAATGAGCACACAACATACCCCGATGATGCAGCAATATCTTGCCCTCAAACGAGAGCACGCCGACAAGCTGCTGTTTTACCGCATGGGTGACTTCTACGAGCTGTTCTACGACGACGCCGAAAAAGCCGCCCGCCTGCTGGACATTACGCTGACGGCGCGTGGCGCCAGCGGCGGCCAGCCGATCAAGATGGCCGGCATTCCCTACCACGCCGCAGAAGGCTACCTGGCACGGCTGGTGAAAATGGGCGAATCGGTAGCCATCGCCGAACAGATCGGCGACCCTGCCACCAGCAAAGGCCCGGTAGAACGCAAAGTGGTGCGCATCGTCACCCCCGGCACGCTGACCGACGCAGCCCTGCTGGACGACAAGCGCGACAACCTGGTGCTGGCCATCAACCTGCACAAAGGCACGCTGGGCCTGGCCTGGCTGTCGCTGGCCAGCGGCGAATTCAAGGTCATGCAAACCGGCGTAGAAGAGCTGCACAGCGAGCTGGAGCGGCTGAAACCGGCCGAGCTGCTGCTGCCGGACGACACCGGCCTGGCGGTGTTCGACAGCCTGGGCATGCCAAAGAAAAAACTGCCGCCGTGGCAGTTCGATACCGAATCGTCCACCCTGGCGCTAACCCGCCACTTCGGCACCCGCGACCTGGCCGGCTTTGGCGCCGACACGCTGCCGGTGGCGGTTGGCGCCGCCGGCGCGCTGCTGGAATACGTCAAATCTACCCAGGGCGTGAACCCGGCACACATTGCGCAACTGGCGGTAGAAGCGCCGGGCGAGCTGATCCGCATGGACGCCGCCACCCGCCGCAACCTGGAGCTGACCGAAACCATCCGCGGTGAAGCCTCGCCCACGCTGGCCTCGCTGCTGGACACCTGCGCCACCAGCATGGGCAGCCGCATGCTGCGCCACTGGCTGCACCACCCTATCCGCCGCCACGACAAGCTGCTGCGCCGCCAGCAGGCGGTACGGGCGCTGCTGAACGCGCATCAGGACATCCACACCCAGCTGCGCGAAGTGGCCGACATCGAGCGCATTACCGCCCGCGTGGCGCTACGCACCGCCCGCCCGCGCGACCTGGCCGCACTGCGTGACTCGCTGCGCGCGCTGGCCGGCGTCAAGGCCATCGCCGCCACGCTGGACGCGCCGCTGCTGGCCGAACTGGTACAGCTGCTGCCGGCCGACTCGCCGGTAGAAAGCCTGCTGGCCACCGCCATCCTGCCGGAACCGGCCACCTTCCTGCGCGACGGTGGCGTGATCAACCACGGTTACCACGCCGACCTGGACGAACTGCGCGCCATCCAGACCGACTGCGGCGACTTCCTGCTGGCGCTGGAAGCGCGCGAAAAGGAACGCACCGGCATCAGTACGCTGAAGGTGGAATTCAACCGCGTGCACGGCTTCTACATCGAAGTATCGAAAGCGCAAGCAGACAAGGTGCCGGACGACTACCGCCGCCGCCAGACGCTGAAAAACGCCGAGCGCTACATCACGCCGGAGCTGAAAACCTTCGAGGACAAAGCGCTGTCGGCGCAGGACAAATCGCTAGCGCTGGAAAAGCAGCTGTACGAGGCGGTGCTGGACCAGCTGGCGCCGTACATTGCCGAGCTGAAACTGATCGCCCAGGCGGTAGCCGGCCTGGACGTGCTGGCCGCCTTTGCCGAGCGCGCGCAAACCAACCACTACGTGCAGCCGACGTTCGTGCCCGACACCCGGCTGGAAATCATCGGCGGCCGCCACCCGGTGGTAGAGGCCGAGGTGGAACGCTTCATCGCCAACGACACCCGCTTGGCCGCAGAGCGCAAGCTGTTGCTGATTACCGGCCCGAACATGGGCGGTAAATCCACCTATATGCGGCAGAACGCACTGATCACCCTGCTAGCGCACATCGGCAGCTTTGTGCCGGCCGAGCAGGCAACGCTGGGCCAGATCGACCGCATTTTCACCCGTATCGGCGCCAGCGACGACCTGGCCGGCGGCCGTTCGACCTTCATGGTGGAAATGACCGAAACCGCCAACATCCTGAACAACGCCACCGACAAATCGCTGGTGCTGATGGACGAGGTTGGCCGCGGCACCTCCACCTTCGACGGCCTGGCGCTGGCGTGGGCCATTGCGCGTGCGCTGATCGAGAAAAACCGCGCCTACACGCTGTTTGCCACCCACTACTTCGAACTGACCAGCCTCGCCAGCGAGTACAACAGCGTGGCCAACGTGCACCTGTCGGCAGTGGAACACAAGGACCGCATCGTGTTCCTGCACCACGTGGAAGACGGCCCCGCCAGCCAGAGCTACGGCCTGGCGGTGGCGCAGCTGGCCGGCGTACCACCGAAGGTCATCCGCGAGGCGCGCCGTTACCTGACCGAGCTGGAAAACGAATCCGCAGCCCGCGCGCAGCCCGACCTGTTCAGCACCCCGGTGGTGATCCAGCACGAGCCGGAACCGCACCCGGCGGTGGAACTGCTGGCCGACACCGACGTGGACGAACTGACCCCGCGCCAGGCACTGGAGCTGCTGTATACGCTGAAAAAAATGGCGAAATAAATTCAGGTAATCTGCACAGTGTTTCCTACAATGGAGTTAATACCCACTACCGGAAAAGGAGATAGTCGCACCATGTATGCAGAAGGTACTGCCGTTTCGTCTGCCCTGGCCCGTCTGTTTGGTTCTGCCAACGGTGGCGAAGCCCTGCCGCTCTCGGGCATCCGCGAGCGCGCCAGCAAGGAATTATCGCAATTTGCAAGGATAGTGCGTGCCGATCTGGCACCGCTTGGTATCGCCATTCCGCCCGCCATCAGCTTTGTCAGCTGCAAGCAGTGTGCGCTGACGCTGGAAAACGAGCACCCGCAGCGCGATGCCATTCTGAGCTGGCTAGAGGGTAATGACCGAATTGCCAAATACTTCAAGGAGGTCGAAATCCTGTTTGAAGTGGTCCGCGCGACCGAACACGCCGGGGAGCTGTTTCCGGAAGAAAACTGCTTCCACATCGGTTTGACCAGCGCCGGCCCGATTGCCTACTTCGACAGCCACCGCTGCGACTAGGCCGTTACCGCAAACACACAAGGGAGGCCGACGGCCTCCCTTTTTCATGTCTGCCTGGCACGCGGGTAACGCTGGCAAAAGCGCATTTCCACCGGATAGGGGTAGAAGTCCTCGATGATGCCGTCGCGGATACGCTGCTGGCGCTGCTGCCAGAAGCTAACGTCCAGCAGGTCGCGGTGGTAGTGCAGGAAAGTGCGGCGGATGGCCGGGTCGCCCAGCAAAAAGGTAGCAAACTCTTCCGGAAACACATCACCACGCGCCACCGGGTACCACACCTCGCCGGACAGCTCCATTTCGGGGTTCGGCGCCGGCGGAATGCGTCGGAAATTGCAATCGGTCATGTATTCAATTTCGTCATAATCGTAAAAGATCACACGACCGTAGCGGGTAACACCGAAGTTTTTGAACAACATGTCACCTGGGAAGATATTGGCGGTGGCCAGGTCCTTGATGGCGTCGCCGTACTCGCGCACCACGCGCTCTTTTTCGGCCGCATCGCACTGCATCAGGTACAGGTTCAGCGGCTTCATGCGCCGCTCGATGTACAGGTGGCGAATCACCACCGTGTCTTCCCCCTCCTCCAGCGATAGCGCTGCCTGCTGCCGCAGCTCGTCCAGCAAGGCCGGCGTGAAGCGCGCCTTGGGAAACGCCACGTTGGAGAACTCCAGCGTGTCTGCCATGCGGCCAACCCGGTCGTGCCGCTTCACCAGCTGGTACTTGCGCTTCACCGTGTCGCGGTCCATGTCCTTGGGGCCGCCGAATACGTCCTTGATCAGCTTGAACACGTACGGGTAGGACGGCAGCGTGAACACCAACATCACCAGGCCACGAATGCCGGGCGCCACGGTGAACGGGTCGCGCGAGTGCTGCAGGTGCTGCATGAAGTCGCGGTAGAAGGTGTTCTTGCCCTGCTTCTGCAGCCCCAGCATGGTGTACAGCTCGGCCTTGGTCTTGGTGGGCAGCATGCTGCGCAAAAACTGCACATAAGCCGACGGCACGTCCATATCCACCAGAAAGTAGGCGCGGCTGAACGAAAACAGCACGCCGATGCGCCACGCCTCCAGCAACACGGTATCCAGGTACAGCCGGCCGTCGGCGTCGTGCAGTACCGGTACCGCAAACGGGTACACCTGGGCGCCATTGATCACCTTGCCGAAAATGTAGGCGCTCTTGTTGCGGTAAAACGCGCTGGACAATACCTGGATCTGGTAGCTGGCTTCGGCCTGCGGCCAACGTGCGGCAAAGTGTTCGTGCACGGCGCGGATCACCCGCGCCAGATCGCGCCCCAGGTGGGCAAACGGCCGCTGCCAGCAAAAATCGGCCACGATGCGGCGCAGTACATGGCGCAGGCCGCTGCTGCCAGGGTAGTAGCTGCGGTAGGACGGCGGGTCGGATTCGATGTACTCGGTGGAGATGGCCGGGCGGATGAAGATGAAATCGTTATTGAAGTAGTCGCGGTGCAGGATGCGGGTGAACACCGAATTGAAGAAGGTTTCCGCCAGCTCGGGCTGCTTGTGGTTGGTGAGCAGGCCGATGTAGTACAGCTTGGCCTGCTGCCAGATTTCGTCGTCCAGCAGCGCGGCGTGCAGTTCGGTATTGAGCTGGACCACGGTTTCGCTGACGCGTTCGTCGTAGTACTGGATGCGTTCGCGCACCAGCTGCTGCACGCCCTGCCAGTCGGCCTGTTCGAACAGCGCCTTGGCACGGCGGCTGGTGGCCTGGAACAGCCGGTAGTGGCGGTCAAAACCGGCCACCAGCGCCAGCGCGATGTCGCGGGCCACCGGGTTGTACGATTCGGGTATCTGCATGCGGCCCCCTGTCGGCAATGGCAAACGGGCAATGACCGGCCAGCGGGCGCATCCTCCATCTTGTGCAACGCGGTGCCGCTAACCCTTTTTGGCAAAGCGGAAGCGCGGCATCTGGCGCGACGGTTGCGGCGTAGCGGCCGGTTCGGCGCTGCGCTGACGCGGGCCGGGCGCACGCGGCTTGGGCTTGGCCAAGTCTTTAGCATGCAGCGTGCGTGGCAGGTCGGCAAGCGCCACGTCCAGCTCGCGCCACTCCCCTGGCTGCAAGCCGTCCAGCTGCCACGGGCCGACAGCAGCACGCACCAGACGCAGCGTTGGCAAACCCACCTTGGCCGTCATGCGGCGTACCTGGCGGTTCTTGCCTTCGCTGATGATGATTTCCAGCCAGCAATCCGGCACCGTCTTGCGAAAACGCACCGGCGGCTTGCGCTCCCACAGCTGGGGCGCCTCCGGCAACACACGCGCTTGCGCCGGCTGGGTCACGAAGTCGCCCAGGTCTACGCCATCGCGCAGCGCCTGCAGCTGGGCCTCGGTGGCGCGGCCTTCCACTTGCACCCAGTAGGTTTTCGGCTGTTTCCAGCGCGGGTCGCTGATGCGGTGCTGCAGCTCACCATCGCCCGTCAGCAACAGCAGGCCCTCACTGTCGGTGTCCAGCCGGCCGGCCGGGTACACGCCGGGGATGGCCAGATGGTCTTTCAGGGTGGGGTGCAGTTCGTGCTGCGAAAACTGGCAGATCACGCCGTAAGGCTTGTTGAACAGGATGAGACGGGGCATGGCAGGCCGATTCGGACAATAACAATGGGCGCGATGATAACAAGCAGGGGGCACGCCGGCCACGCTAGTTGGCCGCATGCCACACTGCCGCCACCTAAAGCGATAGCCAGACTGGCCAAAGGCGCAGCCCGCCATTCAGATTCGAACAGTTGTTTACATTCTGCGCCGCAGCAAAGTTCGGATACGCTACAATCAAGCGCTGCATAGAGAGGTATAATTCATTTTTGAAAAGTCAACCGAAAGCCTGCCTGCCATGGCGGTGCCTGCCGGGCCACTGGCGGCCCCCCGCCGCGCCCGCTTTCAGTTTGCCTTTCCGTGTACGGCCGCGTGCCGCCCCACCCCCTGGCGGCGTGCGTATCAGTTCTGGCGTCCAACAATAATCATGGAGATAGAGTAATGCCTTCGGAAAAGCCGACCATCATCTACACCCTGACCGATGAAGCTCCCGCGCTGGCTACCAGTGCCTTCCTGCCCATCATCCGTACCTTTACCGACGCCGCCGGCGTGAACGTGGAAACCGCCGACATCTCGGTTGCCGCCCGCGTTCTGGCCGAGTTCCCCGACTTCCTGCGCGACGAGCAGAAAGTCCCGGACACCCTGAGCGAGCTGGGCAAACTGACCCAGAACCCGGACACCAACATCATCAAGCTGCCGAACATCAGCGCCTCCGTGGCCCAACTGATGGCCTGCATCAAGGAACTGCAGTCCAAGGGTTACGCCGTACCCGACTATCCGGAAAACCCGACTAACGACGAAGAGAAAGCCATCAAGGCCCGCTACGCCAAATGTCTGGGCTCCGCCGTAAACCCGGTGTTGCGCGAAGGCAACTCCGACCGCCGCGCCCCGCTGGCGGTGAAAAACTACGCCAAGAAGCACCCGCACAGCATGGGCGAATGGAAACAAGCGTCGCAGACCCACGTTTCCCACATGCACCACGGTGACTTCTACCACGGCGAAAAGTCCATGACCCTGGACCGCGCCCGTGACGTGAAAATGGAGCTGGTGACCAAGGCCGGCGAAACCATCGTGCTGAAGCCGAAAGTGGCGCTGCAGGACGGCGAGATCATCGACTCCATGTTCATGAGCAAGAAAGCGCTGTGCGAATTCTACGAGCGCGAGATGGAAGACTGCCGCGAAGCCGGCATCCTGTTCTCGCTGCACGTGAAAGCCACCATGATGAAGGTGTCGCACCCCATCGTGTTCGGCCACTGCGTGAAGATCTACTACAAGGACGCATTCGAGAAGCACGGCAAGCTGTTTGACGAACTGGGCATCAACGTCAACAACGGCATGGCCACGCTGTACGAAAAAATCGAAACCCTGCCGGCCTCCAAGCGCGAAGAAATCATCCGCGACCTGCACGCCTGCCAGGAACACCGTCCGCGTCTGGCCATGGTGGACTCCGCCAAGGGCATTACCAACTTCCACTCGCCGAACGACGTGATCGTCGATGCCTCCATGCCGGCGATGATCCGCAACGGCGGCAAGATGTGGGGTGCCGACGGCAAGCCGGCCGACTGCAAGGCCGTAATGCCGGAATCCACCTTTGCCCGCATTTACCAGGAGATGATCAACTTCTGCAAATGGCACGGCAACTTCGACCCGCGCACCATGGGCACCGTGCCCAACGTGGGCCTGATGGCGCAGAAAGCCGAAGAGTACGGTTCGCACGACAAGACCTTCGAAATCCCGGCTGATGGCCAAGCCAATATCGTTGACCTGGCTACCGGCGAAGTGCTGCTGAGCCAGAACGTGGAAGCCGGCGATATCTGGCGCATGTGCCAGGTGAAAGACGCGCCGATCCGCGACTGGGTAAAACTAGCCGTCACCCGTGCCCGCAACTCCGGCATGCCGGCCGTGTTCTGGCTGGACCCGTACCGTCCGCACGAAAACGAGCTGATCAAGAAGGTGAAAACCTACCTGCAGGACTACGACACCAGCGGTCTGGACATCCACATCATGTCGCAGGTTCGTGCCATGCGTTACACGCTGGAACGCGTTGCTCGCGGCCTGGACACCATCTCGGTTACCGGCAACATCCTGCGCGACTACCTGACCGACCTGTTCCCGATCATGGAACTGGGCACCAGTGCCAAAATGCTGTCCATCGTGCCGCTGATGGCCGGTGGCGGCATGTACGAGACCGGCGCCGGCGGTTCGGCCCCGAAACACGTGCAACAGCTGCTGGAAGAAAACCACCTGCGCTGGGACAGCCTGGGCGAGTTCCTGGCACTGGCGGTGAGCCTGGAAGAGCTGGGCATCAAGACCGGCAACACCAAGGCCAAGATCCTGGCCAAGACGCTGGACGAAGCCACCGGCAAGCTGCTGGACAACGACAAATCGCCGTCGCGCCGCACCGGCGAGCTGGACAACCGTGGCAGCCAGTACTACCTGGCCACCTACTGGGCGCAAGCACTGGCCGAGCAGAACGACGACGCCGAGCTGAAGGCCCACTTCGCGCCGGTTGCTGCACAGCTGGCCGGCCAGGAACAGCAGATCATCGCCGAGCTGAAAGCGGTACAAGGCAAGCCGGCCGACATCGGCGGCTACTACCTGCCGGATGCGGAAAAAACCCGCGCCGTAATGTGCCCGAGCGCCACGCTGAACAAGATCCTGGCTGACGCACTGGCCTGATCCTGCCCCGCGCTACCCCACGCCCCTGCCGCAGACGCCGCAGGGGCGTTTTTATTGCCGGGCTGGCAATCGGCCGCAGTGTGCACAATAACTAGCAAAGCAGACCGTTGCGGCCAACGTCGCCGCCTGCGCCAGCCTTGACCATGCTGCGGCAACATTCCCGGCTGGCGATGGTCCTACCGTTTCCCATGCAGCCCACCCTGCACCACAGCAGCAACAGGAGAGCACGACATGAGCGTATCGCATATCAAAGTGCCGGCCGGTGGCCAGAAAATCATCCCGGGCCAGCCGACACCCGACCAGCCCATCATCCCGTACATCGAAGGCGACGGTATCGGTATCGACATCACGCCGGTGATGATCAAGGTTATCGATGCCGCAGTAGCCAAGGCCTACGGCGGGCAAAAAAAGATCCACTGGATGGAGGTGTACGCCGGCGAGAAATCCACCCGCCTGTATGGCCCGGACGAGTGGCTGCCGCGCGAAACCTTCGACGCGTTGAAGGAATACTCGGTATCGATCAAAGGCCCGATGACCACGCCGGTGGGCGGTGGCATCCGCTCGCTGAACGTGGCGCTGCGCCAGGAGCTGGACTTGTACCAGTGCGTGCGCCCGGTGCAGTATTTCAAAGGCGTACCGTCGCCCTTGAAGCAGCCGGAGCTGGTGAACATGGTGATCTTCCGCGAAAACACCGAGGATATTTACGCCGGCATCGAGTGGGCGCACGGTACCGAGGCGGTCCAGAAGGTGATTGGGTTTCTGCAACAAGAAATGGGCGTGAAGAAAATCCGCTTCCCGGCCAGCTCCGGCATCGGCATCAAGCCGATTTCGGTGGAAGGCAGCGAGCGGCTGGTGCGCGCCGCCATCCAGTACGCCATCGACAACCAGCGCAAGTCGGTCACCATCGTGCACAAGGGCAATATCATGAAGTTTACCGAGGGTAACTTCCGCGATACCGCCTACGCACTGGCCAAACGCGAATTCGGCGGCGTGGAAATCGACGGCGGCCCGTGGCTGAAGCTGCCGAACGGTATCGTGATCAAGGACGCCATCGCCGACGCCTTCCTGCAGCAGATCCTGCTACGACCGGCCGAATACGACGTGATTGCCACCACCAACCTGAACGGCGATTACATCTCGGACGCGCTGGCAGCGCAGGTGGGTGGCATCGGTATCGCCCCAGGCGCCAATATCTCCGACCAGTACGCCTGCTTTGAAGCCACCCATGGCACCGCGCCCAAGTACGCCGGCCTCGACAAGGTGAACCCCGGTTCGCTGATCCTGTCAGCCGAGATGATGCTGCGCCACCTGGGCTGGAAAGAAGCGGCCGACCTGGTGATCCGCGCCATGGAAGCCGCCATTGGCGACAAGGTAGTCACCTACGACTTCGCCCGGTTGATGGACGGCGCCACCGAGGTGTCGTGCTCCGAGTTTGGCGACGCCATGATCGCGCGCATGTAACACGCGGGTTGATGGCATAACACAAGGCCCTGCCGCCAGGCAGGGCCTTGTACAGGCTGCAGACACAGTGGCAGCCAAGTGCTCAGCGGACCCGGCCAAGCCGGGCAGCACCACCGCCATCTTGCCCCCACAGCCTTCCCGTTTACAGTACCCAGCCGGTGTGCAAGGCAAACCGGCTAGGTCAAACCGCTTGGCGAGGCCCTGCCGCCAGGCAGGGCCTTGCCACGTCCGGCTGCGGCCAACGTTGGCCGCATCAGGCCCAATCCGGCGCCATCGCGCGCACCGTATCTAGCACCTGCTGTTTGGGGGCATCGCTGCGCTTGCCGGCGCGCCATGCCATCATCACCTCCCACTGCCACAGCGGCAGATCACGGATGGCCAGCTTCACCAGCCGCCCTTCGCGCAGGTCGCGCTTCACCGCCACCTCCGGCATGAAGGTGAGAAAGCCGTGCTCCATCGCCAGCTCGCGCGCGGCGCTGGCCGGCTGGATGGCGTGCAGCGGGCCGCTAGCGGTGCGCTGCTGGCGCAGCAAGGCCAGCAAGGTATCGCAACCGTCGCCCCAGTACTGCGGCGCCAGCCGCGCGTTGGCCACCTCGGCCAGCGCGAGCTCGCCACGCTGCGCCAGCGGGTGGCGCTTGTGCACCACCGGCACGATGGGCGAGCACCAGATGCGCTCCATCTGGATGCCGGCCATCGGCGGGCACTTCAGAACGAAGCCCACCTGTACGCCATCGGTCAGCAAGCGTTCCATGATGGCGGGCGAATGATCGGTGCTGCAGCGGATCTCGAACGGCGCCTCGGCCAGCGCCACCAGCACCGGGCCAAACACCACCGACGCCAGCGATGGCAGGCAGGCCAGCGTCAGGCGCGGCAACGCCGGCACGCCCTGTACCGCGCGGCGGCCATCGTCCAGGGTCGCCAATGCCTGCCGTGCAGCCGGCAGGTACGCCTCGCACGCCGGCGTCGGCACCGCGCCACGGCGATGGCGGCGGAACAGCTGCGCCCCCACGTTGGCCTCCAGCAGCGCCACGCGCTGGCTCACCTGCGGCTGCGACCAGCCGCGCCGTGCGGCCGCTTGGCTAAAGCTGCCGCAGTCGACAATATCGATCAGCAGAGCGAGGTCATCCAGCGAGATAGCCATAAAGAAAAACCATAGCAATTATTAGCAGTTAACGGCTTCCATGATAGCTGATGCCGCACCACAATGAAGCACATCCTTCATTCAGGGGCAGATCATGGCTTCGGCAGAGCAGGCACGGCGCCTGGGCAGGCGTTTCATCATGCTCGACAACATCCTGGTGGTATTCGGCTTTTTTTGCGTGTTTCCGCTGATCAGCCTGCACTTTGTCGACCAGCTTGGCTGGGCCGCCGCCGCCGTCGGGCTGGCGCTGGCCATCCGCCAGCTGATGCAGCAGGGGCTGGGCTTGCTCGGTGGCTCACTGGCCGACCGTTACGGCGCCAAGCCGCTGATCGTGGGCGGCATGCTGCTGCGCGCCGCCGGCTTTGCCACCATGGCTGCGGCCAGCAACCCGGCGGCACTGGTATTTTCCTGTGTGTTGTCCGGCCTGGGCGGCATGCTGTTCGACCCGCCCCGTGCCGCGCTGATCATCAAGCTCACCCGCGCCCGTGAACGCAACCACTTCTACACGCTGTTGATGATGTGGGAGAGCGCTGCCGCCGTCAGCGGGGCCATGCTCGGCTCCTGGCTGCTGCATTTCGACTTCTGGTGGGTGGGCATGGGCGGCTGTGCGGTATTCGTGCTAGCGGCGGCGGCCAACCTGTGGCTATTACCGGCTTACCGCGTTGCCAGCGGCAAAACGTCGCCACTGGCCTCCATCCGTACCGTGCTGGGCGATCGCCGCTACATGCAGCTGGTGCTGACCCTCAGCGGCTACTACGTCCTGGGCGTGCAGATCATGCTGCTGGTGCCTATCGTGCTGAAACAGATGGCCGGCACCCCGCAAGTGGTGGGTTGGCTGTACGCCATGGAAACCACGCTGTCGCTGACGCTGCTTTACCCGCTGGCCAAGCTGGGCGAGCGCCACCTCAGCCTGGCGCAGCGCGTGCTGGCAGGTATCGCCCTGATGAGCGTCAGCCTGCTGCTGATGGCGTGGGCCAATAGCTTGTGGCTGGCCATGCCACTACTGGCACTGTTCTATACCGGCAGCCTGATCACCGAACCGGCACGCGAAGCACTGCTGGCCGGCTACGCCAACAGCGAAGCCCGTGCCGGGTACAGCGGCACCAGCCGGCTGGGTCTGGCGCTGGGTGGTGCTACCGGCTACCTGGGCGGCGGCTGGCTACTGGACCTGTCGCGCCACCTGGGGCTGCCGGCCCTGCCGTGGCTGATGCTGGCCACCATCGGTGCCATCACCTTTTACGCGCTGCAGCGCCAGCTGCTGCCATCGCGCGCGGCGCGCCTGGCGCGGCAGCCCTGTTGAAGCGGTGCTGGCAGAACACAATGTTCTGCCTGCATTTCCCCGCTGCCAGACGCAAAAAAACCGCATCTTGCGATGCGGTTTTTACATACGACACCAAGGTCGTCACATCAGGAAGACAGCCGAAGCTTAGGCCTTCTGGATGTTGGAAGCTTGTTTGCCTTTCGGGCCTTGCACCACGTCAAAGCTTACGCGCTGGCCTTCGGTCAGCGACTTGAAGCCTTGCATGTTGATCGCGGAGAAGTGCGCGAACAGGTCATCACCGCCTTCGTCCGGAGTGATGAAGCCGAAACCTTTAGCGTCGTTGAACCACTTAACAATACCAGTTGCCATGTGTAACTATCCTTGCATGCATAAAGTAAACAGGGTGGTGAGTCCTAGCGTTTCGAGCTTACACGCTGCAGCAGGTATGGGTGACACACAGCCAGCGATGCAAACCAAGCACCGTCTGTATTTCTACCCGTAGCATGTGACAACGTCAAGACACCAGGCCAAAAGTTCAGGGCTTGAAAAACCCGGTATCCGAACCAAAATTGAATTAAGCGCGAATTCGCAGAAGGTTCCCATGTCTACGCAGTACAAGGATGATGTGTCGGTCGACGCTCAGAAAGCCACGACCAAACCCCCACCGTTGTATAAGGTATTGTTATTAAACGACGATTTTACCCCAATGGACTTTGTCGTTGATGTACTGCAGCATTTCTTTCACATGAACGCTGAAAAGGCGACAACCGTGATGCTGCAGGTGCACAATCAGGGCAAGGGACTTTGTGGCATTTACACCAAAGACATTGCCGCCACCAAGGTAGAGCAAGTGACGCAGTACGCACAAACGCACCAGCATCCACTGCAGTGTGTCATGGAGGAAAACTGATGATTGCCCAAGAACTGGAAGTCAGCCTGCACATGGCCTTTATGGATGCACGCCGCAAACGGCACGAGTTCATCAGCGTGGAGCACCTGCTCCTGGCGATGACCGACAACCCGTCTGCCGCCGAAGTCCTCCGCGCCTGCGGCGCCAACATCGACCAGCTGAAGAAGCAGCTGGGGGACTTTATCGACGAACACACCCCCACCGTGCCCGGCGAGGCCGAGGTGGAAACCCAGCCCACACTGGGCTTCCAGCGCGTGATCCAGCGCGCCATCCTGCACGTGCAATCGTCCGGCAAAAAGGAAGTGACCGGGGCCAATATCCTGGTGGCCATCTTCGGCGAGAAAGACTCGCACGCCGTGTACTACCTGCATCAGCAAGGTATCTCGCGCTTGGACGTGGTGAATTTCATCTCGCACGGCATTACCAAGCAGAGCTCCAAACCGGCTGCCGGCCAGGATTCGCACCACGACAGCTCCGGCGAAAGTGATAGCGAGGACAGCAACAACGCCCCGGGCGGTGCGCTGGAAAACTACACGCAAAACCTCAACCAGTTTGCCCGTGATGGCCGCATCGACCCGCTGATCGGCCGCGAGCACGAGGTAGAGCGCGTGATCCAGATCCTGTGCCGTCGCCGCAAGAACAACCCGCTGCTGGTGGGCGAAGCCGGCGTGGGCAAGACCGCCATTGCCGAAGGCCTGGCGCGCCGCATCGTCGCTGGCGAGGTGCCTGAGGTACTGGCCAAAGCCACCGTCTACTCGCTGGACATGGGTGCCCTGCTGGCCGGCACCAAGTACCGTGGCGACTTCGAACAGCGCCTGAAACAGGTGATCAAGCAGCTGGCAGAAGACAGCCACGCCATCTTGTTCATCGACGAGATTCACACCCTGATCGGCGCTGGTGCCGCCTCCGGCGGTACGCTGGACGCGTCCAACCTGCTGAAACCGGCGCTGTCCAACGGCAGCCTGCGTTGCATCGGTGCCACCACCTACACCGAGTACCGCGGCATCTTCGAAAAAGACAGCGCACTGTCGCGCCGCTTCCAGAAGATCGACGTGCCGGAACCGTCGGTGGAGCAGACCATCGAAATCCTGAAGGGGCTGAAGAGCCGCTTCGAGGCGCACCACGGCGTCAAATACACGTTGGCCGCGTTGTCGACCGCCGCCGAGCTGTCGGCGCGTTACATCAACGACCGTCACCTGCCGGACAAGGCCATCGACGTGATCGACGAAGCCGGTGCCGCGCAGAAGATCCTGCCGAAGTCGAAGCAGAAAAAGGTGATCAACAAGGCCGAGATCGAGGAGATCATCGCCAAGATCGCCCGCATTCCGGCCAAGAACATCAGCAGCGACGACCGAAACGTACTGAAAAACCTGGACCGCGACCTGAAAAACGTGGTGTTTGGCCAGGACAAGGCCATCGATGCGCTGGCCGCCGCCATCAAGATGTCGCGCTCCGGCCTGGGTAACCCCAACAAGCCGATCGGCTCCTTCCTGTTCTCCGGCCCTACCGGCGTCGGCAAGACCGAAGTGGCCAAGCAACTGGCCTACTTCCTGGGCGTCGAGCTGCTGCGCTTCGATATGTCCGAGTACATGGAGCGCCACGCCGTCAGCCGCCTGATCGGCGCGCCGCCGGGCTACGTCGGTTTCGAACAGGGCGGCCTGCTGACCGAGCAGATCACCAAGCACCCGTACGCGGTGCTGCTGCTGGACGAGATCGAGAAAGCGCACCCGGACATCTTCAACGTGCTGCTGCAGGTGATGGACCACGGCACGCTGACCGACAACAACGGCCGCAAGGCGGACTTCCGCAACGTGGTGATCATCATGACCACCAACGCCGGTGCCGAGTCGCTGTCCAAGTCGTCGATCGGCTTTACCGGCAGCAAGCAGGCCGGCGACGAGATGGCCGACATCAAGCGCCTGTTCAGCCCGGAGTTCCGCAACCGGCTGGATGCCATCATCCCGTTCAGCATGCTGAACGAAGAGATCATCCTGCAGGTGGTGGACAAGTTCCTGATGCAGCTGGAACAGCAACTGTCCGACAAGAAAGTGGAAATCCACTTCAGCGACAGCCTGCGCAAGCACCTGGCGAAGAAAGGTTTCGACCCGCTGATGGGCGCCCGCCCGATGGCGCGCCTGATCCAGGACACCATCCGCAAGGCGCTGGCCGACGAGCTGTTGTTCGGCCGCCTGGCGGGCGGTGGCGAGGTGACGGTCGAGCTGACCGCCGAAGAGAAGGTGGAGCTGGTCTTCCACGAAACCGCCGAGGCCGCTGCTGTCTAAGCTGGCCACACACCCAAAGCCCCGCGTTTGCGGGGCTTTTTTGTTGCCGGCCACACACAGCTTGCGGCCAACCTTGCCGCCGGCAGCGCCAGGGTTGGCCGCCAACAACAAGGCCCGCCGGATGGCGGGCCTTGTTCGTCATGCAAGACGGCTATCGCCTCAAGCCAAGGCCTGGCGCACGTAGGCTTTCACCGCGTCGGCGTCGGCGTCGAACACCGTTACCTTTTGCGGCAGGTCTTCCAGGCCCTCGAAGCCGGCCGGACGCGGTGCGTCGCGGTTCAGCGCCTCGCGGATGGTGTCGGCAAACTTGGCCGGCAGCGCGGTTTCCAGGCAGACGATGGTCTCACCCGGCAGGCGTACTTCGCGCGCCACCTTGATGCCATCAGCGGTGTGGGTGTCCACCACCACCTGGTCTTCGGCATCCACGGTGCGGATGGTGGCCAGGCGGTCGGCGTGGCTGCTCTTGCCGGACACAAAACCGAACTGCTCGCGGATCTGCGCCAGCTTGTCGCCCAGGTCAAAACCGCGGCCGGCGTCCACCTCGGCCCACAGCGCGGCCACGGCAGCACCGTCACGGCCCAGCAGGTCGAACACGAAACGCTCGAAGTTGGACGCCTTGGAGATGTCCATCGACGGGCTGGACGTTACCCAGGTATTGGCGGTGCCACGCGGCTGGTAGCGGCCGGTCTTGAAGAACTCGTCCAGCACGTCGTTTTCGTTGGTGGCCACGATCAGGCGTTGCACCGGCAGGCCCATCTGGCGGGCAATGTGGCCGGCGCAGACGTTGCCGAAGTTGCCCGACGGCACGCAGAAGCTGACCTGTTCGTCGTTGCTGCTGGTGGCGTTGAAGTAGCCCTTGAAGTAGTACACCACCTGCGCCACCACACGCGCCCAGTTGATGGAGTTGACGGTGCCGATCTTGTACTGGCTCTTGAAAGCGTGGTCGTTCTGCACCGCCTTCACAATGTCCTGGCAGTCGTCGAACATGCCCTTGATGGCAATGTTGTGGATGTTGGCATCCTGCAGGCTGTACATCTGCGCGCGCTGGAACGGGCTCATCAGGCCGTCCGGGCTCAGCATGAACACGTTGATGCCCTGCTTGCCGCGCATCGCGTACTCGGCTGCCGAACCGGTGTCGCCGGAGGTGGCGCCCACGATGTTCAGCTGTTCGCCCTTCTTGGCCAGCACGTACTCGAACAGGTTGCCCAAGAACTGCATGGCCATGTCCTTGAACGCCAGCGTCGGGCCGTTGGACAGTTCCAGGATGACCAAGCCGTCGTGCAGCCGCTTCACCGGGGTGATGGCCTCGCTGCCGTATACCTCGGCGGTGTAGGTGCGGTCCAGGATGGCTTTGAGGTCGGCTTCCGGAATATCGGTAGCAAACAGGCGGATGATCTCGAATGCCAGCTCGGCGTAGGACAGGTCGCGCCAGGCGTCCAGCTGGGCGCGGCCAACCTGCGGGTAGCTTTCCGGCAGCGCCAGGCCGCCATCCGGCGCCAGGCCCATCAGGATGGTGTCGGAGAAGGCAAGCGGCGCCATGCCGCCACGGGTACTGATGTATTTCATGTTATCGAACCAGAGTGTTCAGGCATTGCAGGCCCACGTTCAGCAGGCGCCCCTGCCAGGCGGGGTCGGCCAGGACATCCTTGCCCTTGGCCGATACCTCCAGCAGCTCGCTGTTGCTGAGGCCGGACACCAGCTTGTCGCTGGCGCAGCTGCAATAGCCGTTGATCTTGCTTTGCGAGCTCAGCAAGGGCAGCAGCGGCGTGCTGGCGATCTTGCTTTTGCAGGCGTCGTTCATGCGGTCCTGCGCCAGCTGGCGCGGGGCCAGGCTGGCACAACCCGACAGCAGGGTGCTGGCGGCCAACAGGGCAAGCAGGCGCTTAGCCATTGAGCTCTTCCATGCGCAGGCGCACTACCTTGCCGGCTACGCTGTCCAGCGCCTCGATGGCAGCAATGGCGGCGTTGGCGGCTTTTTCCAGCACGCGGTGCGTCAGGATCACGATCTCGGCGGAGCCATCAGCGGCGGAGCCTTTCTGGATCAGCGCTTCGATGGAGATGCCGTTCTCGGCCAGCAGACGGGTGATGTCGGCCATCACGCCGGCGCGGTCCACCGCCTGGATGCGCAGGTAGTAGCTGCTGACCACCTCGCCCATCGGCAGGATGGGCAGGTCTTTCAGCTGGTCCGGCTGGAAGGCCAGGTGCGGCACGCGGTGTTCCGGGTCGGACGTCAGCAGGCGGGCCACGTCGACAATATCGGCCACCACGGCCGAGGCGGTCGGCAGCGCGCCGGCGCCCGGGCCGTTGAACAGCGCCTGGCCGATGGCGTCGCCACGTACCAGCACCGCGTTCATCACGCCGTTGACGTTGGCAATCAGCTGCTGCTCGGGGATCAGCGTCGGGTGCACGCGCAGCTCCACGCCTTGCGCGGTGCGACGGGTCAGACCCAGCAGCTTGACGCGGTAGCCCAGCTCCTCGGCGTACTGGATGTCCTTGCCGGCCAGCTGGCTGATGCCTTCCAGGTAACACTGGTCGAAGTGCATCGGGATGCCGAAGGCGATGGCGGCCATGATGGTGAGCTTGTGGCCGGCGTCGTGGCCTTCCACGTCGAAAGTGGGGTCGGCTTCGGCGTAGCCCAGCGCTTGCGCTTCTTTCAGCACGTCGGCGAAGTCGGCGCCCTTGTCGCGCATCTCGCTGAGAATGAAGTTGGAGGTGCCGTTGATGATGCCGGCCAGCCATTCGATGCGGTTGGCCGACAGGCCTTCGCGCAGCGCCTTGATGATGGGAATGCCGCCGGCTACCGCCGCTTCAAACGCCACCATCACGCCTTTTTCCTGCGCGCGGGCAAAAATCTCGTTGCCGTGTACGGCCAGCAGCTTCTTGTTGGCGGTGACCACGTGCTTGCCGTTGGCGATGGCCTGCAGCACCAGCTCCTTGGCCACGGTATCGCCACCGATCAGCTCGACCACGATGTCCACGTCCGGGTGGTTCACCACGGCGAAGGCGTCGGCCACCACGGTGACGTCGGCACCCACCAGCTCGCGGGCTTGTTCCACATTGCGGCGGGAAGCGATGGTGAGGCGGATGTCGCGGCCGGCGCGACGGCTGATTTCTTCCGCGTTACGCTTCAATACGGTGGCGACACCGCCACCGACTGTTCCCACCCCCATCAGGCCAATATTGATCGGCTTCATTCGTGAATACTCCTGCTGTTTCGGTTTTCAAATTTCCCTGGCACGTCGGCCTGCTGCCGCTGGCAGCTGCTGGTTCTGTTGCCCAGCTTGTTATCGCTTTGCTGCGGCCAACCCGGGGGGTTGGCCGCAGACAGCACAAAGGGGCGCGCACGCCCCTTTGTTCAATGATGCCTCGCCCGCGCCTGGCGCTTGACCAGACGGTGTTTCAGTGCGGCGCGGACGAGTAGGTTCATGCGGTACCGTGGCGTTTGCGGTAGTTTTCCAGGAAGCGGGCGATGCGGCCGATGGCTTCGGTCAGATCGTCGCTATTGGGTAGGAATACCACGCGGAAGTGATCCGGCGCAATCCAGTTGAAGCCACTGCCCTGCACCAGCAACACGCGCTCCTGCTGCAGCAGCTCCAGGATGAACTGCTGGTCGTCTTCGATAGGGTAAACCGCCGGGTCCAGGCGCGGGAACAGGTACAGCGCGCCCTGCGGCTTGACACAGCTTACCCCCGGAATGTCGGTGAGCAGCTTGTACGCCAGGTCGCGCTGGCGCGCCAGGCGGCCGCCCGGCGCCACCAGGTCGTCGATGCTCTGGTAGCCGCCCAGCGCAGTCTGGATGGCGTACTGCGCCGGCACGTTGGCGCACAGGCGCATCGAGGCCAGCATGTTCAGGCCTTCGATGTAGTCCTTGGCGCGACGCTTGTCGCCGGACAGGATCATCCAGCCGGCACGGTAGCCGCAGGCACGGTAGTTTTTGGACAGGCCGTTGAAGGTGCACACCATCAGGTCCGGCGCCAGCGAGGCGATGGAAGTGTGGGTGGCGCCGTCGTACAGCACCTTGTCATAGATTTCGTCGGCGTACAGCAGCAGGCCGAATTCACGCGCCACGTCTACCAGCTGCTGCAGTACGTGGTCGGGGTACAGCGCGCCGGTGGGGTTGTTCGGGTTGATGATCACCAGCGCCTTGGTACGCGGTGTGATCTTGGCGCGGATGTCGGCGATGGACGGCATCCAGCCGTCGTTTTCGTCGCACAGGTAGTGCACCGGCTGGCCGCCGGCCAGGCTGACGGCGGCGGTCCACAGCGGGTAATCCGGCGCCGGCACCAGCACCTCGTCGCCGTTATCCAGCAGCGCCTGCATCGCCATCACGATCAGCTCGGACACGCCGTTGCCGATGTAGATGTCTTCCATGCCCACCTGCGGCAGGTGCTTCTGCTGCGCGTAGTGCATGATGGCCTTGCGCGCGGCAAACAGGCCTTTGGAATCACAGTAACCGGATGCGTTCTGCAGGTTGACGATGACGTCCTCGATGATCTCGTCCGGGGCGAAGAAACCGAAGGGCGCCGGGTTGCCGATGTTCAGCTTGATGATGCGGTGGCCTTCTTCCTCCATCCGCTTGGCGTGTTCGAGCACCGGGCCGCGAATGTCGTAGCAGACGTTGGCAAGTTTCTGGGATTTCTGGATAGGCTGCATGAGGGGTATTACCGTCTTCTGCGGTGGCGTGCGCCACCTGTCGTTTGTCCTGTGGTCTGCCGCAAGCGGCGGGCGTATCCGGCCCTGGCTTTCCGGCCAGGCGGGGTATAATCCTATCCCAATCCGTGGTGCACTGCACTACACCCGCCAACAGGATTTCATCATGAAACTGCACGAGTCCAAGACCGCAGGTGCCAACCTGTTTACCGCGCACGGCGCGGGCTATGTGGAAATCAACCGGGTACGTCACCAGGGCAGCCTGGTGGTCAGCGCCGACAGCATTACGCCGTGGCCACCGGCCAGCTTCGAGGCGCTGGAAGAAACGCACTTTGCCCAGCTGCTGGCGCTGCAACCGGAGCTGGTGATCTTCGGCAGCGGCAGTACGCTGCGCTTCCCGCACCCGCGCCTGAGCGCCGCGCTGACCAACGCCGGCATCGGCGTCGAAGTGATGGACACCAGCGCCGCGTGCCGTACCTACAACATCCTGCTGGCGGAAGACCGCCGCGTGGTTGCCGCGCTGCTGGGTAGTTGATGGACATCGCCCTGCTGGGCAAGTGCCTGCTGGGCGCGCTGGCGGTGCTGCTGATCCAGTGGCTGTCCGGCAGCCGCTATTTCTTTGTGGCGGGGCTGGTACCGCTGTTCCCCACCTTTGCCCTGATCGCCCATGTGGTGGTTGGCCGCAGCCGCAGCGCGGCCGACTTGCAGCACACCGCGCTGTTTGGCCTGTGTGCGCTGCTGCCCTACGCCGCCTACCTGCTGGCGGTATACCTGCTGAGTGTGCGCCTGCCGCTGGCATCGACGCTGCTGCTAGCCACGCTGTGCTGGCTGCTGGCAGCCGGTGTGCTGTTGTGGGGCTGGCAACACTGGCACGCTTAGCCGGCACATCCGCAAAACAGCAAGGGCGGCCATGGCCGCCCTTGTTGCGTCATCGGGTAGCGCTTAGGCGGCCAACTCGCCACCAAAGCTCTCGTAAGCCAGCAAGGCTTCGGCTGCCGTCATCAGCGATGGCCCACCGCCCATGTACACGGCTACTTGCAGCATTTCCATGAATTCGGCACGACTACACCCCAGCTCTACCAGCGCCTTGGCGTGAAACCCCAAACACCCCTGGCAGCGGGCGGCAATACCGATGCCCATCGCGATCAACTCTTTGTGCTTGGTGCTTAGCGCACCGTCCACCAACGCAGCACGACTCATCTGGCCGAAGCCTTTCATGGTGTCGGGGATTTCGCGGCGCAAGTCGGCCAGTTTGGTAGACAAGGTAGCGGTAAGGTCTTGGTAGTCGTGGTGCATGCTGGCTCCTGATGATTAAGCTTATTACGATTTATATTTTTATATATTGTATGTCAGATAGCAAGCGTGCGGCCAACCCTCGCACACAAAAACAACAAGGCCGCCCATTGGCGTAATGCCAGTCAGTTAAGACTTGCGACTGCAAATCCAGTAAAAGGGAACATGTTCATCATGTTCCCTTTTTTGCTGTATGAGCCTGCTACAACACGCATTAAATGACACGCTGCCACAC
>NZ_JBKBHK010000017.1:0-70043 GCF_046297735.1 Vogesella sp.
GACACTTACACCTATCGGTTATTTGGTTTGTTTAAAGAGCGGTGCTGACTTCGTTTCGTTTGCGTCGTCAGCTGAGGAGGCGAACTATACCCACCACGCTCTGGGCCGTCAACACCTCGCCGGCAAAAAAGTGCAAGTAATTGCTTAAGTGGCTGATTTCAAACACCGTCAAAACGGAAAATTTTCCGGTTCGCACAGTACTAGCCGTGTTTTACACTGGCAGCCTGTTCATGAAACCGGGCGATTTGCCGTGCCTCATACCCCTGTTAACTGGTTATTTGACCTCGACGACACCCTGCATCACGCTGGTGCCGCGGTGTTTCCGATGATCAATGAATGCATGACGCGCTATATCAGCCACCATGTCGGCGTAAGCCGTGCCGAAGCGGACTGGATGCGGACGCACTATTGGGAACGCTATGGTGCGACGCTGGAAGGGCTGAGCCGACATCACCACATTCAGCCGGCGCACTTTCTGCGACATACCCATCCGATGGCGACGCTGCTACCACTGATTGACACGTCGAACACCCTACCCGGCCTGCTAAGACAGCTACCCGGGCGCAAATGGGTGTTTTCCAACGGCCCGCAACATTATGTGGAGGCGATTGTGCGCCACTTGGGTATCGCGCATCAGATCGAACGCAGCTTCGGCATGGATAGCTTCGGCCTGACGCCCAAACCGAGGCTCGCGGCGTACCGCAGTGTGCTACGACAGGCCGGGTTAGCTGCCGGCGACTGCATCATGGTGGAGGATTCGGTGCAAAACCTGCGAACAGCCAAGCGTTTGGGGATGCGCACGGTGTGGCTGAGCCGGCAACTGCGAAAGCCCGCCTGGGTGGACTGGCGACTAGTGGATCTGGGTAGTCTGCGCCGGCTTGAGCTGTTGCCATAGCGATAGCAGCAAGCAGGCCAAGGCTGCCACAGGCCACAGGTCGGACAGGAAATCCAACAAGGCACTCATATTGAGTAGGTGGCCATAGGGCCAGCGAAACAGCGACAAGAAATCGGACTGCACCTCGCTCAGCGGCCACAATGTCGCAGCGAATTGTGCCGCCAGCAAGGCAAGTATGGCGACTATGGTTTGCAGTATTCGGGACAGCCCTGCAACCCACCACAGCAGCAAGAAACCAGCTGCGAGCCCGGTAATAAGGTGCGGATTGATCCACTGAAACAGGGCAAAGGGTTTTAACAGTACGCCTGCGGCCAACATCTTGCACAACCAGACTGTCAACAGCAGCAGCAGGATGCTGCGAAAGCGGTCAGCACGCACCTTTAGCCAGCTGGTCATAAACAGGCAAGTGGCCAACATGTTCGCCATGGCACCACCAGCCTCAACTAGAAACAGGAAGAGCCGAGGGTTATCGAGCGGCGAAACGTAGGGCTGCGGCAAGCCCTGCGGATAAGCCACCACACCGAATAAGGGCATGGCAGGATTGAGCTGGGTCAACAGCCACAGGCCCATCAACAGCAAACCATAGTCGGCAGCACTGCCATCAACAAAGTAACGCCGCCGCCATTGCATCAAATGTTGCCAGCGGCGTCGGAAGATAGGCGACACCGCCAACATGGCCCCGAGACAACCACCGATGAGATTGCACAACACATCCAGATTGGATGCCACGCGCATGGGGAGGAACTCTTGCAAAAATTCTACCGCAATGCTGGTTAGCAGGCAGACAGCAAGGGCAAGCAGGGTCGAAAGCCAGCGCGGCATGAATAGGAGCGCCAAGCTGAAGCCGTACGGAATATAAATGATGACGTTGGCCGCATTATCGAAAAAGCGGGTGTAGTACGGTAGCGGATAGCTAAGAAACTCGAACAGCGGGCGACCGGAGTAGCTCCAGCCGGTGAAGGGATAGAGACTGAGAAAGAAGATCACCACGGCATTGACGAAGGCCGCATAGAGGGCAACATGGCTGTGCGCGGCGCGTCCAGTATGCGCGATCATGTGGTGGACAACCCGGATAAACAAACGGGGACAGCATACCCAGCCCCCTGATGACAGGCAAGAAAAAGGGCACCGGAGTGCCCTTTTGCGCAGTGTTCAGACTGGGATCAGAACTTGGTACCGATACCCACGCTGGTTACCAGCGGGTTGATGTCCAGGGTGCCCAGCTCGGTACCACTGGCTTTTACCTTGGTCTTGATCCAGATTTTCTTCATATCCAGGTTCAGGAAGATATCTTTGGTCAGCGGCATGTCGATACCCACCTGCATGGCCGGGCCAAAGCTGTTCTTTTTCACGCTCAGATTAGCACCCGCCTTGTCTTTAAAGCCGTAGAAACGGGTGTAGTTGACACCAGCACCCACGTACGGACGGAACTGGCCTTCCGGATTGAAGTGGTACTGGGCAGTCAGCGTCGGCGGCAATACTTTGACAGTAGCCAGCTCGGTGGAGCCAGCCATCACTGAGTGCTTGGAAGTGCCCAGAATCAGCTCGACACCGACATTGTTGGTCAGCATATAGGTGAAATCGACTTCAGGAATGGTGTCGTCTTCAACATCCACACCCTCCAGACCCGAGGATACGGAAGTCTGCGGGTTAACGTTGGTCACGCGGAAACGGGCCAGGATGTCACCCTGGGCAGCAAAAGCACTGGAAGTCAGCACGGTGGCCAGAGCGGCGATAGCAAGCTTTTTCATGTTTATCTCCAAGCGGGTAGCTAGCAAAAGTAGTTCGCTCGCTTGTCCGCTTATTGACTTGACTCACTGCGGACAGTAGCTTGCGACGTCGGAACCTAGATTAACCTTGCGCCGCACCATCGTTTTTGCGCTAGATCATGAAAAAATCATGAAATACCACGACTTGAGGGACTTCATGTCCCAACTCGAGGCCCAAGGCGAGCTCAAACGCATCGCCGTGCCGGTCTCTACCCATCTGGAAATGACCGAAATCGGCGACCGTGTGCTGAAAGCCGGCGGCCCTGCCCTGCTGTTTACCCAGCCACAAACCGGGAGTCAGCGCTACGACATCCCGGTGCTGGCCAACCTGTTTGGTACCCCCAAACGTGTGGCCATGGGTATGGGCGCCAATGATGTACTGGCGCTGCGCGAAATAGGCCAGACACTGGCTTACCTGAAAGAGCCGGAGCCGCCCAAAGGCCTGCGCGACGCCTGGGACAAGCTGCCGCTGCTGAAGCAGGTACTGTCGATGGCGCCGAAAGAAGTGCGCAAGGCTCCCTGCCAGGAAATCGTGTGGGAAGGCGATGAAGTCGACCTGTCGCGGCTGCCGATCCAGCACTGCTGGCCGGGCGACGTGGCGCCGCTGATTACCTGGGGCCTCACCGTGACCCGCGGCCCACACAAGAAGCGGCAAAACCTGGGCATCTACCGCCAGCAGGTTATCGGCCGCAACCGCGTCATCATGCGCTGGCTGGCGCACCGTGGCGGCGCGCTGGACTACCGCGAGTTCCGTGCGGCCAACCCCGACAAGCCCTACCCGGTGGCCGTGGTACTGGGCTGCGACCCTGCCACCATCCTGGGTGCGGTGACACCAGTGCCGGATACGCTGTCCGAATACCAGTTTGCCGGCCTGCTGCGCGGTAGCCGTACCGAGCTGGTGAAGTGCATCGGCTCCGACCTGCAAGTACCGGCCAGCGCCGAAATCGTGCTGGAAGGCCACATCCACCCCAATGACATGGCGATGGAAGGCCCTTACGGCGACCATACCGGCTACTACAACGAGCAGGACAGCTTCCCCGTGTTCACCATCGACCGCATCACCATGCGCGAGAACCCGGTGTACCACAGCACGTACACCGGCAAGCCGCCGGACGAGCCGGCCATCCTGGGTGTGGCACTGAACGAAGTATTCGTGCCCATTCTGCAGAAGCAGTTTCCGGAAATCGTGGATTTCTATCTGCCCCCGGAAGGCTGCAGCTACCGCATGGCGGTGATCAGCATCAAGAAACAGTACCCTGGCCACGCCAAGCGCGTGATGATGGGCTGCTGGAGCTTCCTGCGCCAGTTCATGTACACCAAGTTCATCGTGGTGGTGGACGACGACGTGAACACGCGCGACTGGAAAGAAGTGATCTGGGCCATCACCACCCGTATGGACCCGGTACGCGATACCACGCTGATCGAAAACACCCCGATCGACTACCTGGACTTTGCCAGCCCGGTTTCCGGCCTGGGCGGCAAGATGGGGCTGGACGCCACCAACAAGCTGCCGGGGGAAACCAGCCGCGAGTGGGGTGTACCTATCACAATGAGCAGCGAAGTATCGCGCCATATCGATAGCATATGGCATGAACTTGGATTATGAATTATAGAAGTTGTAGCGCAATGTAGTGATATGCAAATAAAATGATGCCATTGCTTTAAAAGCGGGACAGCGACAGCTTTATTCTGTCCCGCTTTGTTATCTGAACTATGCGACAGAAGCGAGGCTCACTTTGATACGCCACAACACTACGCTAAGCCGTGCGTTTACATTAACCCTGCTCTGCACCGCGCTGGCACTGGCTGGATGCGGCGGGGGTGGCGGTGGCGGCAGCGCAGGCCAGACAGCAAACAGCGGCAGCAACGGTAGCGTTAGCAGCCCCAGCCTGCTACTAAGCATTACCAATCAGTCCGGGCTCAGCACCAATAACCTGAAGATCAGCGAAGAAGCCACCGTCACGTTGCGTGCGCTAGACGCCAGCGGCAACCCGATTGCCAACCGCATCATTGAAATCACGAATACCGATAGCGCACTCGGCATACTGGAAGCGAGCAAGGTACTGACCGATAGCCGCGGCCTTGCCACTACCCGCTTTACCGCTTCCAGCCAGGCGGGTGCCGGCACCCTGTCCGCCAGCATGGTCAACGGCAGCAGCAGCATCAGCAGTAACGCCTTCAATTTCAGTGTTGCACCGGTACAGTTCAATCTCAGTACCGTACAACTGGGCGTGCCCGGCATCACAAGCGGCGGCACCGTCGCCGCCAGCGTGATCATTACCGACAATGCCGGTAGTGCGCTGGACGTACCGCTAGATGTGACCTTTACCTCCAACTGCGCCAGTACCAACAAAGCACTACTGGATAACGCGAGCAGTGCCACCGTCAAGAGCCAGACAGTACTGGTCAACGGTGTGAAGCAAAGCCGTGCCAGCGTCACCTATACCGACAAAGGCTGCTCCGGCGTGGACAAGATCACGGCCACGGCCAGACTGGGTTCCGTCAGCAAGAGCAGTAACACCAACCCGGATCTGACCATTACCACGGTGGCAGAAACACCCACCTCGCTGGAGTTTGTCAGCGCAACGCCCAAGAACATCAAACTACAGTCGCTGGGCGGCAACGTCAGTTCCACCCTGCTGTTCAGGCTGAAAGACAGGTTTGGCAACCCGGTTACCAACACGCAGGTCAACTTCCAGCTCAATAGCACTGCCGGTGGAACAAGCTTGCAGCCCTACAACAGTCAGACTGCCGTTAGCACCCTGAGCGGCACCACCGACAATAACGGCCAGGCCAGCGTCACCGTGTACGCAGGGAATGTCAGCAGTGTGGTGCGCGTTACGGCCAGTGTCAGCTCGGGCAATACCACCATCCAGACGCAGTCCGGCGATCTCACCATTTCCACCGGCATTCCGCACCATAGCGGCTTCTCGCTGTCGGCCACCGCGGCCAACCCCGAGTTCCTGAGCCACGATGGCGAAAGCATTACGCTGAGCGTCTATGCCTCTGATCGTTTTGGCAACCCGACGCCGGATGGTACCCCGATCAGCTTCCGCACCGAGGCCGGTATTGGCCAGGTAACACCCAGTTGCACCACCAGCAATGGCCGTTGCAGCGTCACCCTGACTAGCAGTGGCGATCGCGATGCCCTGACCGGCCCCGGCCGTCAGACCGTCCTCGCGTTTACCGATGGTGAGGAAAGCTTTACCGACAGCAACGGTAACGGGGTATGGGACAGTGGCGAACCGTTCATTGACCTGCCCGAGATCTACTTGCCGGTAGACGGCCGCGACTTCAAATCCAGCGCCAAGCAAAACAATGAAGAGTTTGTCGATTACAACCGTGACAGCCAGTGGAACGACAAGGACGGCAACTACAACGGCGTGCTCCGCAGCAGCAGCGTGGCATCCAGCGTGCCCAAATCACTGAACATTGGCGTAGCGCGCGAGATCATCTGGTCGGGCAGTACCGCTGACAACACAACCATCACCGGGGCCTCGCTGTGCTCACCCAGCAACCGCACCGCTGAAGTCGTTGTGACACCGATGGATGTAAATGGCAACGTGATGCCTGCCGGCACTACCGTGTCCATCAGTACCGACAGCGCGTTAAGCGTTATCGGTAGCAGCAGCGTCACTGTCGCCTCGCAAAACCGACCCAGTGCCTACCGTTTCCTGGTTGGCATTGCTGACGGCAATGCACTATGCCCGGTCGGCGGTACCGTGTTCATTACCATCCGCACGCCCAAAGGCATGGTCACGTCCTTCCGCGTAGCACGCTGATCGCGGCCAGCCGTCCGGTTCGATTTTGTCGGGCTGGGCGGCTATAATCGCTGCTTGTTTACCCATACTGGACCAAGTCATGACCAACCCGAACTCCCCCAACCGCCTGAAACGCCTGTCGCCGCGCCAACGCAAGAAACTGCGCGTCGGTGAATTCCAGGAGCTGGGCTTTACCGTGGTGGCCACCCTGAAAGAACAGGACGACGCTGCTAACGATGCGCTGCTGAACGGCTGGCTGGAAGCGGTAGACAGCCACAGCGTCAGCTTTGGCGGCCACTTCAGCGACGGTCAGCTGGATGGCGTGGTGTTTCCGGTAAACGGCGTAAAAGTGACCGAAGAAGTGAAAGCTGCGCTGGTGGCTTGGCTGCAAGCCCGTGCCGACGTGGCCAGCGTGGAAGCCAGCGACCTGCTGGACGTATGGCATAGCGCCTGGTAAGCCACGCTTGCCACGCAGACAGCCCGCCCGTCAGGCGGGCTTTTTTGCGCCTGGGGTACGTCAGGCCCATAAAAAAAGTTGGCCGCACCCCGGTTAAGGGTGCGGCCAACCTGGTCGTTCATCACGGTGCGGGCTTAGCCCCGTTCCAGCTCCCACAACGCTGACTGCAACGATTCCATGCGCGCATCCAGCGCGCTACGGGCGTCGGCCAGCGCCTTGTTGTAGATGGCGGGGCCAATGCGGTCGGCCACCAGCAATACCAGCGCCTGGGCGTCAAAACCACCCAGTTCCACCTCGTGTTCGGCCGCCAGGTGTTGCTGTATCTGGGCGGCCAGTTCTGCCAGCTGCGGCTGGGTCAGATAGCGTTCATCGCTTTTCATGATGCATCCATCGTTATCCAGCCGACAGTGTCAGCGCATCAGCCTTGTTTGGCAAATGCCGGTTCCAGTTCCGGGTCGCGGCGCGGCTGCGGGTCGATATCGTCGTCTTCGTCCAGCTCCGGCTGGGCGGCGCCCAGCTGGTTTTCGCTCTTGGCCACCACGCTGGCGGCAATAGCGTTACCCAGCACGTTGGTGGCAGAACGGCCCATGTCCAGGAAGTGGTCCACGCCCAGCAGCAGCAGCAGGCCGGCTTCCGGAATGTTGAACTGCGCCAGCGTGGCGGCAATCACCACCAGCGAGGCACGCGGCACGCCGGCCATGCCTTTGGAAGTCACCATCAGGATCAGCAGCATGGTGATTTCCTGCGACAAGCTCAGGTCGATACCGTAGGCCTGGGCGATGAAGATGGTGGCAAAGGTGCAGTACATCATCGAACCGTCCAGGTTGAACGAGTAGCCCATCGGCAGTACGAAGCTACCGATGCGGTCGCTGCAACCAAAGCGTTTCAGGCGGTCCAGGGTTTTTGGGTAAGCGGCTTCCGAGCTGGCAGTAGAGAACGCCAGCAGCGCCGGTTCACGGATGGCACGCAGCAGCTCGAACACGCGACGCTTCAGGAACAGCGAGCCCATGGCCAGCAGCGCCAGCCACAGCAGGCCCAGCGACAGGTAGAACTGCGCCATGAAGCTGCCGTAGGTAGTCAGGATGCCCAAGCCTTCTTTGGCCACCATGCCGGCGATAGCGGCAAACACGGCGAAAGGGGCGAAGTTCATCACGTAGCCGGTCACTTTCAACATGATGTGCGCCACGGCGTCGATGGCGTCGATCAGGCCTTTGGCCTTGTCGCCGATGGCAGACGCGGCGGTACCGAAGAACAGTGAGAACACCACGATGGCCAGGATCTCGTTCTTGGCCAGCGCGTCAAACACGCTCTTCGGGATCAGGTGGCTGATGAAGTCTTTCAGCGTCAGCGCGCCCTTCTCGATACCCGAGCTGGCGGTCACTTCCGGCAGCGGCAGGCCCAGCCCCACGCCCGGCTGCAGCAGGTTCACCATCACCAAGCCCAGCACCAGCGATACCAGCGAGGCAGTAAGGAACCAGGCCATGGCCTTGGCGCCGATGCGGCCAACAGTGGCCGAGTCGCCCATACGAGCAATACCCACCACCAGGGTGGAGAACACCAGCGGCGCAATGATCATCTTGATCAGGCGCAGGAAGATGTCGGTCAGAATGGACAGCTGGTCGGCAAACGACTTGATGGCCTCATCGCTGCCAGCCATTTCACGCCAGCCGTAGCCGGCCAGGATACCCAGCACCATGGCGGCCAGGATCATCTTGGTCAATCGATTAAGTTTCACGGTATTTCCCTGTATTGCTTTGTGAAATTAATCCTTTGTAGTGTCCGCGCCGGTCATGGCCGGGCAGTACCTCAGCGCCGCGCGGCGCTTGTTTTACCTCGTACCGGCAGCAGGGCGCGGTCGGGGCTGGCATTAAAGCAGAAAGCGGCCGCGCTGTAATCAGGCAAATCCCGCACTTGGCGAGGTATGTGTGCTGTCATTGGCATTTACTGGCAATAAAAATCATGCCAAAGCAAGCCAGTATCTCTGCCAGCAACATGGGCTAGCCCGCCCGGTGCAAGGTGCAAGTGGCCAGATAAAAAAATGCCGCCATACCTTGCGGTAGGGCGGCCAAACTTCACATCACATTCAAGAGAGAGGGAATCGTTACAGCGTAATCCAGCGCGGGCTGGTCAGGGCTGCCGGCTGCAGCACGGTGTCCAGCTGCTCGCGGGTCAGCAAGCCACGGCGCAGTACGATGTCGTACACGCTGCCGCCGCTCTGGTGGGCTTCGGTCGCCACTTCGGTGGCGGCGGCGTAGCCGATGTAGGGGTTCAGTGCGGTTACCAGGCCCACCGAGCGGTGCACGGTGTCCAGCAGATAGTCGCGGTTGGCCGTAATGCCGACCACGCAGTTATCACGCAGTGTGTCGCAGGCGGCGGCCAGGTGGCTAACGCTGCGGAACAGGCTGTAGGCAATCACCGGCTCGAAGGCGTTCAGCTGCAGCTGGCCGGCTTCGGCCGCCATGGTGACGGTCATGTCGTTACCGATCACCTCGTAGGCCACCTGGGTCACCACTTCCGGAATCACCGGGTTCACCTTGCCCGGCATGATGGACGAACCCGCCTGGCGCGCCGGCAGGTTGATCTCGCCCAGGCCAGCTCGCGGGCCGGAAGACAACAGGCGCAAGTCGTTGCAGCTCTTGGACAGTTTCACCGCCACCCGCTTCAGCACGCCGGACAGCTGCACGAAGGCGCCGCAGTCCTGGGTAGCTTCGATCAGGTTGGGCGCGGTTTCCAGCGCCAGGCCAGTCAGCGCCGACAGCTTCTCGCACACCAGCGGGGTATAGTCCGGGTGCGCGGTAATGCCGGTGCCGATGGCAGTGGCGCCCAGGTTGATTTCCAGCATCAGGGCGCTGGCTTCGTACAGGCGTTGTTCGTCTTCACCCAGCATCACGGCGTAGGTGCGGAATTCCTGGCCCAGCGTCATCGGTACCGCGTCCTGCAGCTGGGTGCGGCCCATCTTCAGCACGTCGGCAAATTCGTCGGCCTTGTCGTCGAAGGCGTCGCGCAGGCGGGCCATGGCCGCCAGCAGGCGCTGTACGCCCCAGAAGGTGGCCAGGCGCAGCGCGGTGGGGTACACGTCGTTGGTGCTCTGGCCCATGTTGACGTGCTCGTTGGGGTGCAGGTGCTGGTATTCGCCCTTGCCGTGGCCCAACAGTTCCAGCGCGCGGTTCGCGATGACCTCGTTGGCGTTCATGTTGGTGGAGGTGCCCGCACCGCCCTGGATCACGTCTACCACAAACTGGTCGTGCAGCTTGCCGGCGCGGATTTCCTCGCAGGCCAGCACGATGGCTTCCTTGTGGTGATCGGCCAGCAGGCCCAGCTGGTGGTTAGCCAGCGCGGCGGCCTGCTTGATTACCGCCAGCGCACGGATCAGGTCGCCGTAGCTGGCGATGGTCTGACCGGTGATCGGGAAGTTTTCGATGGCACGCAGAGTGTGCACGCCCCAGTAGGCGTGTGCCGGGACCTCGCGGTCCCCCAGCAGATCGTGTTCCAGGCGGGTGGTCATAGGTGTTGTCTTTGTGCTTTTGTGTGGAGTGCGTGCACTGTAGCGGCAGCTCTGTGGCGGCGGCCAATTCCGAATGGCGATAGGATCATGCAAGATTTGCATGATCTGGCAAATGGCCGCCTTTTGCGGCCAACACGCGGCCTTCTTGCCTGAAAGTCGCGCAGATTACACACGTGCAACGGCAGCTGCGCCGCTCGTGGTGTGTGGTGTGCCAGCGCTGGCCGGCCGACGGGCAGCTGACTGCTACCGGCTTACCCAAGGCGCCGACCCATCGCGCACGCAGCGTATTGCTGCCTTCCGCCAGCCCCTACACCGCCGGGTAACGTGTGGCCAACCCCTGCCACAGCGTATCCAGCTGCGGCAGCTCGCGCCGCGCGTCGCGGTAAACGCGGATTTCCATCGGCAGCGACCACGCCTCGCCACCAGCGGCGGCCAGCTGCCCGGCCGCCAGCTCGCGCTGCACCGCACTCTGCGGCAAGAACGCCACACCGTGGCCTTCCAGCACCATCGCCTTCAGGCCTTCGGCCATATCGGTTTCGAAACGCTGCTGCAGCAGGCAGGGTTGTGGCGCGCGTTCGATGATCAGCTCCACCATGCGGCGAAAGTAGGCATTGGGGCCGTAGGCCAAAAACGGCAGCGGCGCGCCGTGGCTGCCGGGCAGCTGCCACAAGGGCTGGCCGTGCTCGGCGCGGCTAAACGGCTGTAGCGTTTCGCTGCCCAGGCGCAGCCCGTGGTAGCGGCTGTCCGGCAGCTCTACCGGGTGGCGCGGGTGGTGGTAACACAGCAGCAGATCGGCGTTGCCTTCGGTCAGCGCGATCACCGCGTCGTGCACGTTATGCGCCAGCAGGCGCCAGGCCACCTCGCCCAGCGTGGCCTGTTCGCTGGCCAGCCAGCGCGGCACGAAGCCGAACGACAGCGTATGCGGCACGGCCAGCGTCAGCGTGGCGGCGTCGGCCTGCTGCAAACCGCGCAGCAGGCTGCGGGTGCTGGACAGCTCGCCCACCAGCAGGCGGGCCTTTTCCTGTAGCAGCTCGCCGGCTGGCGTCAGCCGTGTCGGCCAGGTAGTGCGGTCGATCAGGTCGGCGCCCAACCAGTTTTCCAGCGCCTTGATGCGGCGGGAAAACGCCGGCTGCGTCAGGTGGCGCAGCTCGGCCGAGCGCGTGAAGCTGCCGGTTTCGGCCAATACCAGAAAGTCTTCCAGCCAGCGGGTTTCCATGCCTGCTCCCGTATCAAAGGTTGGCCGCAGCCTACCGTACTGCCGTGTCGCCCGCCACCAGACGCTGCTGCCAGCGCAGCCAGCGGCCGGTGCCGTGCCACACCCAGCGCAACACTTTCCAGCCCAGTACGCTGCCGATCAACCCCAGCACGGTCAGCACCAGCCCGAACACCAGCACGCTGCCAGACCTGGCTTTGGGCAGGCCGCTCAGCTCGACGCTATCGGCACCATCGCGAATCTGCAGCTGCGCCACATTGCCGCTGGCGTCGCGCTCCAGGCGGAAATGCTCGTCGCCGTCGCGCGCTTCGATCACCAGCTTGCCGCTGGCCGGGTCCGGCTCGATGCGCACCGTTTCGCCATGCCCGCTTTCGATGCGGATTCTTGGCGGCTGGCCGTCACGCGTGCCGGCGGCAATCAGCCACGGGCCGACGCCGCTGTCGTTCACCACGATATGGTCCAGCGACGGCCAGCCGAACACGCTGTGGCTGGCCCAGCTGCCGGTAATGACCACGCCGGCAAGCAGCAGGCCGACCGCGCCCAGCCACAGGCTGCCCAGCCAGGTCAGCAACAACAGGTAAGGGAAGGCCAGCAGCACGTTCAGCACGCCCAGGCCAGCCAGCGCGCCCAGCGCCTGCTTCATGTTGGCCGGGCTTTTGTCGGCCTCCCAGTCGGCCAGTTTGCGTTCGGCAGTCAGCTCGCGCGCCAGCCGCTCCGGCTCGCCCAGCGCCGCGCACACCTCGGCCTCGCTGCGGCCATCGGCGGCCGCGTCGTCAAAATAGGCGCGGTAGTCGGCCAGAATCTCGTCGCGTTCGGCCGGGCCGAGCTTGCCCAGCGCGGCGGCCAGCCATTGCAGGTACTGTTCGCGGTTCATGGTGTGTCTCCTTCAGGGCCGTTGTGGCCCAGTACGGCGTTGATCTCGGCAACGAAACTGCCCCATTCCCGGCGCATGGCGGCCAGCGCCTCGCCACCGGCCGGCGTCAGCCGGTAGTACTTGCGCGCCGGCCCGCTGGCCGACTCCACCAGATAGGTGCTGACCCAGTCGTCGGCTTGCAGCCGCCGCATCAGCGGATAGATGGTGCCTTCGCTGATGTCCATGCTTTGCGCCAGTGTGCTGACGATCTCGTAGACATAGCTGTCGTGGCGGGCCAGTACCGCCAGCACGCACATCTCCAGCGTGCCTTTACGCAATTGCGTTTTCATCGTTTCTCCTGCCTCACGGCTTATCGCGCGGTCAACGCCCGGCACCCACGCGCCGGCGCCGCTACCTTGCAATACAAGGAACCTACTGCCACCGCCACCTCACTTGATACCTGCATCCTAGCAGTACACTACTATGCATTGCAAGGTAGCTGTTAATGCATCAGTAATTTCTCAGCGCCTGCACGGCTTGTTGCCGCGCTGCCAGCCTTGCTACACAAGCTGCTAAACCACAGTAGTAGCAAGCCCGCAGGCGATGCGGCCAACCTGGTAAGCACAAGGCCCGCCGGCAATGCCGGCGGGCCTTGTACGTTGCGACGGCACGACCTTGCCGATATCGGCTAGCGCCGCGCCTGCTCCAGCCAGTCGGCGGTGGCGTCGGCCGCCTTGAACTCGTGCACCACGCCCTGCAGCAGCGTAAACGCCTGCGCCGCGTCCAGCGCGTCACATGCCGCACGCAAGGCCGCCAGGTGCTGCGCCAGCTCGGCCGGCGCCAGGTGGTATTCCTGCGCCCGCATGATGCGCGGGTGCTCGGTGGGCAGCACCTTGTCGCCGATCAGCAGTTCCTCGTACAGCTTTTCGCCCGGGCGCAGGCCGGTGCAGCGGATCTCCACGTCGCCCTGCGGGTTGCGCTCGTCGCGCACCTGCAAGCCGGACAAGTGAATCATGCGCCGTGCCAGGTCGATGATGCGCACCGGCTCGCCCATGTCCAGCACGAACACGTCGCCACCCTGCCCCATCGCGCCGGCCTGGATCACCAGCTGCGCCGCCTCCGGAATGGTCATGAAGTAGCGGGTAATCTCCGGATGCGTCAGCGTTACCGGGCCGCCGCTGGCGATCTGCTGCTTGAACAGCGGCACCACCGAGCCGGAACTGCCCAGCACATTGCCGAAACGCACCATCACGAAGCGGGTGCGGCTACCGGCCGCGTGGCGCGCCTGCAGCGCCAGCTCCGCCAGCCGTTTGGTGGCGCCCATCACGTTGGTGGGCCGCACGGCTTTATCGGTAGAGATCAGCACGAAAGTCGGCACGCCAGCGTCTTCGGCGGCGCGGGCGCAGGTGTCGGTGCCAAAGGCATTGTTGACGATGCCGGCCACCGGGTTGTGCTCCACCATCGGCACGTGCTTGTAGGCGGCAGCGTGGTAGACGGTGTCCACGCGCATGCCCTGCAGCACCGCCAGCAGGCGCGGGTAGTCGGTGACGCTGCCCAGGAACGGTACCCGCGGCACCGCCGGCGCCAGCTTGGCCAGCTCCTGGTCGATGGCGTACAGCGCGTACTCGCTGGCCTCGAACAGCACGATGCGCGCCGGCTTCTGGCGCACGATCTGGCGGCACAGCTCGGAACCGATGGAGCCACCCGCGCCGGTGACCATCACCACCTTGCCGGCAATGTTGGCCGCCAGCAGCTCGGGCTGCGGCGGTACCGGGTCGCGGCCCAATAGGTCGTCGATGCCCACCTCGCGCAGCTCGGTGACGCGCACCTCGCCCGATACCAAGTCGGCCATGCCCGGCAGCCGCTTGATCGGCACGTGCAGCGGTTCCAGCTTTTCCAGGATCTCGCGGTGGCGGCCACGGCTGGCCGACGGGATGGCCAGCAGGATCAGCTCGGCCTCGGTGTCCTGCAGCAGTTGCGGCAGCTCGTGCGGGCCGTGCACCGCCAGGCCGCGGAAGGTGCGGCGCCACAGCTGCGGGTTATCGTCCACAAACGCCATCGGGCGGTACTCGCGCCCTTCCAGCAAGCCGGCCATCAGCTGCAGGCCGGCGCGGCCGGCGCCGTAGATCAGCACCGGGCGGCGTGGTGCATCCAGCGCATCGATACGCCGTACCAGGCCACGCAGCAGAAAGCGGCTGCCGCCGATATAGGCCATGGCGAACACCCAGAAGATGATGATGGCGGTGCGCGGAAAGGCGCCGATGCCGGCCATCAGGAGCACCGCCATCAGCACCAGTACCGACAGCGATACGCCGACGAACACGGTGTAGACGATGCGGTCGTCCAGAAACTTCAGCACCGCACGGTACAGGCCCAGCTTGATGAAGATGGGCAGCACCCACAGCGGCGGCACGGCAAAAATCCACCAGTACGGGTCCAGCTTCGGGTCCCAGTTGCCGCCCAGGCGCAGCAGCACCGCGCTCCACATCGCCAGCGGCAACAGCAGCGCGTCCAGCAGCATCAGCAGCGCCATCTTGTGATGGCGCGAGAAGGAAAGCAGTTTTTCCAGCATGTAATGGTCTCTAAAGACTTTCTTGGCCACGAAACCCACGAAACGACACCAACCCCCTCTGCCACAGCCCCCGCCCAAGCCCGGCGGGGAAACGGCTAACCCAGGCGCAGCATCCACGCCGGGTTATCTCGTGCCCTTGCGTAGAAGCCATGGCCAGATATCTCCCTGTGTCCTTCTATCGCTATGTGGCAAACAAGACTCAGCGGGTCACGATCTTCAGCAAGGTGGCCACAATGATCTGCACGTCGCCGGCCAGGCTGTGGCTTTGCGCGTAGCGCACGTAGTAGCCCAGCTTTTCCGGCAGCACCTGCTCGATATAGGCGCGTTCCGGGTCGGCGGCTTTGCCCAGGATCTCGTTCTCGTCGATCATGCGGATCGACGCCCAGTCGGTAATGCCAGGGCGTACCGACAGCACGATGTCCTTCACGCTATCCGGGTAGTGCGCCACGTATTTGGGCACCTCGGGGCGCGGGCCCACCAGGCTCATGTCGCCGTACAACACATCCAGCAGCTGCGGCAGCTCGTCCAGCTTGGTCTTGCGCAGCAGGTGGCCGGCGCGCGTTACGCGCTGGTCGGCGCCCACCGTCAGCTGGCCGGCGGCTTCGGCGCCAATCTTCATGGTGCGGAACTTGTGGATGCGGAACAGCTGGCCACCACGCCCTACCCGCACCTGGCGGAAGAACACCGGGCCGGGCGAATCCAGCTTCACCCACAGCGCGATGGCCAGCAGCAGCGGCCAGATCAGCCACAGGCCGGCCAGCACCGCCACCAGGTCGAACAGGCGCTTGGCCAGCGCCGAGCCGGGGCGTGCGGCCAAGATTGGCCGCAACGTGTCCACGCCATGTTTATCCTGATCGCGCATCAGTGCCCCAGCAGCTGGCGCACGGCGGCGATGACGCGGGTCTGGTCGTCGTCGCTCATGCGGGTGTACAGCGGCAGCGTCACTTCGGCTTCAAACGCCGCGTCGGCCACCGGGAACTGCTCGCGCGTCAGGCCGTAGCTATCGCGCCATACCGGCTGGCGGTGCAGCGGAATGAAATGCACCGAGCAGCCAATGCCCAGTTCAGCCATTTTCACGATGAAATCATCGCGGCTGATGCCGGCCTGTGGCTGCAGGCGCACCGGGTACAGGTGCCAAGCGTGGTTGCTGCCGGCGTCGGCCGGGTGCGCGGGCAGGGTCAGCGGCAGGCCGGCCAGCTCGGCGTCGTAACGGGCCGCCATCGCCTCGCGCTTTTGCAGGAAGGCGTCGATCTTCTTCAGCTGGTGGATGCCCATCGCCGCGGCGGTGTCCGGCATATTGTACTTGTAGCCCGGGGCCACCACTTCGTAGTACCAGGCCGGGGTCTTGGACGTATAGCGGTCGAAAGCGTCGCGGCTGATGCCGTGCAGGCGCATCACCTTGCAGCGCGCGATGATGTCGGCGTGGCGCGATACCACCATGCCGCCTTCGCCGGTGGTCATGGTCTTGTTGGCGTAAAAGCTGAACACCGTCACATCGGAATCCAGCGCCCCCACCAGCGTGCCCTTGTAGTAGGTGGGCATGGCGTGGGCGGCGTCTTCCACCACCTTCAGCCCGTGCTCGCGCGCGATGGCGATGATGGCGTCCATATCGCAGGCCAGGCCGGCAAAGTGCACCGGAATGATGGCGCGGGTTTTATCGGTAATGGCGGCGCGGATGGCGTCCGGGCGGATATTGAAAGTGGCAGCGTCCACGTCCACGCACACCGGGTGCGCGCCGAGGTAGCGCACCACCTCGGCGGTGGCGGTAAAGGTGTAGCTGGGCACGATCACCTCGTCGCCCTCTTTCACCCCCACCGCTTCCAGCGCCAGGTGCAGGCCGGCGGTGGCGGAATTCACCGCGATGGCTTCCACACCACCGCCGATGTAGGCAGCAAAATCCGCCTCGAACTGGCGCGTTTTCGGGCCGGTGGTCACCCAGCCGGAACGCAGCGCGTCGACCACTTCATTAATCTCGTCCTCGCCGATATCCGGCAGGGCGAAGGGTAAAAACTTCTGTTCAGCCATGTTCTTTTCCGTATTCATGCGGCAGGTCAGCCCGACCCGCCATTATCCTGCACCGCCCCCCGTAGCGGGTGACGGTATGTAATCGATATGGGGCGATGGTGCGTATTCACCCTCCGGCTCCCGGCTTTACCTGGCTCGGTGGGCACGCTACGCTTTGCCCACCCTACAACCGCGACGCTGCACCTAACAGTAGGGTGGGCTAAGGCCGCAGGCCGTGCCCACCACACCCGAAAAACCACCACGCCCATCCGCACAGCACGGTGGGCACGCTGCGCGTTGCCCACCCTACAACCGCGAAGCTGCACCCACCGTAGGGTGGGCTAAGGCCACAGGCCGTGCCCACCACACCCGAAAAACCACCACGCCCATCCACACAGCACGGTGGGCACGCTGCGCTTAGCCCACCCTACAACCGCGACGCTACACCTAACCGTAGGGTGGGCTAAGACCGCAGGCCGTGCCCACCACCCCTACTCCCCAAAATCCTGTGGCAGTAGCAAACCACTAGTCGCCCAGTCAGCGGGTAATTCCCCATGCTGCACATAGCGGTGAAAGCTGGAATAGGGCCACTCCATCACCCGCGCTACCAGCCCATGTTTGACCGGATTGATGTGCACGTAGTCGATATGGCGTTGCAAATCGTCAGCATCGCGTATGCAATGCTCCCAAAAACGCCTTTGCCAAATACCTTTCTCTCGGTGACGCACCTTGCTATCGCTGCGTTCTCGTGCGGCCAACCCTCTACTAAACAGCGCCTTGATCTGCGCCCATCGTGTAGAAAAGTCGCTATCCCCTTCCGGCAAACGCCACACAGCGTGCAAATGGTCTGGCAAGACACAAATGGCCAGCGTCTCGAAAGGCCACCGTATAGCGACCGTCCGGTACGCCTGCCGCAAACGGCTGATCTCATCTACCAGCAAACAAGAGCCTCTATCCGCCAACGTCAGCGTGAAAAAGTAATACCCACCTGCTTGCCTGAACCTGCGGTAATCAGCCATGAGCTTCACCCCTGCCATCACGGTGGGCACGCTGCGCTTTGCCCACCCTACATACAACGTGGCACTGCCAATCGTAGGGTGGGCTAAGGCAACAAGCCGTGCCCACTACACCCGCAAAACCGCCATGCCCATCCGCACAGCACGGTGGGCACGCTACGCTTTGCCCACCCTACGTTTTTCACTTCAATTTATCCGACAACACCTTCCCCCACCGCTGCGTCGGCAGCTCCACCCAGCGGTGGATGGCCTGTGCGATGCCCCAGCTTACCGCCAGCGCGATGGCCACCATCGCCCACCACGGGGTGCCGTATTGTGCCAGCGTAAACAGGATCAGGTAACCGACCGTGGCGTGACACACGTACCAGGCGTAGCTGACGCTAGCCACCCGCGTCAGCAGCGGCGCCGCTACCAGCTGCGGCCGCAACGCCCCCGCCACAAACAGCGCCACGCCGATGCCGTAGCTGGCGTACAGGCCGGGGTCGCCCCAGCCGGTGAGCCACACGTACAGCGCCAGCATGCCGATAAAGTGCAGCACGGTTTCCACGCGGCCGGCGTGGCCGGTCTGGTAGAAGTACACCCAGCTTCCGGCAAACATCAGCGGGAAGTAACAGACAATGGTCTGGAAACTGTTGACCGGCGCAAAGCGGCACAGCCACACCAGCAGCGGCAGCAGCAGCCAGATCGCCCACTTGATGCGGCGGCCGGTAATGGCAAACGCACCGCCCAGCATGGCGTAGAACCACAGCTCCACCTTCAGCGTCCACATCACCGGGTCGATATTGCGGCCACCTATCCAGTCGATCAGCGCGATGCTGACGTGGCCCAGCACGTCGCGCGCGCTCACACTCCACACGCCGCCAGGCAGCTGTGCGGCCAACCATAGCGCGGCCACCGTCACCGCCAGCCCGGCCCAGTAGGTGGGGTAGATGCGGAAGAAGCGCGACACGGCAAAGCGCAACGTGCCCATGCGCGTCAGCGACAGCGGAATCAGCAGGCCGGAAATCAGCAGAAACAGCCCCACGCCCACCGCGCCAAGGTTGAACGGCAGCAGGAACGACGCGCCGTCGTAGCCCGGCAGCGGCGGCACGCTCATCACCTCGGCAATGCGGTCGCGGCGCTGCCAGAACGTCTGCGTGTAGTGGAACAACACCACGGCCAGCATGGCCAGGCCGCGCAGGCCGTCGGCAAAATCAAAGCGGATGTGGGGCTGCTGGCTCATGCGGCCTCCGGTGATCGCGGGCGGCTGCCCAGGATTTCGACAAAACGCAGCAGGTAGCCGTCCGGGTCTTGCCACAGGCCTTCCCGCTGGCCTTCTTCTTCGTGTTCGGACACCGCGTACCAGCTTTCCTGCACCGGGCGGAAGCCGGCGTAGCCGCCAGCCTGCAGCCGTGCGGCCAACGCGGTTACGTCGTCGACTTCGATCTGCAGGTTGATACCGCGCCCAAACGGCAGCTGCAGCTCGCCGGTGTGCCAGCCTTGCGGGTGCCAGGCTTCCAGCATCAGCTGCGCCTGGCCCTGCTCCAGATAGACAAAATCGGGCTCGCTGCGACGAAAACGCACGCCAAAACCGGCAGCCAGATAAAACGGCAGCGATTGCGCCATGTCGCGCACGGTCAGTTCCGGCACCATCGGGTTCCAGTAGGGTTCGCTCATCGTGTCAGGCCCTGTGGTGTTGCTGGCCAGCGCCTTAGCGCAAGCCCTGCAGGAAGCGGCGCGCCAGCACCGCGTAATCGTGCTTGGCCAGCACAAACTGCTTGCCGGCGGCGCCCATGCGGCCGCGCTCGTTCGGCGTGGTGGCCAGCAGGCGGCGGATGCCGTCGGCAATAGCGGCCGGGTCTTCCACTGCCACGCTGACGCCGCAGCCGGACTCGGCCACCATGTCGTTACCGGCTTCCACCGAGTGCAGCACCGGGCGCGCGGCCATCATGTAATCAAACAGCTTGTTGGGGTTGATGCCGAAGCGGTAGATCGGCAGCTTGCGCCAGCCGATGTACAGCGCGTCGCACTCGGCCAGGAAGGCCGGCACCGCGCGCTTGGCAATGGCCGGCAGAAAGCTGACGTTATCCAGGCCTAGCGCCTGCGCCTGCGCGACCAGCGCGGCCTTGTCCGGGCCGTCGCCCACCAGCACCACCTGCAGCTTGTCGGCCAGCGCCGGGTCTTGCCGGATCAGGCTGGCGGCTTGCAGCAGGTAATCCAGCGCGTTGGCCAGGCCGTGGCCGCCGGCGTAACCGAGGATGAAGCGCTTCTGCGCCTTCAGCTCGGCCAGGCGCATGCGGTGCTCGGCCGGCAGCGGCTCGGGCTTGCCCTGCCACTCGGCCACGTCCACGCCGTTGGGGATGACCACGTATTTTTCCGGCGCCATGCCATGCGCCAGCATGTAGTCGCGGGCGCACGGCAGCATCGACACCACGGTGTCGGCTTTCCTGTAGCCGAAGTCCTCGGCCCACTGCAGCAGGCGGATGAACGGGTGCTTGGGGCTCATGCCGCCTACCTCTACCGGCGTCAGCGGCCACAGGTCGTGCACCTCGTACACCAGCTGCGCGCCGGTACGGTTGGCGATGAAGGCAGCAGGGATGGTGTCCAGCGGGTAGGTGGAGGAGGCGATCACCACATCCGGTTTCCAGTCGCGCAGGTAGCGGCCGGACAGGCCCATCAGCCGGCCCAGGAAGCGGAAGATATTGACCACGCGCTTGACGCCGTTGCCCTCGTAGCGCGGCGTCTTGCACCAGGTGTAGCGGATGCCGTCGATGTCCTGGTCGGCGTACTTGGCCGTTAACTCAGGGTTGCGCTGGCGCAGGTGCGAGTAGTCGGCCGCCACGATATGCACCTCGTGGCCGGCTTTCACCCATTCGCGGGCCAGGTAGTAGGGGCGGAATTCCATGCCGTGCAGCGGGCTGCCGGCGTAATGGTTGATGTACAGGATTTTCATAGTCGGTTTCCGGGCAGCCGCGCCGCCCGACACATTCAGGAGACCTGGCTGCTGGCTTGTTCCATGCGCAGCCAGTCGAAATACGCCAGCACGATGCCCAGCGGCGCCCACAGCATGCCGTGGGTCAGCAGGCGTTCGGTGCTGGGGACGGCGCCACTGGCCACCCACTGCATGCCCACCACCAAACAGGCCAGCATCATGCCGCGGCTGGACAGGCCGTAAGCCATCAGAAAGCGCATCTGGCCGCCTTTAGCCACACGCTGCCAGCCGGCGTAATCGTTGGCCGCCAGCCGCGCAAACCAGGCGCCATTGCGCCAGTGCCACAGCGTGTAAGCCAGCGCCAGCGCGGCGTGGCCGCCCAGCGTGGCGGCGGTGAGCGGCGCACCGTACCACAGCCATTGCACCAGACAGAACAGCAACCACAACGGCAGCGCCACGCGCAGCAGGGTCATCGGCATCGAACGCTTCATGCGGCCAACCCCCGGTACAAATCCACCAGTTTGGCGCCTTCGGCGGCCCAGCTGTATTTGGCCAGCACCGCCTGCTTGCCGGACAGGCCCATCAGACGGGCGCGTTCGTCGTCGCCCAGCAGCTGGGCGATGGCGTCGGCGATGGCGCGAGGGTCTTGCGGGTCTACCAGCAGGCCGCAGTCGGCATCTTCGATGATCTCGCGCCACAGCGGAAAATCACTGGCGATCACCGGCATGCCGGCGGCCATGTACTCGAACAGCTTGATCGGCAGGGATTCCACGTAGCTGGGCGTCGGCAACAGCGTCACCAGACCGATTTTGCTGGCGGCCAGCACGTCGGCCACCCCGGCGCGGTCCAGCACGCCCAGGTCGTTAACGCGGCTCCAGCCGGCTTCGCGTTGCAGCACGGCTTTCAGGTCCGGCTCGCTCCAGATGCCGGCCAGGTTGAGGCGGGTGTCGGTGTCCGGCAGCGCGGCGATGATGGGCTCGATACCACGGGTACGGCTGATGCCGCCCAGGTAGCACACTTCGTTGCGGCGGCTGGCCCACGGCGTGTCGCGCACCAGCTCGGCCAGGATCGGGTAGTTGCACACGTCCACCACGCGGCGGGCGCCGGCCTCTTCGAAGCGGCGGCGAATCACCGGCGTGGCGGCCACGATGGCGTCGAAACGGCGCGCGGCGTAGTCTTCCAGCGTCTCCACCCCGCGCGACACCAGCGGCCGTGCCATGCCGGGAATCCAGTGCTTGGCCAATACCTGGCGCGGCACGTCCTCGTGCACGTCGTACACCACCTTGATGCCGGCCTGCTGCAGGCGCAGCGCGGCGGGGATCAGCTCCGGGTCGTGAAAATGCGCCACGTCCGGCATCAGCTGCAGCGCTTTTTCGTACACCCGCTTCACGGTGCCAGTCATGCGCGACAAGCGGCCACCGCTTTTCGGCCCCACATCGTGCAGACGCACGCCGCGGTTGATCTCGTCGCCGTTACCGTCGGCCACGATCAGGTGCACCTCGTGGCCGGCTTCGGCCAGCGTGGCGCACTCTTTAACGAAGATGCGGATATCGTGGCGCGGATGGGCGCTGGTGAGATGGGCAATTTTCATCTGTTCAAACCTGTGTACGGGTAACGACGCGTTCCTGGGCCGGGCAAACCTGTTGGCCACGAAAAAACGCAAACCTTTCTTTTGCCACGAAAAAACACGAACCTCTCTTAGCCACGGAAAAAACGGAACGCACAGAATCACACCGACACCACTGCGGCCAACCTTGGTTTACTTCGGGCTCTGTCCGCGCCTTCCGCGTATTCCGTGGCAAAAATGCCTTTATCTTTTCGTGTCTTTTTGTGGGTTTCGTGGCTAACGCCTTTACTGCTTCTTGGCCACGAAAACCACGAACCTCTCTTAGCCACGGACAAAACGGAAAGCACGGAAGCACACTGACCACCCTGCGGCCAACCTTGGTTTACTTCAGGCTCTGTCCGCGCCTTCCGTGTATTCCGTGGCAAAAATGCCTTTGCCTTTTTCGTGCCCTTTTGTGGTTTTCGTGGCTAATCAAGCCTTCAGCACAACTCCCGGTAAATCTGCGCAAAGCACTGCATGTTCTGGCGATACAGGCCCTTGGCCTCCACCAGCTGGCGGTTCAGCGCCGCGGCACTGGCCAGCCGTGCATTATCCCCCGCTTGCCGCAGCTGCGTCTTCAGCGCGCTGCCCAGACGGCCCAGGTCTTCCACGATAGCGCCGTTGACGCCGTCCAGCACCCACTCCAGGTTGGCCGGCAGGTTGGACAGCACCGGCAGGCAGCCGTGGCCCATCGCTTCCAGCAGGCTGATGCTGGTGGCGTCGCTCATCGGTACGCTGACAAACACGCGCGCGTCGCGGTAGTGCTGCGCCAGCACCTCGGGCGCCACAAAACCGGTAAACACCACCCGCTGCAGCCCCAGCTGCTGCGCCAGCGTCTGCAAGTTGTGGGTTTCGTCGCCACTGGCGGCCACGGTCAGCTGCCAGCCGGCCAGCGCGGCGTCGGCTTCCACCTCGGTCCAGGCGCGGAGGATGGCGTCGATGCGGTACAGCGGCTTGTGCAGCCGGCACGACAGCACCGAGAGCGGCTTGGCAGCGATGTCCGGCGGTGGCGGCAGCGCGTCCATGCCGAAGTTCAGCACGTCCATGCGCGCCACGGCGGCCAGCTGGCGGCACACGGCGGCCATGTGCAGCGAATCGCTGGTGACGGCGCTGGCCGCGGCCAGGTTGGCCGCCACCATTTTTTTCATCAAGGCGTTCTGTTGCGGCAGCAGCAGCACGTCCGAGCCCCAAGTGGTAAGCACCCACGGCAGCTTGCGGCCGGCCAGCGCGCGGCGCGCATGCCAGGCCACGCTATTGGCCTGGTGCACGTGTACGATGTCGGGCTGCACCTCGTCGATCAGCCGCGCCAGGCGGGCGGCGGTGCCCAGCGCCTTCAGGCTGAAATCCACGGCCAGCACGCGGCCCAGATTGGGCACTTGGTAGCGCGGTGGCAGCGGGCCGTTGCTGGCCAGGTGCACCTCGCTGACGTGTGGCGCAATGCCGGCCAGGTAGCGGTGGGTGTGTACCGAGGCGGAGCCGATCAGAAGAAGCTTCATATTGACTTTCTGGCCACGAAAACCACGAAAAAACACGAACAAGGCGGCATGCTCTTGGCCACGCCCTGCTTATCTCTAGTGCGATTATGCCGCCAGGCCTTTTCGTGTTGGTGAGTGTCGTTGCCGACCATGTATTTATTCCAGCTCCGCTTGCAGCGCCGCCAACAACCGCGCCAGCTTGCGCTCCAGCGCGGCGTCCACGCCGATGGCGATGTTGACCGGCAGGTTCAACACAGTGGCGGCCAGCGCCTCGCCGTGCGGTGCCTGGCCGGCGCGGTAACCGTGGCGGAAGCTGCCGGCTGGGTGGATGACGTCGTCGAACCAGACGCCGATATTCAGCCCGCTGGCGGCGCTAACCCTGCGCGCCAGCGCGGCCTTGTCGGCCACCGGCTGCGGCAGCGCAAACGGGTAACGCACCCAGTGGGTAGCAGCATCCGCCGGCCACTGCCGCAATGCCGGCAGCGCGGCCAGCGCGCTGCGGTAACGCGCTACCAGCGCCTGCTTGTGTGCCAGCACGGCGGGCAGGCTGGCCAGCTGGCGGCGCACCAGCACGCTAGCCAGCAGCGGCATGGCACGGGCCGGGTGCGGCTCGCCGAACAGCACTTCGTCGTCGCCGGAGCGGTACACCAGCCCCACGCGGCGCGCCAGCGCCATGCTGATGCGCCCGGACAGCGGCCAACGTGCGGCCAGCAGGTGCGATAGCAAGGTGGCCAGCAAGCGCCACTCGTCGGCGCAGCGCAGCTCGGGCAAGTCGGCATCCGGCAGGCTGGCGCCGGCCGGCAGAATGGCCAGGCCACCAATGCCGCCGCTGAGGTTCTTGCTGTATTCAAAACTGAAAAACGCGCCGTCGTGGTAGGTGCCCAGCCACTGGCCGTCTAGTTGCGAGGCAAAACCGTGGGCGGCGTCATCAACAAAACGCACCTGGCGGTGCTTCTCGCGCAGCCAGGTGGGCACCTCGCACGCCACGCCGAAATTGTGCGGCACCACCACCACGCGGGTAGCCGGGCGGATGGCAGCATCCAGCGCCAGCCAGTCCAGGTTGAGGCCGCCGGCGGCGATATCGATAAACCGCACGCGCGCGCCGCTGGGCGGCACCTGGTTGGGCACCACCACGCAGGTGAAGGCCGGTACCAGCACGTCGTCGCCGGCTTGCACGTCGTGCAGCTTCAGCAAGGCGGCGAAGGCGGCGCGGCCGCTGTCGAACAGGCGGATGCGCTCGACCGCCACGCCGAACTGGCTGGCCAGCGCCAGGCGCAACGCGGCGCGATGGCGGCGACGGCCCAGCAGCATGGCCGGCAGCGCGGTAAACAGCTGGGTGAGGGTCAAGGAGTTGCCGGTCAGCATAGCGCTTTCACCTTGCACGCCGGCTGGCCGGCGTACACCCAGCCGCTCTCCAGCACGCCCTTCACCACGCTGCCGGCGCCGACCACCACGTTGTCGCCGATCACGGTGCCGGGCAGCACGATGCAACCGGCACCGATAAACACATTGTTGCCGATGCGGATGTCGCCATCGACATGGCAGGCGGTAAACGGCGTGGCCGGCGCGTCGGCCGGAATGCCGTTGCTGTGGCAAAAGAACTGGCAGCGCGGGCCGATGGCGACGTGGTCGCCGATGTGCAGCAGGTTGCGGCCAATCAGGCAATAAAAGTAAGGCGCCATATGACTGTGCGCGCCCAGGCGCAGGCGGCCGCCACCGTGGGCCAGTACGTCGCCGCCCCAGTACAGGCGGGCATGGCCCCCCAGCGTCAGGCTGGCCGCAGCGGCGTGCACCGACGGGTTGACGCGCGCCCCCGGCGCCAGCCGTGCCCCGCGCAAACGCAGCCAGCTGCGCCACAGCATCAGTAGTACGCGATCAAGCATCGTGTTGTTCCCGGCGGCGCAACAGGCGGAATACCCACGCCACGTAGGCCGCAAAATAAACGCTCATCACCAGCGACATCACGCCGAAGGCGCGCAGGGCATCGTGGCTGGCCACATACACAGCAGCAAAGGCCGTCAGGTTGACCACCACGCCGGCCAGCACAAAGACAAACGACGCGCGCTGCTGCCCCAGCACCATCGGCACCATGAAGGCGGGGCCGGCAATGAACGCCGCGGCAAAATACGGCGCCAGCACGGCGGCGATGTCGCCGGCACCGTGCCAGCCCGCGCCGAAAACCCAGGCAAACAGCGGGCCGCCCCACAGCCCCAGCACACTGAACGGCACAATCGCCAGCGCCGCCAGCATCAGCAGTGCCCGCGCCAGCATGCCACGCAGCGCACGGCCGCTGGCTGCCGCCTCGGCCAGGTCGCGGAATACCACCTGCGACACCGCTTGCCCCACCAGCGCCGCCGGCAGTTTGAGCACGCGCAGCACCAGCGCGTACTGGCCCACCACCGCACTGCCGGATAATGCGGCCAACATGGCCAGCATCAAGGAATCCTGGAACGCCACTACAAAGGCGTGCGGCGTGTTGACCAGCGGAAACTCGCGATAGCGCCGCGCCTGTAGCAGCAGGCTGTCGCGGCGATGGCCGCGCAGCCAGGCAAAGCGCCCCGCCACGTCGGCCCGGGCCAGCGCCAGCAGCGCCAACAGCTGCCCGGCCAGCTGCGACACGATCAAGCCCGCCGCCGCCAGCCCGCTGTAACCGGCAGCCACTTGCAACAGCGACACCCCCAGCGACTGTACCACCCGCCCCTGGGCGTTGGCCGCATAGCGGCGCTGGCGGTTATTCCACGCCGTCCACGCCGCCACGCTGCCCGCCAGCCACACACCAAGCGGCAGCCACGGCAGCCACGGTGCCAGCGCCGGTTGGCCCAATGCGCCGGCAATGGCCTGGTGCCACGGCCAGAACAGCAACAGGCACAGCGCACACAGCGCGGTGTTGATCAGCAGTGCCAGACGCATCAGCCGTGCGGCGTCGGCATCGTCCGCTGGCAATACCACCGCCATGTCGTAGCGAGCGGTGGCCACCACCGCCAGATTGGACAGCCAGGCCACAAACACCGCCAGCACGCCGAAGTCTGCCGGCGTATACAGCCGGGTAAGCAGCGGCGCAAACAGCAAGGGCAGCGCCTGTGCCAGCGCCGCCCCGCTTGCCAGCGTGGCCACATGGCGGGCAAAGCCGCCTGCGGCCAACCTTTGCCAGACAGTGGCCAATTAGCTCAGCGCCTTCTTCACCGCCGCCACGATGGCGTCTTGCGTCGCCTCGTCCAGGAACGGGTGCATTGGCAGGCTCATCACGCGGCGGCCGGCGGCTTCGGCCACCGGGAAGCTGCCCTCGCCCTGGCCAAGGTGGGCAAAGGCCGGCTGCAGATGCAGCGGAATCGGGTAATGCACAGCGGTAGGCACACCCAGCGCCTGCAGCGCCTGCTGTACCGCCTCGCGGTTGTCTACCTCGATGGTGTACTGCGCGTACACGTGGCTGTTGCCGTCGGCAATCACCGGCACGCGCGCCACGTCTTGCAGCAGCGCGCTGTAGCGGGCGCCGATGCGGGCGCGGGCGGCTACTTCGTCCGGGAAGCTGGGCAGCTTGGCCAGCAGCACGGCGGCCTGGATGGTGTCGAGGCGGCCATTGAGGCCGATCACCGGGTGGTGGTAGCGGCGGTCCTGGCCGTGCACGCGGATCTCGCGCATTTTCTTGGCCAGCTCGTCGTCGTTGGTGAACACCGCACCGCCATCGCCGTAGCAACCCAGCGGCTTGCTGGGGAAGAAGCTGGTGGTGCCGATGGTGCACAGGTTGCCGGAGCGCTTGCCGTGCTGGCTGGCGCCAAAGCTCTGCGCGCCGTCCTCGATCACCGGCAGGCCGTGCCTGGCGGCAATGGCGTTGATGGCGTCAAAATCGGCGCACTGGCCGTACAGGCTGACCGGCATGATGGCGCGGGTTTTCGGGGTGATCGCTGCCTCCAGCTTGACCGGGTCCAGGTTGTAGCTGACCGGGTCGATATCGACAAACACCGGCGTGGCGCCCAACAGCGCGATCATCTCGCCGGTAGCGATGAAGGTGAACGGGGTGGTGATCACCTCGTCGCCGGCCTTCACACCCAGCGCCATCAGCGCGATCAGCAGCGCCTTGGTGCCGTCGCAGACGCCGATGGCATGCTTGGCGCCGGTGTAGGCGGCCAACTGCGCCTCTACCTCTTTCACCTCCGGGCCCATGATGTACTGGCCGTGATCCAGCACCGCGTGGATGCGGGCGTCGATATCGGCTTTCAGGTGCTGGTACTGCACTTTCAGGTCGATGAACTGGATGGACATGTGCTTTAAACCTTATCAGCCACGAACCACACGAAAGGCACGAACAACGCGCGGTCAGAGGGCGGCCCTCATCATGGGCTAGCACCTCGTTAGCGGTATTTTTTGGTGTATTTCGTGGATTTCGTGGCCAAATCTTGATAATCAAACCGGCGTGCAGTGGTTGCCGCCGATATCGTAACGTTGGCCGCAAGCCGCGCAGGCGTGCTGGTCGATGCTGTCCGGCAGGCGTTCGCCGCACTGGCACATCCAGCCGATGCGCTTGGCCGGCGTGCCCACCATCAGCGCGTAGGGCTTTACGTCCTTGGTAACCACCGCGCCGGCGCCGATGAAGGCGTACTCGCCGATGGTGTGGCCGCACACCACGGTGGCGTTGGCGCCGATGGTGGCACCGCGCTTCACGATGGTGCGGCGGTATTCGTTCTTGCGGCTAACGTGGCTGCGCGGGTTGTTGACGTTGGTGAACACCATCGACGGGCCGCAGAACACGTCGTCTTCCAGCGTGACCGCGTCGTAGATGGACACGTTGTTCTGCACCTTCACGTTGTCGCCGATGATGACATCGTTGCCAACAAACACGTTCTGGCCAAAGGAGCAGCGGGCGCCAATGCGCGCCTGGCCGCAGATGTGTACCCAGTGCCAGACGCGGGTGTCGGCGCCGATTTGCGCACCGTCATCGACGATGGCGGTGGGGTGAACGGTGTAGCTCATTGTTTTGCCTTTTTTCTTTCGCCACGAAAACCACAAAAACCACAAAAAATAAACGCGCAGCCATGACGGGCACTATCCCAGATAGCAGTCCGGAGCAGGTAGGCGTAGCCGGGCGGTTTATAGTACCAAGCGCACAATATCCGCCTTGGGATAGCTAAAGTTTACTAGCAGCCCAACCCGGATACCGGTTGCCCTCAGGTAGTTCAATACCTGGGCTTTATGCGCTGGGGTCAGTTTCTCCTGCGCTTTTAGCTCCAGCAGAACACGCCCCTCCACGATGATGTCAGCCACATAATCGCCAACCACCTCGCCTTTGTACCGCACCGCTACCGGGCATTGTGCATCTGCACTCAAGCCTTGACGCTCCAACTCCAGCAACAACGCCCGCTCGTACACTTTCTCCAAAAAACCGTGCCCCAACTCACGATAGACGTCGAACACACAGCCTTGGATGCGATAGCAAAGCTCTTTTTCCAGCATGTTCGTGTTCTTTCGTGGTTTTCGTGGCTAATACAACATCAGTACTCCAGCGGCAGGCACACGCGCTTGCCATCACGGGCCGACAGGTACAGACCAATCAGCAGCTCCAGCGATTTCAGGCCTTCGCGGCCGTCGGTTTCCGGCTCGGCTTCGCCGCGCATCACGCGGATCACATTGTCGTAGTACAGCGGGTGGCCAAAGCCGTACACACTGGTGGTGGCGTAACTGGCGTTCTTGATCTCGTCGTCCATCGCGTGCGGCTCGGCAAAATCCCAGTGCTGGATCTCGTTCACTGCCACACCACCCACCCGGACGGTACCCTTCTCGCCCAGGATGGTGATGCTGCCTTCCAGGTTCTTCGGGTAGGTCAGCATGGTCACGTTCATGCTCCCCAGTGCACCGCTGCGCCACTTCAGGCTCACCACGCCGGTGTCTTCCACTTCGATGTCACGCGCCAGCGTGGCGGTGTAGGCCTGCAGGCTTTCCACCGGACCAATCACCCAGTCCAGCAGGTCCACGTAGTGGCTGGCCTGGTTCATGAAGGCACCGCCGTCGTATTCCCAGGTACCGCGCCAGTCGGCCTGGTCGTAGTAGTCTTGCGGACGGGTCCAGAACACGTTGACGTTGACCATGTAGATGCGGCCGAAGCGTTTTTCCTGCACCGCGCGCTTCAGCAGCTGCAACGTGGCGTTGCGGCGGTTCTGCTTCACCACGAACAGGCGCTTGCCGGCCTGGTCGGCGGCTTTCACCATCGCCACGCCGTCTTGCCAGCGGGTGGCCATCGGTTTTTCGGTCATCACGTGGAAGCCGGCGGCAAAGCAGTCGATGGCTTGCTGCGGGTGCAGGCCGGACGGCGTGGTGAGGATCACCACATCGGCCTGGCTGCTGGCCAGCAGGCTGGCCAGGGTGGCGTGGCCAACTGCGCCGGTACGGGCGACAGCGGCGGCCAGCGCGGCCGGGTCGGTATCGCACACGTCCACCAGCTCGCAACGGTCGGCGTGTTTTTCGATGGCGCCAAAATGGTTGGCCGCAATACGGCCGCAGCCTACCAGGGCAAAGCGCAGCTTGCGGTCGGTAATCGTGTCGTAACTGATCATGGCAGTTGTCACCTCTTTACTTTTCAGCCACGGAAACACACGAAACGACACGGACCCTGCCCTTGCCTGGCAAGCCGCCTGGTCTGGGCGGGGTAGACTTTCGTGTTTTTCGTGTGCGTTCGTGGCCGAACAAAATCAAAGCAGCAGCCGGTTCTGGCTGTGCAGGTTGTTTTCTTTCAGGCGGCGCACAAACTCGCAAAACTCCAGACCGTAGCGGCCTTCCAGCTCGTCGGCGCGTTTTTCCAGCGCGTCCCAGGTGGTGGGAGTAGGCGTGCTCTTGAACGCCATCACCGCCATATTGCCGTGCGTCAGCGCCGGCAATTCCACCACGCGGCCTTCGAATACGCCCAGCAGGCGCTCGACAAACTGGTGGTAGCGCTTGTCGCCGCTCCACCAGTTGGTGACGAACACGCCGCCTTCGGTCAGCGCGCGCTTGCAGTCCTCGAAGAACTCCTCGGTGGTGAGCGCATCGACAATCTGCAAGCCGTCAAAGCCGTCTACCAGAATGACGTCGGTGGACTCGCGGAACACCTTCACGTACTCGGCGCCGTCGGCTTCCACGATCTGGAAGAAGTCGCCCTCTTCCGGCAGCTGGAAAAACGCCCGCGCCACGGCGATGACTTGCGGGTTGATATCCACCGCCACGCTCACCGCGTCCGGCAGGTATTCGTCGATCCAGCGCGCGAACGAGCCACCACCCAGGCCGATCTGCAGGATGTGCGCCGGGTCGTCGCGCCACAGCAGAAAGCCCATCATGGCGCGGCTGTAGCTCAGTACCAGGTCGGCCGGGTCGTCGAGGTCCATCGAACTCTGGATGGTTTCCGAGCCCAGGTGCAGCGAGCGGATATTGTCCGCCTCGGAGATTTCCACTTCCGGCAGCGCGTCCACGCTGTTGCGTACACGGCGGCGGAAGGGGTGCAATGCCTTACCCGCCACAGCTGTCTCCCGCCTGGCTATCGGCCTTGGGGCGCGAATCCAGAATGCTGATGGTGCGGCGCGGCTTGGCTGCGGCCGCCATCGGCTGGCCGTCGTCGTCTTCGGCCAGCGCGATCGGGTCGCGGAATTCTTCCTTGTCAAAGGCGGTGTCGCCGCCTTCGAACGGGCTGTCACCGGTTTGCAGGCCGGCAAAGTCGAACAGTTTGGTGTCGGCCAGGTGCGACGGCACCACGTTCTGCATGGCGCGGAACATGCTTTCCACGCGGCCCGGGAAGCGTTTGTCCCAGTCGTTCACCATTTCCTTCACCACCTGGCGCTGCAGGTTGGGCTGCGAGCCGCACAGGTTACACGGGATGATGGGGAAGGCGCGTAACGCGGCGTAGCGTTCCAGGTCCTTCTCGCGGCAGTAGGCCAGCGGGCGGATCACCATGTGGCGGCCGTCGTCGGACACCAGCTTGGGCGGCATGGCTTTCAGCTTGCCGCCGTAGAACATGTTGAGGAAGAAAGTGTGCAGGATGTCGTCGCGGTGGTGGCCCAGCGCGATCTTGGTGGCGCCCAGCTCGTCGGCCACGCGGTACAGGATGCCGCGACGCAGGCGCGAGCACAGGCTGCAAGTGGTCTTGCCTTCCGGAATCAGGCGCTTGACGATGCTGTAGGTGTCTTCCTCGATGATGCGGTATTCCACACCGATCGATTCCAGATACTGCGGCAGCACGTGTTCGGGGAAGCCCGGCTGTTTCTGGTCCAGGTTGACGGCCACGATGCTGAAGTTGATCGGGGCCGACTTTTGCAGGCCCAGCAGGATATCCAGCAGGCCATAGCTGTCCTTGCCGCCGGACAGGCAGACCATCACGCGGTCGCCCTCTTCGATCATGTTGAAGTCGTTGATGGCGGCGCCCACATGGTGACGCAGGCGCTTGGAGAGTTTATTGCCCTCGAACGCGGCCTTTTTGGCCTTGTCGTCGGCGGTCTGTTGCGGTTCGGACATGGGGTACGGCTAAGAAATTGAAAAACCGGCTATTTTAGCCCCCGGCAGCCGGTTTGTACCACCGCCGCGCAGGCTTTTTTTCAGCAATACGGCAAGCGGCGCGGCAGCACGGTTGGCCGCGGCTACAGCACCACGCTGCGGCCGCCGTCTACCGCCAGGATCTGGCCGTTGACGTAGTCGGTATCGAACAGCAGAAAAGCCACCGCACGCGCGATGTCGTCGGGCACGCCGGTGCGTTGCAAGGGGATGGTGGCCTCGATGGCCTGGCGCTCGCGCTCGTCGAACGACACTTCGTCTTCCGGCCACACGTTCACGCCCGGCGACACGCCGTTGACGCGCACCTGCGGCGCCAGCTCGATGGCCAGGCTGCGGATCAGCTGTGCGTGACCGGCTTTGGCCAGGTTGTACACCAGGTGGCGCTTCATCGGCCGTTCGGCGTGGATGTCGACGATGCCGACAATGGCGCCCCGACTGGCCGCCAGGTACGGTGCCGCCGCCTGCGCCAGGAACAGCGGCGCCTTGAGGTTGCTGCCCATCAGGTCGAACCAGTCCTGTTCGCTGATGCGGCCAACGTCGGTGGGGTAAAAGCTGGACGCGTTGTTCACCAGTCCGTCCAGCCGGCCGAAGCAGCCTACAACGTCGGCCACCAGCGCCGGCAGCGCCGCCGTATCCAGCAGGTCGGCCTGCGCCAGCGCCACCGTGTCGGGCCGCTGCGCGTTCAGCTCGGCAGCCAGCGCCTCGGCTTGTGCCCGCGAGCCGCGGTAATGCAGCACCAGCCGCGCGCCGCGGGCGTGCAGGTGGCGGGCGATGCCGGCGCCGACACGGCGCGCCGCGCCGGTAATCAGCACTACCGGCGCGGAGGTACTCACTGCTGCCACCACTGCCCGCTTTGCCTGAGCTGCTGCCACTCCTCACGCGTCAGCGACAGGCTGCAGCCTACGCCACCGCTGTCCGGGTACACATCCGGCTTGCAGGTTTCTACCGTGGCGGCCAGTACGTCCGGGTGCGAAAACACGATATCGACCAGTTTGCCCAGCAGGTACTCCTGGGTATCGAACACACGCTCGGCCACCAGGGCCAGCGTTTGCTGGCGCAGATAATCGTAGTCCAGCACTAGCTCGATACGGTCGGCAGCCGGCACCAGCCGGGCCACGGTGAGCGCGAACTGGAAACGCATGCGCTGGCGTACGCCACGCTCGAAATCGTGAATGCCGATGAAGCAAGGCACCTCGAAGTCGCGCAAGAAAATTCGTGCCTGCATGATTTACTCCACCGCAAACATCACGTCACGCGCCAGCGGCAACAAGTGCTGGCCATCGTCTACGGTCAGGATCTGGCCGCTGATCTGCACCGCTTCGGCCAGAAACAGCACCGCATCCGCCACCGACTCCGGGCGCGTGCCCTGCCCCAGCGCCGTCATGCGGTGCGCGCGGCGGAAGTTGTCTTCGGTTTGCTCGCCGCTGAGCAAGGTCAGCCCCGGCGCCACGCCATTAACGCGCAGGCATGGTGCGGCAGACATCGCCTGCATGCGGATGCTTTCCTTCAGCGCCAGCTTGGACAGCGTGTAGCTGTAGTAGTCGGTATTCAGGTTGAACAGCTTCTGGTCCAGGATGTGCACCACGCTGCCCTGGCGGCCTTCTGCGGCCAACTGGCTGGCCAATGCCGCCGTCAGCAGTACCGGCGCACGAAAGTTCACCGCCATGTGGCGGTCAAACAGCGCGGGTGACATCGTGCCAAAGCCGTCTTCTTCAAACAACGACGCGCTATTGACCACGCAATCGACGCCGCCCAGGTCCTGCCGGACGGCCGCCAGTAAACCGGCAAAGTCGGCGTCGGCTGCCCCCAGATCCAGCCGGTAGGCTCGGGCCTGCGGCAGGCTGGCGGCCAGCGCTTCCGCCTCGGCAGCCGAATCGCGATAATGCACCGCTACCGCCCAGCCCGCGGCCGCAAAACGGGCGGCGATGGTACGCCCCAAACGCTTGGCAGCGCCTGTCACCAGCACAACCTTCATCCTGTTCCCTTCAATACGTGTTGGTTTGCCCGCCGGCAATGGCAACGGACAGCTTGCTATATACTCGACAACACCATGACTGACAATCACCGCACCATGACCCTGCCCCAGCCTTCTGACGACGCCCTGGCCATCAGCCGTACCCTGGCCACCACGCTTGCCGCCGAAATCGCCGACAACGGCGGCTGGATCCCGTTTTCGCGCTTCATGGAACAGGCGCTGTACGCGCCGGGCCTGGGCTATTACACCGCCGGCAGCCGCAAGTTCGGCGAAGGGGGCGACTTTGTCACCGCGCCCGAGCTATCGCCACTGTTTGCGCAGACGCTGGCACGCCAGCTGGCCGCACTGCTGCCGCAAACCGCCGGCCACCTGCTGGAATTCGGCGCCGGCACCGGCCGCCTGGCAGCCGACCTGCTGGCCGAGCTGGAAGTACTGGGCCAGTTGCCGGCCAGCTATACCATCGTCGACCTGTCGCCGGACCTGATCGAGCGCCAGCGCGCCACGCTGGCCGAACGCGTGCCGCACCTGGCCAGCCGCGTACAGTGGGCGGCGGCACTGCCGGCCAGCTTCGACGGCATCATGCTGGGCAACGAGGTACTGGACGCCATGCCGTGCGAGCTGGTGAGCCGCAATGTGGACGGCACGCTGCAACAACGCGGCGTTACCGTGCTGGACGGCGCCTTCTGTTACGAAGACCGCCCGTTTACCGATGCGGTGCTGGCAGGGTTGGCCGCAGACCTGATTCCGGCCACCCCCGGTTACACCAGCGAGATCAGCCTGGCCAACCGCGCCTTCATCCGCACGCTGGGCCAGACGCTGCAACGCGGCGCCATCATCATGATCGACTACGGCCACAGCGCCAGCGAGTTCTACCACCCGGAACGCCACATGGGCACGCTGCTGGGCCACTACCGCCACCACACGGTGCAAGACCTGTTCTACCTGCCGGGCCTGATGGACATTACCTGCCACGTGGATTTCAGCGCGGTGGCACAAAGCGGCATCGACGCCGGGCTGGACCTGATCGGCTACTGCAGCCAGGCGCAGTTCCTGATCAACTGCGGCATTACCGACCTGCTGTCGCACCTGGATGCGGCCAACGTCAAGCAATACCTGCCGCTGGCCAAGGCGGCGCAGCGGCTGCTGTCGCCGGTGGAAATGGGTGAAACCTTCAAGGTGATCGGTTTCGGCAAGGGCGTGGATGTGGACTGGCAAGGCTTCGCCAGCGGCGACCGCTGCTACACGCTGTAACGGCCGGCGCCAGAATTTGCATAAAACTTGTTGACAGCGCAAAAACGGCTCGGTTATAGTTCGCAGCCTTGATGCAACGCATCGGGAACGTGGCGAATTAGCTCAGTCGGTTAGAGCGACGGAATCATAATCCGCAGGTCCGGGGTTCGAGTCCCTGATTCGCCACCACAGTTTGCGAAGCACTGCTTCGGCAGGGTTTCACGGCGAATTAGCTCAGTCGGTTAGAGCGACGGAATCATAATCCGCAGGTCCGGGGTTCGAGTCCCTGATTCGCCACCAACACAAAAAACCAGCCTTCGGGCTGGTTTTTTGCTTTACGTCCCCGCTTTACTGTCAACGCAAGTCCATGCAGCACGGCAATATCGTCTTACGCACCATGCAAGCCGCCGATTTCGGCGCCATTCTCGCCATCCAGGCACAAAGCTACCCCGCCAACCTGATCGAAAGCCGCGACGCACTGGCCTCGCGCCATGCGCTATCGCCCGATACCTGCTGGGTGGCCGAACACGGCGGCGAGGTAAAAGGCTATGTCTTTGCCCACCCGTGGCACGGCGACACCCCGCCGCAGCTGAACCAGCCGCTGGCCCGCCTGCCGCCGCAACACGACACGCTGTTCATCCACGATATGGCACTGTGCCGCAGTACCCGTAGCCGCGGCATCGCACCGCGGCTGCTGGCCCGGCTGCAGGACAAGGCGCGCGAGCGCGACCTGCGCTTTGCACGCCTGGTGGCGGTACAAGGCGCCCAGCACTACTGGGCACGCCACGGCTACCGCCCCTACCCGCTACCGGCGGCCAAGCTGGCCTGCTACGGCAACGACGCTACCGGCATGGTGGCGGAGTTGGCCGCATCAGGCGCCAGCTAAGGCAGCCAGCACCTCGGCGGAAGTCTGCACCGTGGCGTACTCGCCGTGCAGGTTGGCCAGCGCCATCGCGTGCACGGTCTGCGCGCTGTGCGCCACACCGTCAAAATCGTGCTGTGCGTAGGCGTAGCAGCCATCGGCCACTACCCGCACGTCAAAGCCGAGGTTGCCGCCGCTGCGCGCCGTGGCCTCTACCGAATTGTTGGTGCTGACACCCGCCACCACCAAGCGGTGGATGCCGCGCTGGTGCAGCCAGCGTTCCAGCTGGCTGTGGGTAAAGGCGTCCGGCACGTGTTTGTCCACCACGTGCTCGTGCGGCAGCGGCGCCAGCGCCGGCTGCCATTCCACCCCGTCCTGCCCCGGCCAGAACGGCGAGCCCGGCGTGCGCGACAAGTGGCGCACGTGTACCACCGGCTGCCCGGCCTGGCGCCAGGCGGCCAGCAGGCCCGCGATTACCGCCTCGGCGCCGGGGTTGTTACGCGTGTGTGCCGGCATGCGCTGCATGCCTTTCTGCATATCGATGATGATCAGTGCGCTCGGCGCGGCAAGCTGGGTCATGCAGCAGTCTCCACAGGCAAAGTGTCATTCTAGCCGTGCTTGCGGCCAACCCTGGGTGCAAAACAAAACCCGGCGCTGTCGGGGGACAGGGCCGGGCTGATCAGGCAGCGTGGCTGGCTTACATCTTCACGCCCAGCTCGCGCAGGCGTTCGGCCAGGTAGGCGCCGGCGGTGTAGCGCTCGGACAGCACCACTTCGTCACGCGGGTGCAGGAACAGCGGCAGCGACACGCGGCTCTTGCTGGCGCCTTCGCCGGTAGGGTTGACCACGCGGTGCTGGGTGGACGGGTAGTAACCGCGCGACGCTTCGCACAGCATGTCGCCGATATTGATGATCAGCATGCCGAAATCACAGGGTACGTCGATCCAGTTGCCGTTCATGTCCTGCACTTGCAAGCCCGGCTCGTTAGCCGCCGGCAGGATGGTCAGCAGGTTGATGTCGCCGTGCGCAGCGGCACGCAGCGAGCCGGCCGGCTCGTTACCGGTCAGCGGCGGGTAGCGCAGCACGCGCAGCAGGGTTTTCTGGCTGCCTTGGATCATCTGCGACAGCGGCTCGCTGTAGTTGGCCGCAATGTCGGCCGGTGTGTACTGCTCTACCCAGGCCAGCAGCTCTTGCGCCAGCGTGTTGGCGGTGTCGTAGTAGCGCATGGCGTCGTCTTTCAGCTGCGCCGGGATGCGCCCCCACGGGTAGATGTGGAAGTATTCCTTGATGTCTTTCTGGGTGTGGCCCTTGGCGGTTTCGGAGATTTCCGGCGAGAAGTAGCCGTCCTGCTTTTCTACCGAGAACGCGAAGTCGTGCTTTTCTTCGGTGCCGAAGAACGCCAGCCAGTTGCGGTAGATGCTTTCTACCAGGTCTTGCGGGATCGGGTGGTTGACCAGCACGCCGAAGCCGGTTTCGTGCAGGCTGCGGGTGAACTGTTCGGCCGCGTCGGGCGCGCGGTAATCGACTACGCGTACGTTCATGTCGGGTTTCCTCGTGTGGCGGCACGGCGGCCGCAAACGGGCACACCAATGCAAAGGCGGCGCATTCTACGCCGCCTTCAGGTCGTGCGGAAGTACCCTATTTGATTTACCAATGGCATATCAACGGCATGGCGCCAGGCACATTTTCACGTTTCAGCACACCGGCATCCACCAGCTTTTTCACCCGCCAGAACAAAAAGCTATCGCTCAGCCAGGCTTGTTCCTCGCGCCCCATCACTTCGCCTACCAGCCTTGCTACAGGCCACTTACCGGCCACTTTTATGGCATTGACAAGTGCATTGTCGTAATGGTCGATCGGGTGCTGCTGTAGCGTGCCTTGCGCATCGAGGTAGCGTATTCCGTCGCCATGTTCCTGCCAGTAACGCCATTGTGCGGCCAACTGTTCGCGCTCGCCGGCCGTCAGCAAGCGAGCGCCGGCAAACAGCGCGGGCAGCGCCTGCGGCGGCTGGATACCCATGCAGCTGCGGCGGCCGTCCTGCGGCACCGCCACGTGGTACAGCGGGGTGTCGGCGTGGGCGTGCTCGGCCAGCATGCACAGCATCAGCCATTCGCCGGCGTGGCCACCGGCCCAGGCGTACAACGGCGCCCGGCGCTCGAAGGCCTTCAGCTGCGCCTTGCGACTGGCCCAGTAGGCGTGCACGAAGTCTTCGTCCTGCTGTGGCCACCAGTCTTGTGCCCACAGCACCGCGTTCCAGTAGCCCATGCGCGCCTGCGGGTCGATCAGGTCGCAATCGGCCAACGGGCCCTGGCTGAAATCTTCCTGGAAGCACAGCACCTCGCCCGGCAAGGTGCCGGCGGTACACAGCTGCTGCAGCGTATGCGCCGGCGACGGCAGGGCAAGGTGGATGGCGCTGGCGCTCATACGCGCTGGTCCATGTCTAGCGCCGGGGTGCCCGGACAAAGCTGCGCCACTACCCTGGCCGGTACGCCGGCTACCGTGGTATGGGCAGGGACGTCGTCCAGCACTACGCTGCCGGCACCCACTTTGGCACAGTCGCCCACCCGGATATTGCCGAGAATGGCCGCCCCGGCGCCGATCATCACACCATCACCGATCTTGGGATGACGATCGCCGCGTTCCTTACCGGAGCCCCCCAGCGTCACCCCATGCAGGATCGACACGTTATTGCCGATGACGGCGGTTTCGCCCACCACAATGCCGGTGCCGTGATCCAGCATGACGCCGTGGCCAATTCTGGCCGCCGGGTGGATATCGGCGCCCATTACTTCGGAGATGCGGTTTTGCAAGAAATACGCCAGCGTCTTTCTGCCTTCCTGCCACAGCCAGTGCGTCACGCGCTGGCTTTGCAGGGCATGAAAGCCCTTGAAGTACAGCAAGGGGGTGGAGTAGCTGTCGCAAGCCGGGTCGCGCTCGTAGCAGGCGGTGATGTCGGCGCGTACCGCGTCGACGATGGCCGGGTTGGCCGCAAACGCCTCGCGGAACAGCTCCATCAGCGCACGGGCGTCCATTACCGGGCTGGCCAGCTTGCTGGACAGGTGAAACGCCAGTACGTCTTCCAGCGTACCGTGGCGCAGCACCGTCATGTGCAGGAAGCTGGCCAGCAGCGGCTCGTCGCGCACCGCCAGTTCGGCCTCCTGCAGGATGGCCAGCCACAGCGCGTCGTGATTGCTTGCAGTCATGCTCTTACCTTTGCTTGTTCTGTTTGCCTGCCCGCGCAGGCATGAAAAAGGGCGCTGCCCGCCGGCGGCGCCCTCTTGATGTGCCCGGTGCGCGGCCAGCCTGTGACAGCTGATGGCACCGCGACGGCCTTTCAAGGCCTACATCAGTACCACGTCGAATTGTTCCTGGCTGTAGGTGCTTTCCACTGCCAGCGAGATGGGCTTGCCGATGAAGTCGATCAGCATGGCCAGGCTTTGCGACTCTTCGTCCAGCAGCATGTCGATCACGCTTTGCGCGGCCAGAATGCGGAAACCCTTGGCGTCGAAGCGGCGCGTCTCGCGCACGATCTCGCGCTGGATCTCGTAACAGACGGTTTGCGCCGTCTTGATCTCGCCGCGCCCCTGACACACCGGACACGGCTCGCACAGCACGTGGGCCAGGCTTTCACGGGTGCGCTTGCGCGTTACCTCCACCAGGCCCAGGCTGGTAAAGCCGTTCAGCGTGACGCGGGTGCGGTCGCGTGCCAGCGCCTTGGCCAGCTCGGCCAGCACCGCCTCGCGGTGCTCGGCGTTATCCATATCGATGAAATCGACGATGATGATACCGCCCAGATTGCGCAGGCGCAGCTGGCGTGCCAGCGCCAGCGTGGCTTCCAGGTTGGTCTTGAAGATGGTTTCGTCAAAGTTGCGGTTGCCGACAAAGCCGCCGGTGTTGACGTCGATGGTGGTCATCGCCTCGGTCTGGTCGATGATCAGGTAGCCGCCAAACTTCAGGTTGACGCGGCGCGACAGCGCCTTGTCGATCTCGGTTTCGATGCCGTGCAGTTCGAACAGCGGGCGCTCGCCGCTGTAACGCTCGATCTTGGCCACCGCCGACTGCACGTAGGCCTCGGCAAACTCCACCATCTTGCCGTAGTTCTCGGTGGAATCGACGATCACCTTCTCGGTGTGGTCGCTCACCATATCGCGCAGCACGCGTACCGCCAGCGGCAGGTCTTCGTACAGCAGGCTCTGCGCCGGCAGGTGCTGCGACTTGTGACGGATATCGGCCCACAGTTTGGACAGGTAGCCGATGTCGGCCGCCAGCTCGTCGTCGGTGGCGGTTTCGGCGCTGGTGCGGATGATGTAGCCGCGCGGCGCGCCGTCCGGCAGCTGCTTTTCCAGCCGCGATTTCAGGCTGAGGCGGTCGGCCTCGTGCTCGATTTTCTGCGAGATGCCGATGTGTTCTTCCTGCGGCAGGTGCACCAGGAAACGGCCGGCCAGGCTGATCTGCGTCGACAGCCGCGCGCCCTTGGTGCCGATCGGGTCCTTGATCACCTGCACCAGCACGGTCTGGCCTTCAAACAGCATCTTCTCGATGCGTTGCGGCTCGGACGGGTGCTGGCGCTGCTCGAGTACGTCGGCAATGTGCAGGAAGGCGGCGCGCTCAAGGCCGATTTCGATGAAGGCACTCTGCATGCCCGGCAGCACGCGCTTCACCTGGCCCAGGTAGATATTGCCCACGATGCCGCGGCTGGCCGAGCGCTCGATGTGCAGCTCCTGCACGATGGCATCTTCCAGCACCGCCACGCGGGTTTCCTGCGGCGTGATGTTGACCAGGATCTGTTCTTTGGGGCGCGGCAGGTCGCGCGGCAGCGGAATCGGTTGTTGCAGCATGGCGGGCTCCGGGGGTCAGGGAAACTGGTAACCGAAGTTGCCAAGAATCTGGGCGGTGTCGTAGACGGGCAGGCCCATCACACCGGTGAAACTGCCTTCGATACGGCTGACAAACACCGCCGCACGGCCCTGGATGCCGTAGGCACCGGCCTTGTCGAACGGCTCGCCGCTATCGATATAGCGCTGGATTTCCGCCTCGCTCAGCGGTTTGAACGTCACGTCGGTCACGCTGGTGCGCACCTCAACATGATCGCCCTGGCGTACCGCCACGCTGGTAACGGCCTGGTGGCTGCGGCCGGAAAAGGCCAGCAGCATGCGGCGGGCGTCGGCGGCGTCGACCGGTTTGCCGAAGATTTCACCGTCCTGTACCACCGTGGTGTCGGCGGCCAGCAGCGGGCGCTCGGGCAGGCCGCAGCGCTGCACCACTTCCCAGCCGGCGGCGGCTTTTTCGCGCGCCAGGCGCTCGGTATAGGTAATGGCGTCTTCGCCAGGCAACACGCTTTCATCGATCTCGGCGTGAATGCGCTCCAGGCTCAGGCCCATGCCTTCCAGGATTTCGCGACGGCGCGGGCTGCCGGAGGCCAGGTAAATGCGGGAATCGTTCGTGCTCATGATGGCTAAGGTTGGTCATCCAGCCAGCTAGATTACCAGAGCCGGCTGCATCGGCATATGCCGCAGGCTTGCGCTGGCGCAAGCCTTGGCCAAGCGCCGCCTGCGGCCAACCCTGCAACGCTTACTGCGCCGTCCAGCCGCCATCTACCGGCAAGGCCACGCCGGTCAGGTTGTGCGCCCAGTCGCCGCACAGCATGGCCACTGCCTCGGCGATATCGGCCGGCTGGCTCATGCGGCCCGACGGCTGCTTTTCCAGCACCAGGTCGCGCGCGCCTTCGTCGCGGCCAACCCCCAGCTTCGCCGCACGGGCCAGGATTTGCGGCTCGATCAGCGCCGTTTCCACCCAGCCGGGGCACACCGCGTTGACGGTAACGCCCAGGCCCGCGGTTTCCAGCGCTGCCGCCTTGGTCATGCCGACAATGCCGAACTTGCTGGCCACGTACGGCAGCTTGCCGCTGGACGCCACCAGGCCATGCACCGAGGCAATGTTGATGATGCGGCCCCAGCCTGCGGCCAACATGCCGGGCAAGCACATTTGCATCAAATGAAACGCCGCCGACAAATTGACGGCAATGATGTCGTCCCACTTCTGTGCCGGCATTTCCAGCAACGGCGCCGCGTGCTGCATGCCGGCATTGTTGACCAGCACGTCCACCCGGCCGTAGTGCGCCAGCACTGTTTCAGCCAGTTGTCGTGTGGCGTCACCGCTGCGCAGGTCGGCACTGAAAAAAGCGGCGTCGGCAGCCCCCGCTGCGCGTACTGCGGCCAGCGCGGCGGCCTGGCCGGGCTCGTCAGCCAGGCCGTGCAAGGCGATGCGCCAGCCTTGTGCGGCCAGCCGGCAAGCGATGGCCAGGCCGATACCGCGATCGGCACCGGTGATAAACGCGGTTTTTTGCTGCTGCATGCTGCCTCCCGTCAATTACGCCAATTGCATTAATGCAACTTTTTCAAATAGGTATAACAAAGATTTTCGATAATACCGATAAGAATCACTTCTGCCTTGGCGCGAGGTGAAATAATAACGTTACCCCGACTCTAGCCCCCCCGATACCGAGGTTTGCCACCCATGTCCTGGTTACACCGCGTGAGCATCCGCACCAAGCTGGTCTGCCTGTTTGCCCTGTTGAATATACTGACCATCCTGTCTTTTTCGGCGCACAGCTACCTGCGCAGCACCGAACAAGCCACTGCCGTCATCGACACGCGGCTCAACGCCGCCGCGCGCGCCATTCCGGCCCTGTTGGGCGAGCCATTTCTGGCAACGGTATTCAATACCGGCAGCGTGACACAACAGCAGATGCTGGCCAACGCCGAGCGCATGGACAACTACGCGCGCCAGTTTGGCGTGAAATACCTGTACCTGCTGTGGCAGAAAGACGGCAAGGTGGTGTACCTGGCCGACGGTGCCGGTGAGACGGAACGTAGCAGCAACCAGTTCGGCCATCATCTGGAAACCTACGAACCCAGTGCAGGACTGCTGCAAGCATTCCAGCAAAAAACCGTGCAATACGACGAGTACAGCGACAAATACGGCACCTTCCGCTCCATCTTCCTGCCCACCACGCTGAACGGCCAGACCGTGGTACTGGCGGCCGACGTGCCGCTGGAAGCCGCCATGGCCAGCCGCCACGCCGTACTGCAAGAGGTGCTGCTTATTGGCGGCATCTCGTTGCTGGCAGGCATGATGGTGGCCTGGCTGCTAGCCAATATGCTGGCCGCGTCCATCAGCCGCATTACCCGCCACGTGGCACATCGTGCCAGCGAACGCGACCTCAGTGGTAAGCTGAACGTGCGTGGCAATGATGAAATCGCACAGATGGCACACAGCCTCAACCAGCTGTGCCAGGCCGTCAGCCAGACCCTGCACGAAGTGTCCGACAACGCCAGCCAGACCTTCCACAGTGCCGAGAACGTGCGCCAAAGCACCCAGCACATGCGCGAAACCGCGAACCACAGCCAGCAGTCGCTGCATACCCTGCACGGCTGCACCGAAGACATCCACCAGCTCAGCGCGCAAAGCAGCCAGATGCTGCAAGCCGCCCAGCAACAACTGGCCAGCGTGGGCCAACAGCTGGCGCAGTCGCGCAGCGCCGTCGGCGAACTGAGCGAAGGCATGCACCACCATGTGGCCGACAACCGTACACTGGCCAAACGCTTCGAGGCGCTGTCCAGCGATGTGCAGAACATTACCGGCATCCTGCAGCGCATTGCCGGCATTTCCGAACAAACCAATCTGCTGGCGCTGAACGCGGCCATCGAAGCCGCCCGTGCCGGCGAAGCGGGCCGCGGTTTTGCCGTGGTGGCCGACGAAGTGCGCAAGCTGGCCGGCCAGACCCAGGCCACACTGTCCGAAACCGACAATTTTGTCGGCAAGCTGCTGCAGACCATCCGCGATACCGCCGGCGTCATTACCAGCCAGGCCGACGAGGCCGACAAGCTGTCCGGCTGCTCCGGCGACGTGCAACGCACGCTGGAACAAGCGCGCCTGCTGCTGGACTCGCTACAGCAGACCTTCGACGACAACGTCAGCCACAGCCACAGCATCCGCCAGCACGTGGCCACCATCAGCCAGCACATGCAGACGCTGGGGGCGGCTATCGGCAGCAACCGCGACGAAGCCGACAGTCTGTCCACCGAGGCGGCCAGCCTGGAAGACTGCTCGCGCCAGCTTAACCAGTCGCTGCAGCAGTTCCGCTTCTAGCACCGGCCAGCAAAAAGCCGTGGCTGCAGGGCAAGCCCGCCACCACGGCCAGAAAAAGCCATTGCCGTTTCTATACCCGGATCTTGTCGGTATCGGCCTGAATGCGGCCAACCGTGTCCAGCATGGCGTGCGTCAGGCTAGCAACCTGCAGTACGCGCTCGTCGTTGTGGGTAGCAATAGCCGCCACGTCGCTGATCTGCTGGCCAATGCCCTGCACCGAGTTCACCTGGGCACTGAGGTTGCCGGCAATGCCGGCCACCACCTCGGCTGCGCCTTGTACCGACTGCGCAATGCTATCGATGGCGGCTTCCACTTCCCGTGTCAGATCCACACCGTTCTGCACCCGCGCCACCATGCTGCTCATACTGCTGACGGCCACTTGCTTGCTGTCCTGCATGCCCTCGATCTCTTGCTGGATTTCACGGGTCGACAGCGCCGTACGCTCGGCCAGCTTGCGTACCTCGTCGGCAACCACGGCAAAACCGCGACCGTTCTCACCCGCACGCGCAGCCTCGATAGCCGCATTCAGCGCCAGCAGATTGGTCTGATCGGCAATATCGCGAATGACATTGACGATGCCCGAAACCTTGTCGCTGGCGCTACCCAGCGTTTCGATACGGCCAGCCGTATCCTGGATGGTTTCAGACATGCGCTGCATCTCCTGCATAGTGGTGCGAATGATGGCACGGCCTTTGCCGGCCACCTGATCGGCATCGCGCGTCAGCTGCGAGGCCAGCATGGCGCTATCTTTGCTGCTGCCTATCGTCTGCGCTAGCTGAGCCGTTTGCTCTGCCATCTGCTGCGAGCTGCTGCGCTGCAAAGCGGCATCCTGCTTGACCGTGTGCGACAGCTGATCCAGTTGCTGGCAGCTTTGTCGTATGCTGTCGGTCTCACGCGCCACACTGCCCACCAGCAAGGCAAGGGACTGCTGCATGTTGAACACGATGCGCAGCAAATCGCTATCCATCGGTACCGGCATGGTGCTTGGCCGCAGGTCGCCTTTGGCCATGGTTTCCGCCAGCATGGCTACCGTGGCAGCCTCCACACTCTCGCTGTACATGCGACGGGCAAAAATCACCAACACGATGGTTTCAGCCACCACAAAAGCCGCATGCAGTAACACCACCCAAAAGCTGCCTACCGACGGATAGGCAAACACCGGTACCTGGTTAAGTTGCAAAAAGTAAAAACTGACGTGATGCAGTGCAATAATGGCGGCAGCCAGCACGATGGGCAGCCAGTCGCGGTAATAGAGCAAAAAAGCCAGAAAACAGAAAATGGCAAAGTGAAACTCCAGCATGCCGCGGCTCTGATGGATCATCAGCGCCGAAAACACCATGAAGGAAGCCGCCACCGCCAAACGGGTGCTGCGGGCACCGGCAGGCGCCAGCCGGACCAGCAACGCCGGCACCACGGCTGCAGGCACCCCCAGCAGTAACACCTCCAGCCAGGTATCGTGCCAGCTGGCCAGCAACAGGGTCAGCAACAACAACAGCCACAGCGTCAGCACCAGGGTACGGTCAGCCGTGGCGCGCAGTTGGGCAATACGCGCTTCTATGCTCATTACTTCCGTCACGTCACACCTCCGGTCGGTCAGGACTGAAACAGGGTTAACCACCACATAAACGCATGCCAAAACGGGTAACTGCCTGCCAATTCAACAGTACCAAGCCCCCCAGCACGTACAATAGCCATAGTGCACACAGGTAACTTGCCACGCTGGCACGCTTATTCGTTAAAAGTTTCATCAACTTACCCCCCCACAGCTGTCAGTGAGTATAGGCCGCATTGACAGGCGATGACGCTGACAAATTCATGCCACACCACAATAATGGACAGCCCACCCTTTTTTAACCGATAACCGCTCGACGACCGAAACCCACTCTCATGCGCGAACTCAGACAATGCCTGCTCGTTCTGGCCTGGCTGCCGGCACTCAGCGCCAGTGCGGCGGAGGTGCGCCTGGCGGTCGGCCTGCCCAAACCCCCTTATGTCGAGGCGGGTGGACAAACCGGGCTGGAGTCGGCGCTGGCCATCGCGGTACTCAGCCAAGCGGGCCATCAGATCAAAGTGGTCCAGGTACCCCAAGCTCGCGGCCTGGCCATGCTCAAAGAAGGTCAGGTAGACGCGATGCTGACACTGACGCCGGCTACCAGTGAAGGGCTCTATTACTCGCAGCCGCTGATCTACTACCGCAATCGCGCCATCACCTTGCAGCGCAGCGGTGTGGTGTTGCTACAGGTAAGCGACCTGGCACGCTACACCGTGGCCAGCTTCCAGAACGCCCGGCTGCTGTTCGGTAACGAGTTTGCCGCCGCAGTCGCCCGGTCACCCGGCTACAGCGAACATGCCGATCAGGACACGCTGAACCGGCTGCTGCTGAACCGTCGCGTCGACGTCATCGTCGGCGACGAATACATCTTCCGCGCCAACCCTACCCAGACCGACCTGAACGGCCAGCGCTTCAATATCGTCAGCTATGCGCTGTTCGGCAACTCGCCGCGCCACGTCGGCTTTGCCAGCCAGACGCTGCGCCAGCAGTTCGACGCCGCACTGCTGAAGCTGAAAGCCAGTGGCGAATACGAGCGCATCAGCCAGTACTACCGCCAGCGCTACCGGCTGCCGGCCACGCCATAAGCGAAAAAGCCACCTCTCAAGGTGGCTTTTTTGCATATAAACCGGCGCTCAACGCTTGCGGCGCTTGCCGGCGGCCAGGTCGGACAACACGCGCGAGGCGGCAAACAGGCCAAAGCTGGCGGTCACCACCACGCTGGCGCCAAAACCGGCGCACGACAAACCCTGTGGCCCGCGCGCCTCCGCCGTGTCGCAGGCCTGCGCCTGCGGGTACACCAGCGGCTCGGTGGAGTACACGCAGGTCACCCCCAGCTTGCGGCCCGGCTCGCGGCTGAAACCGTGATGGCGGCGCAACTGGTAACGCAGCTTGGACAGCAACGGGTCTTCGGTGACGGCGCCCAGGTCGGCAATGGCAATACGGGTGGGGTCCATCTGGCCACCGGCACCGCCAGACACGATAAACGGCTGGCGCTGGCGCACGCACCACGCCGCCATCGCCGTCTTCACGCGCAGGCTGTCGATACAATCGACGATGTAGTCGAAGCCCTGGCCCAGCATGGCGTCCAGGTTGTCTTCGGTAACGAAGTCTTCCACCTCGGTCACCACGCAAGCCGGGTTGATGGCGCGCACGCGCTCGGCCAGCGCCGTCACCTTGGCCATGCCGTACAGCGGGTCTAGCGCCGGCAACTGGCGGTTGGTATTGGATTCGGCAATATTGTCGAGGTCGATCAGCGTCAGCCGGCCCACGCCGCTGCGCGCCAGCGCCTCCACCACCCAGGAGCCCACCCCGCCCACGCCCACCACACATACGTTGGCCGCAGCAAAGGTTTGCAGCGCGGCGTCGCCGTACAGGCGGGCGATACCGCCAAAGCGGCGATCCAGATCGGCTTCCATGCCAGACTCCCGTCAAAAAACGGCCAAGCATAACCAAGCTGCGCCCGGCGCACCAGCGCGTTACCACTTGTTAGTAAAACTAAAAGAACTGGGGCATCGCAGCACGCGCTTTGCTAAACTCTTTGCATGGCCACCGGCGAAGGAGCAGGCGTTGAGCACCCGGGCAATACAAAAGAATTCCACCAGCGAACTGGCCGGCTTCGTGCGGCTGAACGAAGGCATCAAGGGGGTGGTGCTGATCGCGTTCCAGATCAACATCATGGCGCTGAACGCCATCCTGCTGGCGCACCGTGCCGGCGAGGTGGCGCTGGGCTTCGGCGTCATCTCCAAGGAGCTACGCAGCCTGTCGGTGGAGCTGACCGGGCTGATGCAGGAGCTATCCAAGGACGCCTACCTGGCGGTGAACCTGATCTCCGACCTGCTGCGCCAGGAACGCCGCTACCGCCTGCTGAAGAAGGCCACCGACCTGGTTGATAACCCGTCGCCGGCATTGCGCGACGTGATGACGCGACGCGAGGCCGAGTTCGAGCAAGTGAGCCTGCGCGTACGCGACGTGCGCCTGCGCCTGCTGGACCGGCTGGAAGACGCGCGCAAGCTGTGCCAGTTCGGCACCGCCATTTCCCGCTCGGCCAAGATCGAAGCTGCCTACGGCCGCGAATACGGCCGTGCGCTGGCCGAGGTCAGCCAGGAATTCGACCAGAAAATCCAGAACATCCTGCCCTCGATCGAGGCGCTGTGCACAGGAATGCAAAGACGATGAAAACGGCCCAGACCATTTTTCAGGACGGCAGCCACCGTTGGGTAGTGATTGCCCGCGACCCGTCCAAACCCGACTGCGTCATCGATACCAACGAATACCTGGTCAGCCGCGAAGGCGAAAACCTGCTGACCGACCCGGGCGGCAGCGAGATCTTTCCGGCCGTGTTTGCCGCGCTGTCCACCATCATCGACCCGATGTCGGTACGCTACCTGTTTGCCTCGCACCAGGACCCGGACATCATCTCGTCGCTGGGCCTGTGGCTGGAATGCAACCCCGAGATCCGCTGCTACGTCAGCCGGTTGTGGAGCAGCTTCATCCCGCACTTTGGCGGCGACGAGCACTCGCTGACCGCCATTCCCGACGAGGGCATGGGCATGCCACTGGGCAGCGGCCATATCGAGTACGTGCCGGCGCACTTCCTGCATTCGTCCGGCAACTTCCACCTGTACGACCCGGACGCGCGCATCCTGTTCAGCGGCGATGTCGGTGCCGCCTTGCTGCCACCGGAAGACGATGTCCTGTTCGTGCGCGACTTCGACAAGCACATCCGCCACGCCGAAGGCTTCCACCGCCGCTGGATGGGCTCCACCGAAGCCAAGCTGGACTGGTGCGAGCGCGCCAGCCGCATGAAGATCGACATGCTGTGCCCGCAACACGGCAGCATCTACCAGGGCGACGACGTGATGCGCTTCATCAACTGGTTTGCCGAGCTGCCCATCGGCCTCAGCACCTTCCGCCACCGCCGCTAGGCCAGGCGCCCATCGCGGGCGGGTGCCGGCAAATGCAACTTGCAATAAATCCGGCACATTCCTAAGTTGAAGAACCTCCGCTGCCAGCGGAGGTTCTTGTCTTTTACGGGAGACCGCCTGATGAAGTCACCGCGCTTTGATATCGATCTGGACAAGCACTACAAGGCCACCGTGGTCATAGAGTGCCCGGCCTGCGGCCACGAAAACCACCAGCACCTGTCCAGCCTGCAACCCGACTCCGCCCTGGCCTGCACCTGCGGCCACGACATCAGCCTGGGAGCGCAGGGCCTGCAAAGCGCCCTGGACAAGGCCGCCGCCATCAAGGCGGCCTACCACATCAACGCAGCCTGAACACTGTTTTGCCAAAATCCCCTTCATGCAGCCGGCCTGCGGCTGGCACAATCGGGTAACCCCCGGTCCATTCCAACGGCAACCTCCGGGTTGCCGTTGTGCATTGCACCGCCCCACCGTTCCCCTTGTGCCCAGGAGCCAGCATGTCCATCGTCATCGATCTGCGCAGCGACACCGTTACCCACCCCACCCCGGCCATGCGCCAGGCCATGGCCAACGCCGTGGTCGGCGACGACGTCTACGGTGACGACCCCACGGTACACGAGCTGGAAACGTTGGCCGCACGCCTGCTGGGCAAGGAAGCCGCGCTGTTCGTACCCAGCGGCAACTTCGGCAACCAGCTGGCGCTGTTTACCCACTGCCAGCGTGGCGACGAGGTGATTCTGGGCGACGACTGCCACATCGTGTGGCACGAAACCGGCGGCGCCGCCGTCATTGCCGGCGTACAGCTGCGCACCATCGCCAGCGATAACGGCGTGCTGCCCGCCGCCGAGGTGAAAAAACGCATCCGTGACGGCGAAGACATCCACTGGCCGCGCACCGGCCTGATCTGCCTGGAAAACGCGCACAGCAACGGCCGCGTCATTCCGCTGGCCGACATGGCCGCGGTGTGGGACGTAGCACAACAGCACGGTGTACCGGTGCACCTGGACGGCGCCCGCGTGTTCAACGCCGCCGTGCACCTGGGCTGCGACGTCAGCGACATCACCCGCTACAGCGATACCGTGATGTGCTGCCTGTCCAAAGGCCTGGCCGCGCCAGTAGGCTCCATTCTGGCCGGCCCGGCCACCTTCATCGCCCGCGCCCGCAAAAACCGCAAGCTGCTGGGCGGCGGCCTGCGCCAGGCCGGCGTACTGGCCGCGCCCGGCCTGCTGGCGCTCACCGAGATGGTGGCCCGCCTGCCGGAAGACCACGCCAACGCCCGCTACCTGGCCGCACAGCTGGCCGCCCTGCCCGGCGTGGAAGTGAACCTGGACAACGTGCACATCAACATGGTGTGGTTCCGCCTGCCCGCCGCGCTGGATAACAACCGCCTGATGGCGGCACTGGCCGCGGCCAACATCAAGGCCAACGGGCCAGAACACGGCCTGATGCGGCTGGTGACGCACTGGCAGGTTGGCCGCAGCGAGCTGGACCGCGTCGTCGCCGTATTCGCCAGCGTGCTGGCCGCATGACGCTCACCGTTGCGCTGGCGCTGTTTGCCGCCGCCTTCGCCGCCGGCGGCCTCAACGCCGTGGCCGGTGGCGGCACGCTGATTACCTTCCCCGCGCTGGTAGCGGCCGGTGTGCCGCCCATCGTGGCCAACGCCACCAGCTCGGTATCGCAATGGCCCGGCTACGTGGCCAGCAGCCTCACCTTCCGCCGCGAACTCGCCGGCCAGCGCGCCATGGCGGGCATGAGCGCCGCCAGCCTGCTGGGCGGTCTGGCCGGCGGCTGGCTGGTCACCGTGGTATCGCCCCGGCTGTTCGACGTGCTGATCCCGTGGCTGATCCTGCTGGCCACTGCCATGTTTGCCTTCAGCGCCACGCTCACGCGCTGGATGAGCCAGCACGCGGCCAACGTGGGCCGCAGTACCGGCGCGCTGCTGCTGGGGCAGTTCGTGGTCAGCATTTACGGCGGCTTTTTCGGCGGCGGCATGGGCATCATGATGCTGGCGCTGTACAGCCTGTTTGCGCTGGATACCCTCACCCGCATGAACGCGCTGAAAACCTGGCTATCGGTGCTGATCTCCGGCGTAGCGGTGCTCACCTTCATCGTGGCCGGCCTGGTGGACTGGCCCGCCGCGCTGGTGATGCTAGCCGGCACCGTCTGCGGCGGCGTCGCCGGCGCACGCCTCGCCCGCCGCCTGCCGGCGCTGTGGCTGAAGCGGGTGGTGGTGGCGCTGGGCAGCGTGCTGACCGCCGCGTTTTTCTGGAAGGTGTACGGCTAGGCACGCGGCCAAGCCCTCAAGCTTGGCCGCCGCCTCATGCAGCGTCGCGTTCGGCAAACACCTCTTTCGCCGCCAGTACCGCGTTGATGGCCGCCGGGAAACCGGCGTACACCGCCATCTGCGTCAGCACCGCAATCACCTCGTCGCGGTTGCAGCCTACGTTCAGTGCACCGTGTAGATGCACCTTCAGCTGTGGCGTGGCGTAGCCCAGCGCGGCCAGCGCCGCGATGGTAGCGATTTCGCGCTCTTTCAGCGTCAGCACGTCGTCCTGATATACCTCGCCAAACGGAAAGGCAATGGTGTACGCGGCCAACGCCGGGGCCACGCCTTGCAGTACATCGATGACGCGCTGGCCGGCCTCGCCATCCACTTGCGCCAGCCGCGCCAGGCCCCGCGCGTAGCGGGTGGCGCCGTCATCCGGCTTCGCAGGTGCCAGCGGCGGCAGCGTGGTCAGCGGCCAGTGCTGCAGCAGCCGGGTAAGGCCGCGCGCCTGGTAGGCCACGGTATGCGCGGCGGCGTGGTGGGCAGCAAAGGCGTCAGCGTCGCGGAAGCTTTCCAGCAGCCAGAAGCCGGCGGCATCATCGGTTTGCTGCAGTAGCTCGAAGCGCAGGCAGCCGGGCTCGCGCCGGGTGTGCCAGCACAGCTGTTGCAAGGCCTGGCGCGCCTCGTCGACGGCCACGCCATCGCACAGGCCCAGGCGAGCGATCAGTTGATAGGGGAGTGTGGTAGCTCTGGCAGCAGCGGTCATGGCGCAGTCCTGTCTGGTGGGGCCCAACCGGGGTGGCTGTAGCCATGCTGACAGCGTAAGGCCGGCAATTACCCGCTACAATCCAGGCTATCTTTCTTGCTTTACTGAGCCAAATTCACCAATGACACCACCGCTGAACGAGCTGTACGCCTTTGCCTGCGTGGCACGCCACCGCAGTTTTCGCGCTGCGGCGCAGGAGCTGGGCGTCAGCGCGTCGGCGCTCAGCCACAGCCTGCGCCAGCTGGAGGCGCGGCTGCAGGTGCGCTTGCTACACCGCACCACGCGCAGCGTCACCGCCACCGAAGCCGGTGAAGCGCTGCTGGCGCGGCTGGGGCCGGCGCTGGGCCAGATTGGCGATGCGCTGGAAGCGGTCAACGACTATCGCGCCCTGCCGCAGGGCCTGTTGCGGCTGAACGTGCCGCGCACCGCGGCCTACCTGCTGCTGATGCCGCTGCTGCCGGGCTTTCTGCAGCGCTACCCGGGTATTCAGCTGGACGTGGTATGCGATGACACGCTGGTGGACATCGTCAGCGCCGGTTTCGACGCCGGCATGCGCTTTGGCGAAACGCTGGCTGCCGACATGGTGGCAGTGCCGGTAGGGCCGCCGATGCGCTTTGCCGTCATCGCCAGCCCTGGCTACCTGGCGCAGCACGGCACGCCGCAACACCCGGCCGAGCTGGCGCGGCACGCCGGCATCCGCCACCGTTTCGGCAACGGGCCGCTGTACGCGTGGGAGCTGGCCAAAGACGGCGAGGCGCTGACGGTGCAGCCGCAAGGGCAGCTGACGCTGGGGGAACAACCGCTGATGGTGGAAGCCGCCGCCGCCGGGCTGGGAATTGCGCTGGTTTTTGAAGGCTACGCCGCGGCGGCGCTGGCCGACGGCCGGGTCACCCGCATTCTGGCCGACTGGTGCCCGGCCATGCCGGGGCTGTACCTGTACTATGCCAGCGGCCGCCACCTGCCGCAGGCCATGCGCTTGTGGATCGACTACCTGAAGGCCGCGCTGGCGGCTTAATGCCAGTCAGTTAGGCAAATGTGCTTGGTTTGCAAGTAGCAGGACGTGAGTGAAGCGCCCCATCCCGTTGGCGCGAGCCGGTCAAAATGGTGCGCCCCAGGTTTTAAGACGCCGATTTGTTTGAGCCCCGAGCCGTTAGAGAGGGGCGAGTTCGGCGGCGCCTGGGGCGTGCCATTTTGAACGGGGTTTCGAGCAGCCCCGGGTTGCGGGGGAATGAAAAGGGGGCGGCAATCCGCCCCCTTTCCCGTCTGCCGGGCGGAACCGGCATCTAATCATCGTCCGCATCGCGGACACATTAGCACTCTTCAAACACAACAAACCCCTAGCCAAAAAAAACGCCAGTCAGCGCTAACTGACTGGCATTACGCTGGCGGCCAACCTTTAAGGCAACACCAGCGGCAGCGGGGTGCTATCGGTGAGCTTGCCGGCCAGCGGCGAGGCGGGGTCGCTTTCGTCCTGCAGCAGTGCCTTCTGCGCCGCCGACGGCCGGCCCAGCCACAGCTGGCTGCCGTCTTCGCGGGTGTAGCGCGCCACCAGTTGCTGGCGGCGCGGCTGGTACAGCACCAGCAGCTGGTGCGGGCAGTTGTGCGGCTGGCACACGCTGCCGCGCAGGTACAGCTCCGCCCCTTGCTGGATGGGCAATAGCGGCGACATCACACCCGCAGCCACCCAGGCGGGGGCCTTGTTGCCACTACCGCGAAACACGGCCTGCACGGCAGTGCGAAAGGCACGATCGCCGCTGTACACATCACCAAAATAGGCACAAGCCGCCTGCGTCTTGCAGGTGGCCGCCTGGGTGGCCGTCACCGGCTTGGCCCATAGCGGGCTGGCGGCCAACAAGGCGGCCACGATCAGGATGGTTTTCTTCATGGCAAGCTCCGGTAGCTGCGGGGATACCTGCATTATGCCAGCAGCCTTCGCCGCTGCCTTCCCTGCGTGCGCAAACTGCCGCACAATCCGCCCATTGCTGCCTTGCGGCCAACCCTCTGCCCTGCCCCGATGACCCCACACACCGATGATTTTGCCTGGCTGGAAAGCCTGGACGACGCCGCCGCCCTGGACTGGGTAGCCGCCCAAAACGCCGCCACCCGTGCACGGCTGGACACCGACCCGCGCTTTGCCGATTTGCAAGCCAGCATTCTGGCCAACCTGCGCGACACGCGGCAGATTCCGTTCTTTGCCGAGCACGACGGCTGGCTGTACAACTTCCATCAGGACGACGCCCACCCGCGCGGCATCTACCGCCGCACCACACTGGACAGCTACCGCGCCAACGCCCAAGACTGGCAGACGGTAATCGACATCGACCAGCTGGCCGCCGACGAAGACGTGGACTGGTACCTGGACGGCGTGTCGCACTACACGCTGCAGCCCACGCGCGTGCTGCTCAGCCTTACCCCCGGCGGCAGCGACGCCACCGTCAGCCGCGAGTACGACCTGAACGCTGGCGCCTTCGTGGCCGGCGGCTTTGCCTTCCCCTACGGCAAAAACCACATCGCCTGGCGCGACCTGGACAGCGTGTTCGTGTGCCCGGCCTGGGACGACAGCCAGCTCACCCGCGCCGGCTACCCGCGCGAAGTATGGCTGCTGCAACGCGGCCAAAGCTGGGCCGACGCGCAGCCGCTGCTGCAGCTGGACGAAGACGCGATGATGGTGGCCGCGTGGCGCTTTCTGGACGCGGCCAACCCGCTGGCAGCCGGCGCCATCACCGCGTTCGACATCATCGAAGCGTCGGACAGCTTTTACAGCAAAACCTATTACCTACTGAGTGGCGATAGCCTGATCGCGCTACCGTTGCCGCCGCGCGCCGAGATCGAGGCCTATAGCCACGGCGACCTGATCGTCAAACTGGCGGAAGACTGGCACTTTGCCGGCCAGCATTACGCCGCCGGCAGCCTGCTGGCGGTAGCCTGCGCCGCCGGTAGCGGCCAGCTTGGCCGCATCCAGCCGCTGCTGCTGCCTGGTGCCCGCCAGTCGGTAGAAATGGTGGAAGCCACGCTGGACCTGCTGGCCATCATCGTCATCGACAACGTCAAAAGCCGGCTCGATACGCTGCGCTGGGCCGACGGCCACTGGCAGCCGCACGCCAACCCGCTGCCGCAAGGCGGCGTGATCGAGTTTGCCGACCAGCCGTGGCACAGCAACCTGCTGTACTACAGCTACAGCGATTTCCTCACCCCCGCCGGCCTGTACCGGCTGGACCTGCTGGCGGGCGGCCAGCCCGAGGTGCTGCGCCAGCAGCCGGCGGCGTTTGACGCCAGCGGCTACGTGGCCACCCAGTACCACGCCAGCGCGCCGGACGGCACCGCCATCCCCTACTTTGTGGTGCACCGCGCCGGGCTGGCGCAGGACGGCAACGCGCCGACGCTGCTGTACGGCTACGGCGGTTTCGAAGTGCCGATGATGCCCTACTACATGGACAACTTCGGCCCGCAATGGCTGGAAAAAGGCGGCGTGTTTGCGGTAGCCAACATTCGCGGCGGCGGCGAGTTCGGCCCGGCCTGGCACCAGGCAGCGCAGGGTGTGAACCGCCAGGTGAGCTTTGACGACTTCATCGCGGTAGCCGAAGACCTGATCGCGCGCGGCATCACCCGCCCGCGCCGGCTGGGCATCGAAGGCGGCAGCAACGGCGGCCTGCTGGTGGGCGCCTGCCTGACACAGCGCCCCGAGCTGTTTAACGCGGTGGTGTGCGAGGTGCCGCTGCTGGACATGCTGCGCTACACGCAGCTGCTGGCCGGCGCCAGCTGGGTGGACGAATACGGCGACCCGGACGACCCTGCCGAGCGCGCCGCGCTGGCCGCCTACTCGCCCTACCACCACGTACGTGGCGACGCCGCCTACCCGCTGGCGCTGTTTACCACCAGCAGCAAGGACGATCGCGTACACCCGGCGCACGCGCGCAAGATGGTGGCGCGTATGCAGGCGCTGGGCCACGACGCGCTGCTGTTTGAAACCGAAGGCGGCGGCCACGGCGGCAACACCGGCCAGGCGCAAACCGCCGAAGAACTGGCGCGGGTGCTGGTTTACCTGTACCGCCAGCTGATGGATTAGGGCCATGACCACAACGAACCCGCAACTGACCCTGCGGCTGGCCGAGCCGCGCGATGCCGCCCGCTGTTACGCCATCGAAATCGGCGCCTACGAAGGTGACGAGGCCGCCACCGCCGAAAAAATCGCGCTGCGCATTGCGCAGTACCCGGCCGGTTTTCTGGTGCTGGAATGCGATGGCGAGCTGGTCGGCTTTATCAACAGCGGCTGCGCGCACCAGGTAGAAATGGCCGACGAGGCGTTCAAGGAGCTGATCGGCCACGACCCGGCGGCAGCCAACGTGGTGATCATGTCCGTCGTCATCGACCCGGCCTACCAGGGCCGCGGCTACGCCGGGCTGCTGATGCGCAGCTTTGTGCAGCGCATGCAGGCGGCCGGGAAGCAAGCCATCCACCTGATGTGCAAGCCGCAGCACGTGGCGCTGTACACGCACCTGGGCTACCAGTACGTGCAGCCGTCGGCCTCGCTGCACGGCGGCATGCAGTGGCACGAGATGGTGATGCCGCTGGGCCGCTAGGCGCACGCGCTGGCGCAGCAAAGACAAAGCCCGCTGGCAGTGCCAGCGGGCTTTTGCGTCGCGGGGCCGGTTGGCCGCAGCGGTGTCAGGCTTTCTTCACGAACTCCGACTTCAGGCCCATCTGGCCGATGCCGTCGATCTTGCAATCGATGTCGTGGTCGCCGTCCACCAGACGGATGTTCTTCACCTTGGTGCCCACTTTCACCACCAGCGAGCTGCCTTTCACTTTCAGGTCCTTGATCACGGTGACGCTGTCGCCGTCTTGCAGCAGGTTGCCGTTAGCGTCGCGTACCACGCGGGCTTCTTCGGCTTCCACGGCGGCGGCGCCATCTTTGGACCACTCGTGCGCACACTCCGGGCAAATGTAGAGGCTGCCGTCTTCGTAGGTGAATTCGGACTGACAGGCCGGGCAGTTCGGGAGGGTGCTCATGCGATTCCTTTCGGGTTTGCCTTACTGGCAAAAGGGGCATTATCCCTCGTTGGCTAGCGCTACCGCAAATCGGGCCTCTCTTCGGGCTGCGGCGATACCTCGCCGTCATGCGGCCAGACTAAGCGGGCACGCCATCACGGGTTTCGCCGCGACCGCGATTACGGCACCCACCAGTAGCGCACGGCATGGAAGAACACGGGCGCGGCAAAGATCACCGAGTCAGTACGATCCAGCATGCCGCCGTGGCCTTCTATCATGTGGCCCCAGTCCTTCACCCCACGGTCACGCTTGATCGCCGACATCACCAACCCGCCAAAAAAACCCATCACACAGATCAGCAAAGCCATGGCGGCGGCTTGCCACGGCGTAAACGGCGTGATGCCGTGCAAGGCGGCGCCCAACAGGGTGGCACTACCCACACCGCCCAGTAACCCTTCCCAGGTTTTGGATGGCGACAGCAGCGGCGCCACCTTGCGCCGGCCGAACAGCTTGCCCCACACATACTGCAAGACGTCGCTGCCTTGCACCACGATCACCAGAAAGGCGATCAGCATCAGGTTGCGTCCATCGAAACCGGGTATCGGCAAGGTAAGCAAAGCCGGTACGTGGCTAATGCAGAACACGCACACCATCAGCCCCCACTGCACCTTGGATGCCCGCTCCAGGAAGCGCTGGGTATCGCCCCCGGTGGCCGCCAGGATGGGCAGCAGCAAGAAGGCATAAACCGGAATGAAGATAGAGTACAAGCCATACCATTCTATCCACACCAGAAAGTACTGCAGCGGCAAGGCAATGTAGAAGGCCGCAGCCATGGCGGTATGGTCGGCGCGGCGGGTATAGGCGAGGGTTAGAAACTCGCGCAGCGCGTAGAACGACACCAGGAAAAACAGCAACACCACGCCGGTTTTACCTTGCAGGAAAGCCAGCGCCAGCACACCGACCATCACCCACCAGGCATTGATGCGCGCAGTGAGGTTGTCGATGACGGCATGCGGCTGGCCGGCGGCAACCCGCCACTTGAGCAGGGCGGCAATGGTGGAGGCCAGTAGCAGCACGGCGGTCACGCCGGTAAACAGCCAGCCGGTCGGGCTGAGCCAAGTGGACATGATGGCAAGATTCATGGGCTTTACTCGGAAGGCGATACGGCCGGCGCCGTGTCACGGTCATAGACCGGCCGCAGGTCCAGCAGGGCTTGTCGTGCCCGCTGCAAGAATGCGGGTTTGTTTTCGCCCGGCAGCAATGGCAGTGCATCGCCAAAACGCACGCTGCAGGCCAGCGGTACGGGCAACAAGGCGCCCTTGGGCAGTACCCGCTGCAGGTTGTCTATCCAGACCGGCACAAACTGTACGTCGGGAAAGGCCAGGCTCAAATGGTAAATACCGCTCTTGAACGGCAACAGGCTGGCATCGCCGGTATTACGGGTGCCTTCGGGGAACAGGATCAGCGAATGCCCCGCGCGCAAGGCCGTGGTCATCTGCGCCAGCGGGTCGGCACTGCCGTTGCCATCGCGGCGGATCATCAGCGCATGGAACACGTCGCCACCGATAAAGCGACGCAGAGGCGAGTGCCCCCAGTAGTCCTGCCCGGCTACCGGCCGCGTCTGCCGCCGCCGCGCGGCGGGCAGAGCCGCCCATAACAGGACGAAATCACCATGACTGGTGTGATTGGCAAAGTACACCGTCTGCGTGGTGGCCGGGGCGCTACCCTGGCTGCTCAGCGCCCGCAGCCCGGTGATCAACCGGGCGCCGCTGACAATCAGCTGCCGCACCACGGCGGCCACGCCGCGACGCAGCAATATACAGGCCGCAGCCACCGGGGCAGCACTAGCAGCAGGGGGGGAGCCGGTCGATTCGGACATGATGGCGCTCACACTATCTCAACAAACACAATCACGATGACTGCAAGCACTTGCAGCATCACCAAAAGCACATAACCCTGCCACAAGCGCTTTGCCCCCTGCAGCCGTGACGGCCAGTCGCGGGGCACAGCAGCCTCCGCACGCAGCCCCAGCCGCGCCAGTGCCTGATCCAGCGCCGTCAGGTCAGCCAGCTGCTGCGTTCCCAGCTGGCGAAACAGTGTTTCGTCCAATGCCAGCCGCAGCGCAAGATAGCGCTCGCCCAGACCTGTCAGCAGTACTGCAAACCAGCCCGCGCTGGCGGCCCACGGGCCGGCCAGGCCGCTTGATAGCGACCACAAGGCCAGCAGGCTGCACGCCATCGCGCACGGTCCCAGGCTGCGCAGGCTGGCCCCCAGCAACCCTTGAAGTACCAGCGCCTCGGCACGCCACGACGCGTCGGGTAGCGGGCTCATGGCGGTTCTCCGCTATCGGGAGTGCGCCGCATGCTGGCCAGCGCCGCCAACCAGGCCGGGCCAAGCACCAGTTGTGGCCGCGCTTGCCGGGTTAGGGCCAGGGCCTGTACCACATCAAGGGCAGGTTGGTAGCGCAACAGCCAGGCCATCACCGCCGCCGCACTGCGCGAAAACCCCAGTGCGCAACATACCCACACCGTGCCATCGGGGTGGGCATGCCTTTGCGCCTGCACCATCCTCGCCATACGGCCCAGCTGTTGCGGGCTGGCCGCCACCAGGTCCAGCAGCGGCAGGCAACGGCTACGCTGCCTGACGGCCGCCGGCAAAGGCAGTTCGGCACACAGGCTTACCAGCGCCGGTTTGCCTGCGGCCAACCATTCGGCCTCGCTGGGGCGGCGACCCAGCCATAGCCCCGGCCGCACCTCTACCCGGGCCGGCAGTTGCCGGGTCCACCAGCAGGCATTGACGCGTGCCGCCAACAGGTAAGGTGCCAGCAAGCAGCGCGCCGACCAGTGCATATTGCCGTGGCGATCCATGCGAAAGCCACGGGCCCCAAGGGCAACATAGTTGAGTGCCACGATGCACAAGGACACTGCTGGCCACACCAGCCACAGCGCCACACCCCCAGCACCGAATGCACACGCCAGCAGCAAGGCAGCGCCAGTGGCGTAACAGGCGGCCAACTTCAGGCGTTGCCGGTCAGCACGGACACGCCAGCACGACCACAACGCCGGCTGGGGTGACAGCGGCCACAGCCACACGCACAACACGCCCAGCAAGGCGCCGGTAGGAATATCAATGAAGTGATGCTGGTAGGTGGTCAGTACCGATACGCAAATGGCCAACGTCCACAGGTGCAACACCCAGCGTTGCCATACCCGCGGCGTAAACTGGCGGTACCAGTCCCACAGGATGACGGCCAGCGCGATGTGCAGTGACGGCGCCTGGTTGAATGGCTGGTCAAAACTGCGCAAGGCCGCAAACAGCCACCCTGCCGCCCCGTCCGCCGCTGGCTGGCCAAAGCTGAACTGCAGTGGCCACAACACAAAGCAGCTGACTGCCACCGCTTGCGCGGTGAGCAGGCGGGCAGCATGGCGGTCGATACGGTGCCGGCTACGGCTAAGAAACAGCGACAGGCCATAAAACAGGTTGATGGACCAGTACGGGAAGATGGTCCAGTCCACAAACGGTATCTGCCGCTCCCAGTCAAACACCACCGACGGCAGCGTGCCGTTGGCCGCACGCTGCGCTGCCAGCCAGTTGGCCAAGCCATAACTGAGGTAGAACAGCGGCGCCAGCAGCGCCAGCCAGGCTGCCGCACGCCGCCACGGCCAAACGGGTTGCCGAATGGTCATGGCGCCTCACGTACCGCCAGCGACACGGTGAAAATGCCCCACTGGTCGATGCGCTGCGCCACCTTACGAAAGCCGGCAGCGGCAACCAGCTGGTCCAGCTCGGCCTGCGAACGGCGGCGCATTACCCAGGCCTGGCCCTGGCGATGGCTGGTGAGCGCCCGGGCAATCATCTCCAGCTGCGGGTGCCACGGCTGGCCGGTATACACCAGATAGCCCCCCGGCGGTACGGCGGCAGCCACACCCGCCAGCGAGCGGGCAATCATTTCGTTGTCGGAAAACAGTTCGTACAAGCCCGACACCGTTACCAGCGTTGGCCGCGGCGAAACGGCGGCGATGGCAGCGCGATCAAAGGCATCAGCCTTCTCGAAACGTACCAGCTGTTGCAAGCCGCGCTGCGCAATCAGGGCCTGGCCATCCCGAACGTTAATGTCGCTATAGTCGCGCAACAATACCGACACCACCGGGGCCGGGCTGTCCGCAATAGCATCCAGCACGTAACGGCCATGGCCGGCGGCAATATCCATCAGCCGGACCTGTTGCCCGCCACTGGCCAGCCGCTGCATGCCCTCGCGCAACAAAGCCTCCACATGCAGCTTGCGCTGGCGTATGCCGCGCCAGCCTATCGAATCCAGATAGATGCGGTCCACCAGCCGCCCCAGCGGCGAGCAGCCACGAGCCTGGTTGCGGTACACATAATCCAGCGTACTGCCGGAATCAAAGCCGGTCTGGTGCCCCAGCCGTACCCCCTCGGACAACACGCCACCCAAACGCAGACCGGCACGCGTCAGCGCCCAGTACAGCCCACGTGGCGACAGCAGCGGCAAGGGCCGCGCCAGTGCACGGGCTTCGTCTGCCGTTGCACCGTACTGGTCGGCCTGATGCAAGCACACCGCCTCGGCCGGGGTATCGAACTGGCGCAGCAAGAACTGGCGCACGGCCTGTACTGCCGGCGCCCGGTCACGCTCGCCCAGCGTATCGTGATAAAAACCCGGCAGCGGCAGATAGTGCTTCACCGTACTGCCCAACCGTGCGAAAAACTGCTTCTGCGGGCGCTGGTGCACCACAAAGTCGGCCCCTGACACCAGCAGCTGGGTGGGGCAGACGATGGCCTGGGCGTCAGCCACGACCCGTTCGGCCGCGCGGTACAAGTCCAGCAGGATATTGACGGCAATCGGTCGCGTGATCAGCGGGTCGGTATCGTAGCTGGCCATGCGCTGCGGGTCGTGGGTGAGGAACCTGGCCTTCACGTAGCTGTTAACAAAAAACAGGCCGCGCAATTTGTGCAGCAGCGCCAGGCCCTGACGGGCAAACGGCACGTACAGCTTGACCTTGAAGGCCGGCGAGGCCAGCGTCATGCCACGAATGTTCGGCGCGTAATCGTGTACCCAGGTAGAAACCAGTACCGCACCGACACTCTGCGCAATGATGTACTGATCTGCCACGGCCACACCGTGCTGCGCCGCGATGTGATCAACAAAGGTCTGCACGTCCCTTACCGAATCGGCAAAACCCGGGCTGTAGCCGCGCAAACCGGGCGAGCGGCCATGGCCACGCGCATCCCAGGCAAAAAAGTCGAAATCGGGCAGATCAAGCTCGTCCACCAGATGCGCCATCCGGCCGCCATGCTCATGACCGCGATGGAACAGCAGCACCGCACCACGCCGCTGCGCACCCGTTGCCGGCCAGTGCCGGTAGAACAGGGCCTCGCCATCGTGGGTGGTGAAATGGCCTTCGCAGGCAAGCCGGCTGGTCATCATGACATTCCCTTCATTGACTCTGTGCAGAAGAGGTCGCCCCTTCCTGCAAGGCAAAACGTACGCGCCGCACGATGGTGAGCGCAATCAGCAAGGCCAGCAGCGGCATCAGCAGGGCCAGCCACGCCGGCAACGGCCAGCCAGTAGCCACCAGCAGACCCAGCGCACCAAACACCACCGCGCGGTCGCTCTTGCCCATCGGCCCGTCGTAACGGCGGCTAGCGCCCACGGTCGGCCCCAGCGCACCGGCAAATTCGGATAACCCGGCCAGCACGATGACCAGCCCAAGCCAGAACGGCGAACCGGGCAGTACCCAGACAAAAGGCAGGTACAGGGCCGCATCGGATAACACATCGGTCAGTTCGTTAAGCATGGCTCCCAGTGCCGACTGCTGGCCGAACTCGCGCGCCAGCATACCGTCCACCGCATTGCACGCCATGCGCAGCAGCAGCCAGACCGGCACCAGCACGAACAGCCAGGGCGCCGGTGCCAGTACAAACAAGGCCAGGCCCAGCAGCAGCGACACCAGGCAGGCAAACAGCGTTACCTGATTGGCAGTCACCCCGCGGCGATACAGTGCGGCCACCGCAGGCCGCAGCAACTGCTGGAACGCCGGTTTAAGCTTGTAGACAGACACCCAACCCTCCTAGAGATACAGGCAGCGGCCACAGCAGCGCCGACCCTGGTGCTCGAATCATGCCGATATAATAACGGGCACCGCAACAAACCGTGAGCGGCGATAGGGTGACATCGGCAATGACGTGCCCATTTCGATAGATTTAAAAATCGAAGAACGCATCTGGCACCGTTATGGCCAGCCTGCACATGAAAAGCCCAGAAGCATATCACCGGGCTACCCTCATTGGCCATCCAGCCCAGCCCCTAGCCCAGGTTGGCCGCAACGGTTGCCAGCTGGTTCGGAACCCGCACCGGTATCAGCAGGTCATAGCGCACACCGCTACAGCCAGCCTGCAGCGCCCCGACCAACCTGCCCCCAGCCCACCGCCACAGCATGCGTTTTGTCCGCCTTACCTGCCTGTTACTGGCCCTGATGTTGCTATCGCTACAAGCCATGAGCCTGGCCCATGCTGGCGGCAGCTGCGCCGATGCCGGCTTGCGTGGCTGCGTGCAGAGCTGCGCCGGCAAACTCAACGGCGAGGCGGAGCTGGCCGCGGGCGATGAAGACTGCTGCGCCCTGCACGCCGGCCCGCAACCAGCAACCCAGACCGCATTGGCAGCCATTTTCATCCCCCCGCAACAGGGCCAGGCCCCACCAGCCTTGGCCATGCGTGTCATCGCGCCCCCCATCCGCCCCCCCCGCCGCCTGACGCCTGACGCCTGACGCCCTTGCACCGGCTATAGCCGGCGCGTCATCCTCACCGTTGCCAGCATGCTGGCCACGGTGCGTCTGTATTCTGCCCAAGGCATAGCCATGACTTTTCTAACACCTGCCACACCGGTGCAGCCCAGCCCTAGGGCTTGGTTCCTGGTCTTTGCCGCCTGGCTACTGGCCACGCTGGCCACCCTTGGCGCCCTGTTTTTTGGCGAAGTAATGCTGCTGCCCCCCTGCGTGCTGTGCTGGTACCAACGCATCTTCATGTTTCCGCTGGTACTGCTACTGCCACTGGGGCTGTTTCCCTACGACCACAAAGTAGCGCGCTACGGCCTGGCGCTGGCCGTACCCGGCAGCCTGATCGCGTGTTTCCACCTGCTGGTGACTGCTGGCGTCATCCCCGAGGCCATGCAGCCATGCAGCCAGGGCGTGCCGTGCTCGGTCACCGTCATCGAGTGGTTCGGCTTCGTCACCATCCCGCTGCTATCAGCCGCCGCCTTCCTCACCATTAGCGCTTTGCTACTGGCAACCCACTTACGAGCATGCAAATGAAACCGAAAACCCTATTCATCGTGGCCGCTATCGTCTTGCTGTCCGGCTTTCTGGCGGCAAGCGCCTTCTACCAATCGCAGCAGCGCGAACAGGCTGCGCAGCAGGCCAGCGTCAACCGCGAGGCACTGGTACGCATGCACTCGCCAGCGCTGGGCAACCCCAATGCCCCGGTGGTGCTGGTCGAGTTCTTCGACCCAGCCTGCGAAACCTGCCGCGCCTTTTACCCTTTGATCAAGGAGATGATGGCGGCCAACCCCGGCAAAATCCGCCTGGTACTGCGCTACGCCCCCTTTCATGCTGGCTCTGACCAACTGGTGGCTGCGCTGGAAGCAGCCCGCCGGCAAGGCAAGTATTGGGAAGCAATGGAAGCCTTGCTAGCCGCGCAAGATGATTTGGCGCGCAACCATAGCGTGGATAAAGAACGGATCTGGGCACCGTTGGCCGCAGCGGGGTTGGACCTGGCCCAACTGAAAAGCGATATGGCCGCACCGGACATCGCTAACGTCATCGCCCAGGACCTGGCAGATGCGCAAACCCTGCAAGTGCGCAAAACGCCGGAGTTCTTCGTCAATGGCCGGCCATTGCCAAGCTTTGGCCATGCCCAGCTGCAAGCGCTGGTAGCAGAAGAAATCGCCAAAGCCAGCCGCTAAAACCAGCTCCAACGACAAAGGCGGGCTGCCAGCTGGAACCCGCCTTTGTCTTGTCTGGCCACAGTGTCGATAAGGCGCATGCTCGCTGCCTGGCAAACCGGACCCGCCCGGCGCGCATCCAGTGGGGATATACACCGCGTAGTCGTCTCCCCATCGGCAATGATGCGACCAGGCGCTACTTCTACCCCGACTCAGGCGCCGCGACGCAAAGCCGCCATACCGGCAAAATAGCTGCGCATGATGCGGCGCATGGACGGAGCCGTGTCTTCACGCGCCCAGTCGCGCTGCAGCTCGCCCGCCAGCCCGATAACAGAAATCGGTACGGCACCGGCCTGCACCATGCGCTGCATCGCCGCCTCGTGCGCCGCCAGCGATACACCGCCGATGGCATCGGCGACAAAGTAGACCTCGTAGCCCTCGCGCAGCGCGTCCAGCACCGGGAAAGCCACGCAGATCTCGCTCCACAAGCCGGCGATGATCAGCTTGCGCCGCCCGGTCTGCTCGATCGCAGCACGAAATGCGTCATCCTCCCAAGCATTCATGCTGGTACGGTCGATTTCCGGTACGCCAGGCAATGCGGCCAACAGCTCGGCATTGGTACCACTCATGCCGTGCTGCACAAACACCGTGGACAGCACCACCGGCACAGCATACGCGGTGGCAATCTCGCCCAGGGTGGTGACGTGCAGCAGCAGCTCGTCGTGGTCAACGGAGTGCACGCCACGGTACTGCTCGGGCTGGTAGTCGATCAGCGCCAGCACCGCGTTCTGAGGGGTCAGCAAGCTGTCGGTTTGCGGGGGACGGGGGCGAGTAGCGGTGGACATGAGCATCTCCTCAGACACCGGGCATTACAGCACTGCGCAGTAAGCTGACAGTGGCTGCCGCTGCCGGCCCGGCGCGCGGCAGACGGCCCAGACATGCTATGCCGGATGACAGCGTTCGATAAAAGCACTGCCCCTTAACCATCAGCATGCCCCTCTCGCCCCACCGCACTAGCTTGGCATGGCTGCAGCACGGCTAGCGTGTCAGTGTGGCCCACACCCGGTGCGGCGAGTGCCCCCCTGCCCGCACCATGCGTATCCACAGCAGCGTCATGTGCTCCAGATGCAGCGCCTGCGCCAGGCCACCCACGTCCAGCGGCTGCCAGCCCAACTGCGCGATCAAGCCGGCCACCAGCGTCTTGGCAGTAGCCTCTTCGCCGCAATACATCATCACCGGCTGCACGTTGTAGCCGGGGTAGGTGTTGTTCTCGAAGTTCTCGTAACCATAGATGGTGAACGCCTTCACCAGGCGCGACGCCGGCAACGCTTGCTGCAGCAGCGCCGTACCGGACTGCCGGCTATCCAGGCCATGGCTGAGGCCGGGGCCAACCGGGTTGGTGCAATCCACCACCACCTTGCCGGCCAGCGCCTCGGCCAGCGTTGGCAACAGCGTGGTGGCCACGCTGAACGGGGTAGCCAGAAACACCAGCTCGGCGGCCGCGATGGCGTCGGCCTGGCTGGCCACCTGCAAGGCCGGGTTGCGCGCCAGCGCGTGTTGTACGGCCGGTGAACCGGGGTCGCGGGCCGCCAGCGTGACCTGGTGGCCCAACCGCTGCAGCTGGTCTGCCAGCGGGGCGCCAACATTGCCATAACCGATAAACGCAATACGCATGTTCTGCTCCTGAAGAAAAACGTTAGCGGCCCAGGGCCTCGATCACCAGCCGCGCGGTGGCCTCGCCGGAAAAGTTTTGCTGCCCGGTCACCAGGTTGCCGTCGCGCACGGCAAAGCTGCGCCAGGCACCGGCCTGCACGAAATTGGCCCCCAGCGCCTTCAACCGGTCTTCGATGCGCCACGGCATCACGTGCGTGCCGCGCGGCAGCAGGCCGTAGTCCCACACCGCCTGGTCGGCAAAATCCTCTTCCACATTGGCAAAGCCGGTTACCGTCTTGCCGCTGGCCAGGTAACGGCCATGGCTGTCTTTGACGTAGGCCAGAATGGCCACGCCGTGGCACAGGGCAGCGGCAACCTTGCCGGCCTCGTAAAAAGCGGCAAACACGGTGTGCAGCGCGGTGGCGTGCTCGAAGCCGAACATCGGCGCCTGGCCGCCAGCCACCACGATGGCGTCGAAGTGCGCCAGGTCGATGTCGGTAACCGGCCGGGTAGCTTGCACCTGCGCCAGCAAGGACGGGGTATGGATGAACCCCTGACTGATCAGGTCGTGACGGCTGTAGCCGCTGGCATCGTTGGGGTCGCTCATGGCGTCGGCTTCGCAGCGGCCGCCTGCCGGGCTGAAGATTTCCACCGCGTAACCGGCTTCGGTAAACACGTGATAGGGGTGGCTGAGTTCGCTCCACCAGAAGCCCACCGGCCAGCCGGTGGTAGTGGAAACGGCCGGGTTGGCGATAACCAGCGCAATGCGCTTGGGCTGGGCAGGCTGGCGGGGATTGGTGTCGTGCAAGCTCATCACACACTCCTTGAACAGGGGAGCGCACAGTGTGCCCGCTTGCGTTTATCCAGATAAATCAGGCCAAATGGCACTCTCTGTTGCCGGAATCATCAACAATGGATTTCTACGCCCTGCAGGCCTTCGTCAAAGTGGTACAGCTGGGCAGCTTTACCCGCGCTGCCGACGCGCTGGGCACCCAGAAAGCGCACTTGTCGCGCGTAATCAGCCAGCTGGAAAGCTCGCTGGGCGTGCGGCTGCTGGCGCGCACCACGCGGGCGCTGTCGCTCACCGAAATCGGCCGCGAGTTTTACCAGCGCGCGCAGGCCATCCTGGCAGCGGTGGACGATACCCGCCACGCCGTACAACAGGCACAAGGCGAACCGCGCGGCACACTGCGGCTTACCTGCGGTGTGGAGTTTGGCATGATGGCGGTCAGCCGTTGGCTAGAGCATTACCTTGGCCAGTATCCGCAGGTGACGGTAGACGCCGACTACACCAGCAGGCTGGTCGACATCGTGCACGAGGGCTTCGACCTGGCCATCCGGCTGGGGCCGCTGCCCGACTCGTCGCTGGCGGCGCGCAAGCTGGGCGAGCTGCAATACGGCCTGTACGCAGCCCCCGCCTACCTGGCACGCAGCGGCCAACCCGACAGCCCGCAAGCGCTGGCCGGGCACCCGCAGCTGGTTTTCAGTGGCGGCCGCCACCAGGGGCAATGGCAGCTGCACCACGATGGCCGCCACGTCAGCCTGACACTGCAACCACGCCTGCGCGCCAACAATGTGTTTGCCCTCAGCCAGGCCGCCGCCAGCGGCCTGGGCATCGCCATGCTGCCGCTGCTGGTGGCCGCCCCCGCCGTAGCCAGTGGCAGCCTGCAACGGGTACTGCCCGCCTGGCAGCCGGACAGCGTGCCGGTACACGCGCTGTTTGCCAGCGCCCGCTACCTGACGCCCAAAGTCCGCGCCTTTATCGACCTGGCGGTAGCCGACATGCAAACGCCGCCCACCCCCTGACCGGAGCCACCATGCGTCATCTGCTCATCCCCCTGCTTGCCTGCATCGCGGCCAACGCCAGCGCCGCGCCCTGCCAACCCGATACCCCCGTCGGCAGCTGGTGCGACACCGCGCTGGCCGCGCTGCACCCCACCCAGGGCGGCATCGGCCAGCTGCAGGTAGACGACGAAGCCACCAGCCTGCGGCAGCTGTCCGCCGACAAGCTGGCCGCACGCATCCGCAAAAAGGCCATCCCGGTGGTGATCGGCCCCGGCGGCCAACTGTATCTGGTAGACCGCCACCACTTTGCCAGCGCGCTGCTGCGCGTGGGCGTGCGCCAGGCACCGGTGCAGGTGATCGGCAAGCTACCGCAGGCCGACGGCTTCTGGGCGCAGATGCAGGCACGGCACTGGGCCTGGCTGTACAACCAGCAAGGCCAGCCGCTGGCGCCGGCGCAACTGCCCGCCACGCTAAGCGCACTACCCGACTACCCGTACCGCAGCCTGGCCGGCTGGCTGCAGGACGACGGCTACTTCAGCAAAAAAGACGACGTGTACTTTGTGGAATTTGCCTGGGCCAGCTGACTGGGCAACAAGATGGGCTGGGCCGACGTCACCGCCGCCACATTGCCGGCACGGCTGGCGCAGGCGCAACAGCTAGCCTGCAGCCCCGAGGCCAGCACACTGCCCGGCTACCCCGGCAAGGCGTGCAAGGAAATGTAACGATGTAGAGTGGGCAAAGCGCAGCGTGCCCACCAACTCATCTGCATGATGTGGTGTAATGACCCACTAAAAACCTGCACAGGTCATAATTCACACAGGAGCATGTGATGAGTATGACCATGGAAGACGACATCAAACGCTGGACCGCCAAGCGCAAAGCCGCGCTGGTGATGGA
>NZ_JBKBHK010000018.1:0-50125 GCF_046297735.1 Vogesella sp.
GTCGAGTCTGTTTGTCCTACCACCCCGCAGACCAGACCGACATTGCCCGCGAGTGGTGAAGAACAGGGCACACAAATATCCAACGAAAAATGCCAGTCAGCGTTAACTGACTGGCATTACGCTTGCGCGGGGCTTTTGACATCCTGCGGCCAACCTGACGGCTGGCGGGGCGGGATTACAGGTCTTTGGCGTTTTCAGCCAGGTAAGCCGCTACGCCTTCGGCGCTGGCGGTCATGCCTTTTTTGCCTTTGTTCCAGCCAGCCGGGCACACTTCGCCGTGCTCTTCGGTGAACTGCAGGGCGTCAACCATGCGGATCATCTCGTCCACGTTGCGGCCCAGCGGCAAGTTGTTCACGACCTGGTGCTGTACCACACCGGCTTTGTCGATCAGGAAGGAGCCACGGAAGGCCACGCCGCCGTCGGCTTCTACGTCGAAGGCTTTGCACAGTTCGTGCTGGATGTCGGCCACCAGGGTGTAGCCCACTTGGCCGATACCGCCTTTTTCTACCGGGGTGTTGCGCCATGCGGCGTGGGTGAACTGGCTGTCGATGGACACGCCGATCACTTCCACGTTGCGGGCCTTGAACTCGGCCAGGCGGTGATCGAAAGCGATCAGTTCGGACGGGCACACGAAGGTGAAGTCCAGCGGGTAGAAGAACACCACGGCGTATTTGCCGGCAGTGGCTTCCTGGAAGGAGTAGTTGTCAACGATCTGACCATCGCCCAGCACGGCGGAGAAGGTTTTTTCACCAGCAAAGAACGGGGCTTGTTTGCCTACGAGTACGGCCATGAAAGTCTCCTTGGGAAAAACAGTGATTTGGTCCGGTTGATCCGGCTGCTGCGGCGGTTATAAAGCAGCCGCCAGCCACGCTCAAATTGAAAATGCCAATCCGGGCGATAGCGGTTGGCAATCATCCAGCCTACCGCTGCCAGATGACGGCGAGATGTTGCTTTATCAAGCGCCAGACACATAAAAAACGGGCCCCGACGGGGCCCGTTGTGTTGCCTATGCCACGTGCGGCCAACCTTAGGCGGTCGGCTCGGCCTTCTGGCGCAGGCGCAGGTTCAGTTCGCGCAGCTGCTTCTCGTCTACCGCGTTCGGGGCGTTGGTCAGCAGACACTGCGCACGCTGGGTTTTCGGGAAGGCGATGACGTCGCGGATGGACTCGGCACCGGCCATCAGGGTTACCAGACGGTCCAGACCGAAGGCCAGGCCACCGTGCGGCGGGGCACCGAACTTCAGGTTGTCCAGCAGGAAGCCGAACTTGTTCTGCTGCTCTTCCGGGCTGATCTTCAGCGCGGCGAACACTTTTTCCTGTACATCGGCGCGGTGGATACGCACCGAACCACCACCGATTTCCCAACCGTTCAGCACCATGTCGTAGGCACGGGCCAGGCAAGCGCCCGGGTCGGTGTCCATCAGGTCTTCATGGCCCGGTTTCGGGCTGGTGAACGGATGGTGGCAAGCGGTCCAGCGGTCGGCTTCTTCGTCGTGTTCGAACATCGGGAAGTCCACCACCCACAGCGGGCGCCATTCGCGCACGAAGTAGCCGTCTTTCTCGCCACGCTCGTGACCGATCTTGATACGCAGCGCGCCGATGGCTTCGTTCACCACTTTGGCTTTATCAGCGCCAAAGAAGATGATGTCGCCGTTCTGGGCACCGGTACGCTCGATGATGGCTTGCAGGCCGGCAGCGGACAGGAACTTCACGATCGGGGACTGCAGGCCCTCTTCGTTCAGCTTGGTGACGTCGTTAACCTTGATGTAGGCCAGGCCCTTGGCGCCGTAGATGCCGACAAACTGGGTGTAGTCGTCGATCTCTTTACGCGACAGGGTGGCACCGTTCGGTACGCGCAGGGCCACCACGCGGCCATTGGCCATGTCGGCAGCACCGCGGAAAACCTTGAACTCTTCCGACTTCATCACGTCGGTCAGTTCGGTGAATTTCAGGCTGACGCGCAGGTCCGGCTTGTCGGAGCCGTAGTAGAACATGGCGTCGCCGTAGGTCATGCGCGGGAACTTGCCCAGCTCCACGTTCATCACGTCGCGGAAGATTTCCTGCGCCATGTTTTCGGTGATATCCATGATCTGGTCCTCGTTCAGGAACGAGGTCTCGATATCGATCTGGGTGAATTCCGGCTGGCGGTCGGCACGCAGGTCTTCGTCACGGAAGCACTTGGTGATCTGGTAGTAGCGGTCGAAGCCGGCCACCATCAGCAGCTGCTTGAACAGCTGCGGCGACTGCGGCAGCGCGAAGAACTCGCCCGGATGCACGCGGGACGGTACCAGGTAGTCGCGGGCGCCTTCCGGGGTGGAGCGGGTCAGCATCGGGGTTTCGATGTCGATAAAGCCCTGCTTGTCCAGGTGGTTACGCACGCCCATCGCCACGCGGTAACGCAGGCGCAGGTTTTTCTGCATGGCCGGGCGACGCAGGTCGATGACACGGTTGGTCAGGCGCACGTTCTCGGACAGGTTTTCGTCGTCGATCTGGAACGGCGGGGTAGCCGCGGTGTTCAGGATCTCGATGTCCTTGGCCAGGATTTCGATCTCGCCGGAGATCATCTTGCTGTTGGCGGTGCCGGCCGGGCGCTCGCGCACGATACCGGTGATGGACAGCACGTATTCGTTACGGGCGCTATCGGCGGTCTGGAACGCTTCCGGGGTGTCCGGATCGATCACTACCTGCACCAGACCTTCACGGTCGCGCAGGTCAATGAAGATCACGCCGCCGTGGTCACGACGACGGTGAGCCCAGCCTTTGACGGTAACGGTCTGGCCGAGGTATTTCTTGTCGATAAGTCCGCAATAATCGGTACGCATTGCAATGCCTTTGTGTTGAATTCGTAGAGAGATTTCCTGACAGGTAGACGCAAAACCGGGTTGGCCGCGTGCGGCCAACCCTGTCAATTTCGTTCGTCGCCCACTTGCTTGCGCACGTCAGCAGGGGCAGGCGGTGCCACCACCCCCATGGAAATCACGTACTTCAGGGCTTCGTCCACGCTCATGTCCAGCTCGCGAGTAGCGCTTTTGGGCACGATGATGAAGTAGCCGGATGTCGGGTTCGGCGTGGTCGGCACGTAGACGCTGACGTGCTCTTCGTCGCCCAGCTGTGTTTTGAGCTGACCGCCAGGTGTGCCGGTCTGGAACGCTACGGTCCATGCGTCCTGGTGTGGAAAGCGTACTAGCAGCGCCTTGCGGAAGGCCTGGCCGGAGTCAGACAGCAGGGTGTCGGACACCTGCTTTACGCTGTTGTAGATGGTGCTGACCACCGGAGTACGGGTCAGTATCAGGTTCCACAGGTCCAGCAGCTTCTGGCCCAGCACGTTGGCCGCCATGAAACCGGTGGCCAGCAGGATGGCAAACGCCAGCACCACCCCCAGGCCGGGGATGTCAAAGCCAAACAGGCTCTCCGGGCGCCAGGCATGGGGCAGCAGGTTGATGGTTTGGTCCAGCGTGCTGATGATCAGGTTCAGCACCCACAGCGTGATGGCTACTGGCAGCCAGATCAGCAAGCCGGTAGCCAGATAGCCACGCAGGGTCAACTTTATTTGTTTCATAGGGCCTCAGGCGCAACCGCCGTTACCACAGCCGCCGCTGCCACAGGCCGGGCCACTGCCGTTTTTGAAGTCGGTGACGTACCAGCCATTGCCTTTCAGCTGAAAGCCGGCGGCAGACAGCTGTTTGCTGTACTGCTCGCTGCCACAGGCCGGGCATTGGGCGATGGGATCATCGCTCATTTTCTGCAGATGTTCCTTTTGCGCACCACACGCTTCACAACGGTATTCATAAATCGGCATGTTTACCACTCCAACCACAATCGCAATGACATAATCGGGCAAATATTGCAGTGCATCAAATCGCACCGCAATAAACAGGCTCATGATAATGGGGCCAGACGCACACCACGGCAAGCCCGAACCCGCACAAACGGGTGATTATATCCGACTGATACGCCAATACAAAAATCGGATTCACGGCAGTGCAATGCATGCACTGCAACATGGGCAGGCCACCACCTTTCCTTATCTGATACAGGAGCAGTCATGAGCACATCCCACCTGCCGCTGGCCGGCAAACGCGGCCTGATTGTTGGCGTAGCCAACGAGCACAGCATTGCCTACGGTTGCGCCAAGGTCATGCACGACCTGGGCGCCGACATTGCCATCACCTACCTCAACGACAAGGCCGAAAAATTCGTGCGCCCGCTGGCCGAAGGGCTGGATGCGCCGCTGATCCTGCCGCTGGACGTGCAGCAGGACGGCCAGCTGGAAGCTGTATTCGAAGCCATCCGCGAACAATGGGGCAGCCTGGACTTCGTGGTGCACTCCATCGCGTTCTGCCCGATGGACGACCTGCACGGCCGCGTGACCGACTGCTCCAAAGACGGCTTCCTGCAAGCGATGCGCGTGTCGTGCTACTCGTTCATCGAGATGGCGCGCCTGGCCGAGCCGCTGATGGTGAACGGCGGCGCCCTGCTAACCATGAGCTACTACGGCGCCGACAAGGTAGTAGAAAACTACAACATCATGGGGCCGGTCAAAGCGGCGCTGGAAAGCACCACCCGCTACATGGCCCACGAGCTGGGCAGCAAGGGCATCCGCGTGCACACCATCTCCCCCGGCCCGCTGAAAACCCGCGCCGCCAGCGGCATTGCCCACTTCGACAAGCTGATCGACGATGCCATCGAGCGTGCGCCGCAGAACCGCCTGGTCAGCATTGAGGACATCGGCCATACCGCTGCCTTCCTCGCCTCCGACGCCGCCCGCGCGCTGACCGGCGAAGTGACCTACGTGGATGGCGGCTTCAATATCATGGCCTGAGTACGGCCAGCCCAGCCCGTGCCGGCAAGCCGCCCACCGGCACGGGGCATTTCCTGGCGGCACCGTACAGGAGCAGCAGCCATGACCCGCGACGATCACGCATTTACCGACATTATCGAACAAGCCCGTAGCAACGGCCCGCGCCCGATGGCCGTGGCCCACCCCTGCAGCCCGGAAGCCCTGCAAGGCGCGGTAGAGGCCGCCGAACAAGGCATCGCCACCCCGATCCTGATTGCCCCTCGCGCCAAGCTGACCAAGCTGGCCGCCAGCCTGGACATCGATCTGGGCCGTTATGAAACCATCGACGTGGAACACAGCCACGCCGCCGCAGAGCGTGCGGTGGAGCTGGTACGCGAAGGCTTTGCCGACAGCCTGATGAAGGGCAGCCTGCACACCGACGAATTCATGAGCGCGGTGCTGGACCGCGCCAAGGGCATCCGCACCGACCGCCGCATCAGCCATGTGTTCGTGATGAAGGTGGAAAGCTACCCGCGCTACCTGTTCATTACCGACGCTGCCGTCAACATCGAACCCGACCTGGCCACCAAGCGCGACATCTGCCAGAACGCCATCGACCTGTGCCACGCACTGGGCCTGGCTCGCCCCAAAGTGGCCATTTTGTCGGCGGTGGAAACCATCAATCCGAAGATCCGCTCTACGCTGGACGCGGCCGCCTTGTGCAAGATGGCCGACCGCGGGCAGATCAAGGGTGCGCTGCTGGACGGGCCGCTGGCATTCGACAATGCCATTTCGCACGCCGCAGCCGATACTAAGGGTATCGAATCGGACGTGGCTGGCGAACCGGACATCCTGCTGGTGCCGGATCTGGAATCCGGCAACATGCTGGCCAAGCAGCTTACCTATCTGGCTGCCGCCGCCAGCGCCGGTATCGTGATGGGTGCCCGGGTGCCCATCGTGCTGACCAGCCGCGCTGACGACGCTGCCGGCCGCTTGGCCTCGGCAGCCGTGGCCAACCTTTACGCCGCCAGCCGGCGCCAGCAGGCGGGCAGCAGATAATGCAAGGAGACAGCATGGGCAAAGCACTGATTGCCATCAATGCAGGCTCGGCCACCCTGAAATTCCGCGCCTACGGCAGCGACGGCAAGACGCTGCTGGCGCGCGGCATGGTGGATCACTTTGGCCGCGACAACGCGGTGCTGGAACTGGACAAAGGCGGCAAGCGCTTCCAGCTGCCACTGGACAGCGCCGGGCGTGACGAAAACGTGGCCGCGGTGCTGAACACGCTGGCCGACCACGATCTGCTACCGCAGGCGGTGGTACACCGCGTGGTGCACGGCGGCCAGCACTACCGCAGCCCAGTGGTGATGACGCCAGAGGTGGTGGATGCGCTGTCGGCGCTGATTCCGCTGGCGCCACTGCACCAGCCGGTCAGCCTGTCGGTGATGCACGCCTTTGCCAAGCTGGACCCGCACCTGACGCAGATCGCCTGCTTCGACACCGCCTTCCACTGCAGCCAGCCGGTGGTGGCCACCCGCTTCGGCATTGCCCGCCACTGGCACGACAAAGGCCTGCGCCGTTACGGCTTCCACGGGCTGTCGTACGCGTCCATCGCCCGCCGGCTGCCCGAGCTGGGCCTGGGCGACAGCAAGGTGGTGGTCCTGCACCTGGGTAGCGGCGCCAGCGCCTGCGCCATCCAGGCTGGCCACAGCGTGGCTTCCAGCATGGGCTTTTCGGCGCTGGACGGGCTGATGATGTCTACCCGCCCCGGCACGCTGGACCCGGAAGTGGTGTTGTACTGGATGGAACACGAGGGCATGGACGTGACCGCGGTGCGGCAGGAGCTGTACAAGCAATGCGGGCTGCTGGGCGTGTCCGGCGGGCTGTCCAGCGACATGCGCGAGCTGCTACAGGCACGCAGCGACGAGGCACGCGAGGCGGTGGAGCTGTTCTGTTACCGTGCCGCGCGTGAAGTGGCGTCGCTGGCCACCGCCATGAAGGGGCTGGACGCCATCGTGTTTACCGCCGGCATTGGCGAGCGCTCGCCGGAAATCCGCAGCCGCATCCTCAAGCAACTGGCCTGGCTGGGCTTCGAGGCCGACCTGGCGGCCAACCTGGCGCAGTCTTACCGCATTACCGCCGCTAGCAGCCGCCTGCACGCCTACGTGATGGCCACCGACGAAGAAGGCGAAATGGCGCGCGAGGCCGCCGGCCTGCTGTGCGGCGATATCGAACTGTAACGCCCTGCACGATAAAACAGCACGCCCCTGTCAGCCGTTGGCCGCAGGGGCGTTTTCTTTGACGCGACCGGCAATCAGTTGCTGAGCCAGTCGGTCAGCATCAGGCCAAAGCCGATACCGCGCGAGCGGTGGTTGTAATCCAGCAGCGACTCGCCGTAGCCATCGTAAGCCTGTACATAACCGCGCAAGCGGCCGGCCACCGGGAAGGTCCAGTCCAGCTGTGCAGCGCCTTTGTGGCTGCTGGGGTTGTAGCGCACGGTTCCGCCGAAGGTATGGCCGTTCCAGCGGTACACCGCCTGCAGGTCGCCGCGCCCGGTAAAGGTTTGCAAGTCGGGGTTATCGTCTTCGCTGGCTTTTTCCGGCAACCGGTACCACCAGCGCGCCGTCAGCGACAGGTTGCCGTTTTCTGCCCCCAGCATGCCGTACAGGCGGTTCCAACTGCGCGACAGCGGGTCGGTCTGGCCATTGGACTGGTGCAGGATGCCCACCCCGGCCATGCGCAGGCGCCAATCACCCCATTGCCAGTTAGCCGGCAACGGCGTGGTCAGCACCACTTCCGGCTCGTAATCGGTTTCGCGGAACGGCGACGATTGCTGCTTGTTGTACATCTGCCAGTGCGACTGTTGGCTGTAGCCGAACCACAAGTCGGCCGGCGAACCCAGCACGTTTTCCCACATCTTGCTCTTGAACGAGATCTGGTACTTCACCTCGACATTGTTCATTTTCTTGCCGAACAACGTCACCGCTTCCTGCGTTGGCGAATCGGGCCGCACATTGGGCGAAGCCTGGTACCACACCGGCAGGATGTAGGTGGGCTTGTGGGCGCGCAGTACAAAGGTGCCCAGCTTGTTGTCTTCGTCCAGGTCCCACTGGCTGGCCAAGGTGCTGTGCTTGCTGCTGGTAATCACCGGCACTGCGGATGCAGCACGCTGGCCACCCAGCTCGGGCAAGCTGGCGGCAGCCCCGCTAGCCGGCAACGACACACCATTGGCCACCGGCTCGATAGCCGCCACCGGCGCAGGGTTGGCCGCAGCCTGCACGGCTTGGCTGGTGACAGACGGCGCCGGCAGCGGCTGGGCGGCCAGCGCGTCGTAACACGCCAGTCTGGCAGCGCCATCGCCCAGCTGGGCGCACTGCTGCAAGCCGACCTGCAGGTTGCCATCGGCCCAGGCCAGCGGCGACAGCAACAGGGGAAGAAGTTTTCGCATTGTCGTCATCGATAGAAACACCGGCAGTGACAGACTGGCCGGCTGCCGCAAAGTGCCCGGTCGTAAAAACACAAAAGGCCCCGCGATTGCGGAGCCTTTGCGTATTCTTTTGCCGTTAAGGGCAAATTAGGCGGCCATGGCCTTAACTTGGGCGGACAGACGGCTCTTGTGACGAGCAGCCTTGTTCTTGTGGAACACGCCTTTGTCAGCGATACGGTCGATGACTTTGGTGGAAGCCTGGAATTGAGCCTGAGCAGCGGCTTTGTCGCCAGCTTCAACGGCTTTGATAACTTTCTTTACTGCAGTGCGGAATGCAGTACGCAGGCTAGCGTTTTGCGCGCGCTGCTTGAGAGCCTGGCGTGCACGCTTGCGAGCTTGTGCGCTGTTAGCCATGTGGTGTCTCCTGATGAGCGGAATCTGAAACCGGCGATTCTAAGCCCTAACATGAGGTTTTGCAACAACAAACCCACCCGCGTAAACTGGCGGGCTTAAACCTTCTTCATAGTGTCTGATTTTACCCAAGCATGAACCTCCTAAAAGCGCTGGCAAAAGTCAGCAGCATGACCCTGGTTTCGCGCGTGCTGGGCTTTGTCCGCGACGCCATCATTGCCCGCGTATTCGGCGCCGGCCTCGCCACCGACGCCTTCTTTGTGGCCTTCAAACTGCCCAACCTGCTGCGCCGCATCTTTGCCGAAGGCGCCTTTTCGCAGGCCTTCGTACCGGTACTGGCCGAATACAAGGAGCAACGCGGCGAAGCGGAAACCCGCGCCTTCCTGTCGCACATCACCGGCACGCTGACGGTGGTGCTGATGGCGGTCACGGCGCTGGGCATGCTGGCCGCACCGTGGATTATCTGGCTCACCGCCCCCGGCTTTGCCAGCAACCCGGACAAGGTGGCGCTGACCAGCGAGCTGCTGCGCATCACCTTTCCTTATATCTTGTTCATTTCGCTGTCGTCGCTGGCCAGCAGCGTGCTCAATACCTGGAACCGCTTTTCGGTACCGGCGTTCACGCCCACGCTGCTGAACGTGTCGTTCATCCTGTGCTCGCTGCTGCTGACGCCCTACTTCGACCCGCCGGTACTGACGCTGGCGTGGGCGGTGTTTATCGGCGGCATTGCCCAGCTGCTGTACCAGCTGCCGCACCTGAAGAAGCTGGACATGTTGCCGATGCCACGCCTGAACCTGCGCGACGCCGCGGTCTGGCGCGTCATCCGCCAGATGGGGCCGGCCATTTTCGGCGTGTCCATCGCGCAGATCTCGCTGGTGATCAACACCATATTTGCGTCGTTTCTGGTGTCCGGCAGCGTGTCGTGGATGTACTACGCCGACCGGCTGATGGAATTCCCCACCGGCGTGCTGGGCGTGGCGCTGGGCACCATCCTGCTGCCGTCGCTGTCCAAACAGGCGGCGCGCGGCCCGGAAAGCCAGGGCGAATTCAGCCAGTTGCTGGACTGGGGCATGCGACTGTCGCTGTTGCTGGCGGTGCCGTCCACCGTCGGCCTGGCGGTACTGTCGCAACCGCTGATTGCCACGCTGTTCATGTACGGCAAGTTCACCGCCCACGACGCCGCCATGACGCAGCAAGCGCTGATGGCCTACGCCGTCGGCCTGCTGGGCTTGATCCTGGTGAAAGTGCTGGCGCCGGGCTTTTATGCGCGGCAGAACATCAAGACGCCGGTGAAGATTGCGCTGGTGACGCTGGCCGCCACCCAGCTGATGAACCTCACCTTTATCGGCCCGCTGAAGCACGCCGGCCTGTCGCTGTCGATCGGCCTGGGCGCCTGCCTGAACGCCGCGCTGTTGTACTACCAGCTGCGCAAGCATGGCATCTACCAGCCATCCGCCGGCTGGACGGGCTTCATGCTGCGGCTGGCCGGTGGTGTCGCGGCCATGGCCGCCACCTTGCTACTGCTGCTGAACGTGCTGCCGATCGACTGGCACGGCCATAGCTGGCAACGCGCGCTGTGGCTGCTGCTATTGGTAGTTGCTGGCGCCGGCGCCTACTTTGCCACGCTGCTGGCGCTGGGCCTGCGCCCGCGCCAGTTCATGCGTCGCACCGTCTGAATACCCGGCAGGCTGCGGCAGCCTGCCTACAATAAAGCTGGCGGCGGCCCCTGCGGGCACGCCGCGGCACGAGGAATAATGATGACCCCGACCTACACCCCCGAGTTTTCCCCGCTGGGCAAGAAGGTGGACTACCAGGACCAGTACGACAACAGCCTGCTGTTCCCGATTGCCCGCCAGCAAAAACGCGACGAGATCGGCGTGGCGGCCAACGCGCTGCCGTTTCACGGCGTGGACCTGTGGACCGGCTTTGAGCTGTCGTGGCTGAACGCACGCGGCAAACCGCAAGTGGCGATTGCCACCTTCCGCATTCCGGCCGACAGCCCCAACCTGATCGAGTCCAAATCGTTCAAGCTGTATCTGAACAGCTATAACCAGACCCGCATCGCCAGCTGGGACCAGGTACAAGCGCAGCTGAGCATGGACCTGAGCAACGCTGCAGGCGGCAAAGTCGAAGTCAGCCTGCTGTCGCCGGCCGATTTTGGCCGCGAACAGATTGTGGAGCTGGCCGGCAGCAGCATCGACGAGCTGGATATCGAGGTAGACAACTACGCGCCCTGCCCGCAACTGCTGCACGCCGACGCGGCCAACGTGGTCAGCGAAACGCTGTGCTCGCAACTGCTGAAGTCCAACTGCCTGGTAACCGGCCAGCCGGACTGGGGCAGCGTGCAGATCAGCTACACCGGCCCGCGCATCGACCGCGAAGCGCTGCTGCGCTACCTGATCGGCTTCCGTCAGCACAACGAATTCCACGAACAGTGCGTGGAGCGCATCTTCACCGACGTACTGCAGGCCTGTGCGCCGCAGCGCCTGACCGTATATGCGCGCTACACCCGCCGCGGCGGCCTGGACATCAACCCGTGGCGCAGCAACGACCCGGCTGCCGTACCGCCGGCCAACGTCCGCACCGCACGCCAGTAACAAGGTTGGCCGCAGGCGGATTTTGCTAGAATCATCAGGTTGGTTTTAGCCACGACCCCACCCGCCCGAGCAGACAGATTTTCTGGCCTGTTCGTGCTTTTCGTGGGGTTCGTGGCAAATGTCTCTTCCCCTATAGAACTTAGGTAAACCATGGCTCAATACGTGATGTCCATGCTCCGCGTGAGCAAGATCGTCCCCCCCAAGCGCCAGATCATCAAGGACATCTCGCTGTCCTTCTTCCCCGGCGCCAAGATCGGCCTGCTGGGTCTGAACGGCGCCGGTAAATCCACCGTGCTGAAGATCATGGCCGGCGTCGAAAAAGAATACGACGGCGAGGTGCAGTGGCAGCCGAACCTGAACATCGGCTACCTGCCGCAGGAACCGCAGCTGGACCCGGAAAAAACCGTGCGCGAAGAAGTGGAAAGCGGCATGGGCGAAGTGATGAACGCGCAAAAGCGCCTGGAAGAGGTGTACGCCGCCTACGCCGAGCCGGACGCCGACTTTGACGCCCTGGCCGAAGAACAGGCCCGTCTGGAAGCCATCATCTCCGCCGGCGCCGGTGACAATATCGAGCTGCAGCTGGAGCTGGCCGCCGACGCGCTGCGCCTGCCGCCGTGGGACGCCAAGATCGGCCCGCTGTCCGGTGGTGAAAAACGCCGCGTGGCGCTGTGCAAGCTGCTGCTGTCCAAGCCCGACATGCTGCTGCTGGACGAACCCACCAACCACCTGGACGCCGAATCGGTTGAGTGGCTGGAACAGTTCCTGGTGCGCTTCCCGGGTACCGTGGTGGCTGTCACCCACGACCGCTACTTCCTGGATAACGCTGCCGAATGGATTCTGGAGCTGGACCGCGGCGAAGGCATTCCGTGGAAGGGCAACTACTCCGGCTGGCTGGAACAGAAAGAAGCCCGCCTGCAGCAGGAAGCCAAGTCCGAAGCCGCGCGCATGAAGGCCATGAAGCAGGAACTGGAATGGGTGCGCCAGAACCCGAAAGGCCGCCAGGCCAAGTCGAAGGCGCGTATCGCCCGCTTCGAGGAACTGTCCAGCTTTGAAAACCAGAAGCGCAACGAGACCCAGGAGATCTTCATTCCGGTGGCCGAGCGTCTGGGTAACGAAGTGATCGAATTCGAGAACGTGTCCAAGGGCTTTGGCGACCGCCTGCTGATCGACAACCTCAGCTTCAAGGCCCCGCCGGGCGCCATCGTCGGCATTATCGGCCCCAACGGTGCCGGTAAGTCCACCCTATTCAAAATGATTGCCGGCAAGGAACAACCGGACAGCGGCAGCGTGAAGATCGGCCAGACCGTACAGATGGCCTTTGTCGAACAGAGCCGCGAAGGCCTGGACGGCGACAAGACCGTGTTCGAGGACGTGTCCGGCGGCGCCGACCTGATTACCGTCGGCAAGTTCGAAATGTCCAGCCGCGCCTACCTGGGCCGCTTCAACTTCAAGGGCGCCGACCAGCAGAAGAAAGTGGGCATGCTGTCCGGTGGCGAACGCGGCCGCCTGCACCTGGCCAAAACCCTGCTGAAGGGCGGCAACGTGCTGCTGCTGGATGAACCGTCCAACGACCTGGACGTGGAAACCCTGCGTGCGCTGGAAGACGCACTGCTGGAATACGCCGGCACCGTGTTCGTAATCAGCCACGACCGCTGGTTCCTGGACCGTATCGCCACCCACATCCTGGCAGCGGAAGGCGAATCGCAGTGGACTTTCTTTGACGGCAACTACCAGGAATACGAAGCCGACAAGAAGAAACGCCTGGGCGAAGAAGGTGCCAAGCCCAAGCGCATCCGTTACAAGCCGGTTACCCGCTAAGCCTTGTTTGCGGCCAACCTTGGCCCGGACAACAAAACAGCCCGCAATTGCGGGCTGTTTTGTAAGCAGTCACTGCAGGTACAAATACGTGCGTGTAGTCGCCGGGCTGTGCTTGTCATGTGAAACAAAAAAAACGCATTGGCGTAATGCCAGTCAGTTAGGCGAATGTACTTGGCCATCAATCGGTAGGGCGTGAGTGAAGCGCCCCATCCCGTTGGCGCGAGCCGGTCAAAATGGTGTGCCCCAGGTTTTAAGACGCCGATTTGTTTGAGCCCCGAGCCGTTAGAGAGGGGCGAGTTCGGCGGCGCCTGGGGCGTGCCATTTTGAACGGGGTTTCGAGCAGCCCCGGGTTGCGGGGGAATGAAAAGGGGGCGGCAATCCGCCCCCTTTCCCGTCTGCCGGGCGGAACCGGCATCTAATCATCGTCCGCATAGCGGACGCAAAAGCACTCCTGAGCGCAGCAAACCCCTAGTCAAAAAACGCCAGTCAGCATTAACTGACTGGCATTACCGCATTGGCGGGGTTTTTGCTTCTGCAGGCGGATGGCGTCGGCTTTGCTGTTACTGCGGCACGGGTCAGGATTTTGGCAGCAAGGGCAGTAGCGCCGGTAGCACGTTGTTCATCATTTGTGCCTGGGCGCTGGCTGCCGGGTGGATACCATCAGGCTGGAACTTGCTCAGGTCGCGCTCGAACCCCTTGACCAGTAAGGGTACCAGTGGTGTTTTGCGCGCACTGGCGACATCGCGAAACACGGCCTGGAACTTGTTGCCGTACTCCGGGCCATAGTTCGGTGGCAATGCCATGCCCACCAATAGAACGCGGGCTTTTTGCGATTGTGCCAAACGCACCATCTGGTTCAGGTTATCCTGCATGGCGGGTAGCGGCAGGCCGCGCAGGCCGTCGTTGCCGCCCAGCTCCAGTACCAGCACGTCCGGTTTGTGTTGCTGCAGTACGGCAGGCAGCCGCGCCAGGCCGCCCGCGGTGGTTTCCCCGCTCAGGCTGGCATTGATTACCTGATGTTTTGGCCCCAGTTGCTTTTGCAACAAGCTCACCCAGCCTTGTGCAGGGTTGAGCCCGTAGGCGGCAGACAGGCTGTCGCCAAACACCACAATCTTGCCGGCCTGGGCCAGCGGTGCCACCAACAGGCAGGCCAACAACAGACAGCGCTTGATCATCAACATGACATCCTCTTCGGTAAACAGCGCGATTCTGCGCGCCCAGGCCGTTACCCGGCAAGTGAACTATCACGGCCAGCAACTGGCCATTCTCAAAGACGCCAGCCTGGCGGTGGCCGCCGGCGAGAGCGTGGCCATCGTCGGTGCCAGCGGCAGCGGCAAGTCGACGTTACTGGCCATTCTGGCAGGGCTGGATGCAGCAAGTTCCGGCGAAGTCTGGCTGGCGGGCCAGCCGCTATCCGGCCTGGACGAAGACGGCCGCGCGCTGCTGCGCCGCGAGCAGGTGGGCTTTGTGTTCCAGAACTTCCAGCTGATGCCGCAGTTTACCGCGCTGGAAAACGTGATGCTGCCGCTGGAGCTGGCTGGCCGCGCCGACGCCCGTACAACTGCCGCCGCCATGCTGCAGCGCGTGGGCCTGGGCCACCGGCTGGACCACTACCCGCGCCATCTGTCGGGCGGCGAGCAGCAACGCGTGGCGCTGGCGCGTGCCTTTGTGCTGCGCCCGGCGCTGCTGTTTGCCGACGAACCCACCGGCAACTTGGACCCGGCCACCGGACAGCAGATCATCGAGCTGCTGTTCGAACTGAATGCCGAAGCCGGCACCGCGCTGGTACTGGTAACGCATGACAGCTCGTTGGCGGCGCGTTGTGCTGCCGTGTACCGCCTTACCGCCGGCGTACTGGCACGGAGCGACGTATGAAAGGGCTGGCATGGCTGATGGGCTGGCGCCTGCTGCGGCGCGAGCTGAAATCCGGCGAGCTCACCGTGCTGGCGTTGGCCTTGCTGGTAGCGGTGGCGGCGATGAGCAGCGTGGCGTTCTTTGCCGACCGCATCGACAGCGCGTTGACCAGGCAGGCCAGCCAGCTGCTGGCGGCGGACTTGGTCATCAATAGCCGTAAACCGCCGGAAGCGGCCTGGCAGCAACAGGCGCAGGCGCAGGGCTTGCGCCAGGTGCCCACGGTGACCTTCCCGTCGATGGTATTTGCCCGCGAGCAAGCGGTGCTGGCCAACCTGAAAGCGGTCGCCAGCGGCTACCCGCTGCGCGGCGAAGTACAGATCCGTACCCGTCAGGGCGTCAAGCAGGGCGTGTACAGCCCGGCGCCGGGCGAGCTGTGGGCCGATGCGCGCCTGCTGCAAAAGATGGGCCTGCAGCTGGGTGACAGCGTGCGCCTGGGCAGCCGCAGCTTTGTGTTGGCCGCCGAAGTGCTGCGCGAGCCGGACGGCGCCGTGGACGTGTTCAATTTCATCCCCCGCGTACTGTTGAACCACGCCGACCTGGCCGCCACCGGCCTGGTGCAGGACGGCAGCCGCATCCGCTACCGCCTGCTGTTGGCCGGTGATGCGCCTCAGGTCAAGGCATACCGTGATTGGCTGGCGCCGCAGCTGAAGCCGGGCACACGGCTGGAAGACATCGAAGAAGCCCGCCCCGAAGTGCGCAGCGCGCTGGAGCGGGCGCGGCGCTTTCTCGGCTTGACGGCCATTCTGTCGGTGACGCTGTCGGCAGCGGCGGTCGCGCTGGCGGTGCGCCGCTACCTGGCGCGGCACTGGCAGAGCGTGGCGGTGCTGCGTGCATTGGGGCAAACCGCGCCCGAGGTGGCCACGGTGTGGGGCAGCCTGTTCCTGTGGCTGGGCCTGCTGGCCGGCGTGCTGGGCGCGCTGGCCGGTTACGCTGTGCAGGCGCTGCTGGTGTATCTGGCCAGGCAATGGCTGGGCGACGGCTTGCCGCCGCCTGGCTGGCTGGCGTGGCTGACTGGGCCGTTGTCGGCGTTGATCCTGCTGGCCGGCTTTGCCTTGCCACCGCTACTGGCGCTGCGCCGCGTGCCGGCGATGGCCGTGTTGCGCGCTGACGTGCCGGCGGGCAGCCGTTCGCTGCTGGCGCCGCTGCTGGCGTTGGTGGCTTTGCTGGGTCTTTCCGCCTGGCAGATCGGCGACGGCCCGCTGGCGTTGTGGTTGCTGTCTGGCCTGGGCGGTTTCCTGGCCGCCGTGGGCTTGCTGGCGTGGGGCATTGTGCTGCTGCTGCGTCGCGTGCCGCTGTCGGGCGCAGTGGGCTGGCGCCATGGTGCGGCCAACCTGGCGCGCCGGCCGTGGTTGGCGGTGATCCAGATCGCGGCGCTGTCGGTCAGCCTGCTGGCCTTGCTGACACTGACCGTGGTGCGCGATGACCTGATCGGCGCCTGGCAGCGCTCGCTGCCGCCGGACGCGCCGGATAGCTTCTTGATCAACCTGCAGGCGCCGCAGCGCGCCGAGCTGGCCCAAGCTTTTGCCAAGGTTGGCCGCAGCGCACCCGAGGCGCTGCCGATGACACGTGCGCGGCTGCTGGCGGTCAACGGCAAGCCGGTCAAAGCCGCCGACTACGAGGACGAACGCGCACAGCGGCTGGTGGAGCGCGAATTCAACCTGTCGTGGCGCGACGCGGCCAACCCGCGCAACCAGATCGTGGCCGGGCAGTGGTGGCCGCTTGGCAGCAAAACGCCGCAATTCTCGGTGGAAGAAGGTCTGGCCCAAACCTTGCGCCTGAAGCAGGGCGATACGCTGACGTTCGACATCGCTGGCACCACCTGGCAGGCGCCCGTTACCAGCTTGCGCAAGGTGGCGTGGGACAGCTTCCAGCCCAACTTCTTCGTGATTGCGCCCGCCGGCTGGATGGGCGATCAGGCCGCCAGCTACATCGCCAGCTACCGCGCGCCGGACGCCGGCTTCAATAACCGGCTGGTAGCGGCGCTGCCCAATGTGACAGTGGTGGATATCAGCACCATCGTGCGTGAAGTGCGTGCCGTTATCGATCGTCTGGCCTTGGCCATCGAGGCGATGTTCGGACTAACGTTGGCCGCAGGGGTGTTAGTGCTGTGGGCGGCGATGGCGGCCACCCGCGACGAGCGCCTGTACGATGTAGCGCTGCTGCGGGCGCTGGGCGCTTCGCGCCGTCAGGTACGCAGCGTGCTGCTGGCCGAGCTGGCGTGGCTGGGGGGCGTGGCCGGGCTGATGGCCGGCGGCGGCGCTATGGCATTGGGCGCGCTGGTGGCAGTGCAGCTGTTCAACCTGCCGTTGGCGCTGAACCTGTGGCTGTTGCCGCTGGGCATGCTGGCCGGCGGCAGCGTGGTGGCGCTGGCGGCGTGGCCGCTGCTCCGCCGTGTGACGCACACACCGCCCAGCGAAGTGCTGCGCGCAAACTAGGAAAGCGATATGGATGCACAGGTACTGGCGGCCATGGACAAATGGCCGAATGTGCCGGCCGTGTACGGCTGGCTGCGGCTGGATGCCCGCGGGCAATGGTGGCTGCGCGACAGTTTGCTGAAACAGCCGGCGATGGTGGATTTCTTCCGCCGCAACTACGCCCGCGACGGCGAGGGCCGCTACTACGTGCAGAACGGGCCGCAAAAGGTGTTCGTGGCACTGGAAGCGGCGCCGTATGTAGCGCGTCGCCACGGCGAGGCTTGGGCGCTGATGCCGGACATGGCGGCCGACGTGGCGCGCTTGGCGTGGCTGGACGAAGAAGGCCGCCTGTTCGTGGAGCTGGGCGGCGAGCTGGCCATCGTGGACGACCGCGACCTGCTGGCGCTGTGCGAGCTGATCTGCCGCCCCGACGGCCGCCAGCCGGCCGACGCCGACTGGCAGGCCTGGGAGCTGGGCACGCAGACACTGCAGCTGACGTTGCCCGAGGGCTGCATCCCGTTGCGGCGCAGCGCTTTTGCCGAACTGGAAGCCGCCTACCATCTGGTACGGGCGCCACAGCCCTGATGGCTGCATGGTATGATCTGCCGGTTTTGGCAGATGCCAACTGATCGCTTTTTTTCTACCGATGATACGACCCGCCCTTAGGCTATTTTCCCTGTTGGCCGCACTGTTTGCGCTGTGGCTGGCTTGGGTGATCGTGGTGCCCGTTACCCCCGATCGCCAGCCCTACACCGTCACTGTTGGCCTCAACCGCACCATGACCCAGCTGGCACGTACGCTGGAAGACGACGGCGCGGTGCGTAACCGCTACGTGATGGTGGCGCTGTCGCGCGTGATGGGCGTGGATCGCAAGCTCAAGCCCGGCCTGTACCAGTTTGGTGGCGCCACTGCGATGTGGCAGTACCTGAACCGCTTTGCCGACGGCCACCCGGACCAGTCCAGCGTGACCATCATCGAAGGCTGGCGTTTTGCCCAGTTCCGCGCCGCACTGCGCAAGGAAGACGACCTGCGCCAGGATACTGCCGGCTGGAGCGATGCCCGCCTGCTGGCCGAACTGGGCGTACCCGGCGACAGCGCCGAAGGCCTGTTCTTCCCCAGCACCTATTTTTATACCCCAGGCAGCAGCGACCTCGACGTGTACCGCCGTGCCTACCAGAGCATGCAGCAGCAGCTGCAAACGGTATGGGAAGCCCGCGCGGCAGACTTGCCGTACACCTCGCCCTACGAGCTGCTGATCACGGCCAGCCTGATCGAAAAGGAAACCGGCCATGAGCAAGACCGCCCGATGGTGGCCAGCGTATTCGTCAACCGCTTGCGCATTGGCATGCGGCTGCAAACCGACCCGTCCGTCATCTACGGCATGGGGGCACGCTACAACGGCAATATCAGCAAGGCCGACCTGCGCCGCGATACCCCGTACAACACCTATACCCGCGCCGGCCTGACGCCGACGCCCATCGCCCTGCCGGGCCGTGCGGCACTGGACGCCGCGGCCAACCCTGCCCAGAGCCGCGCGCTGTACTTCGTGGCCAAGGGTGACGGTTCGGGTGAATCCAAGTTTTCCGAGACGCTGGACGAGCACAATGCCGCCGTCCGCGAGTACATCCTGAAGAAAGGCAAGTAATGTCCAAGGCGCGCTTCATCACGCTGGAAGGGCTGGATGGTGCCGGCAAGAGCACCCACCTGGCCTTCATCCGCCGCTACCTGGAACAGGCCGGCATCGACACCGTGTTCACCCGCGAGCCGGGCGGCACGCCGCTGGGCGAAAAGCTGCGCGAGATCCTGCTGGACATCGACACCGAGGCCACGCTGGATACCGAAACCCTGCTGATGTTCGCCAGCCGCCAGGAGCTGGTGTCGTCGCTGATCCGCCCCAGCCTGGCTGCCGGCCGCTGGGTAGTGAGCGACCGCTTTACCGACGCCACCTTCGCCTACCAGGGCGGCGGTCGCGGCGTGCCGGCCGAGCGCATTGCCATCCTGGAACACTGGGTGCAGCAAGGCCTGCAGCCTGACCTCACCATCCTGCTGGACGTGCCGCTGGAAGTGTCGCAAGCGCGCCTGTCGCAAAGCCGCCTGCCGGACCGCTTCGAGCGCGAGCGTGAAGACTTTCACCAGCGCGTGCGCCAGATGTACCTGGCGCGGGCACAGGCCAACCCGGGCCGCTTCGTGGTGATCGACGCCCGTGGCGACATCGACGCCATCCAGCACGATATCGCCGCCGCGCTGGCGCGGCTGCAGGAGGCCTGATGCGCTACCCGTGGCAGCACGACGACTGGCAACGCCTGGCCACCGCCTTCAGCCGCCTGCCCAACGCCTGGCTGTTTACCGGCCCGGCCGGCATCGGCAAGAGCGAGTTTGCCCACCAGGTGGCGCAGGCGCTGCTGTGCGAAGCGCCAGGCGCCGACCACCGTGCCTGCGGCCAGTGCCAGGCCTGCCACTGGTTTGCCGCTGGCAACCACCCCGACTACCGCCTGCTGGTGCCCGCCAGCGACGACGAAGACGACGAAACCAAGGCCGGCAAGCGCAAACTGCCGGTGATCAAGATCGACGGCGTGCGCGCCGTGATCGAGTTTGCCCATTTGAGCTCGCACCGCGGCGGTCGCCGCGTGGTGGTGGTGGAACCGGCCGAAAGCCTGAACCCGGCTGCGGCCAACGCCTTGCTGAAAGTGCTGGAGGAGCCGCCGCCGGAAGTGGTGTTCCTGCTGGTGAGCGACGCGCCGCAACGCTTGCTGCCCACCATCAAGAGCCGCTGCCGCCAGTTTCCGCTCACCGCGCCGCAGCCTGACGTGGCCCTGGCCTGGCTGCAGCAGCGCGGCGTAGCGCAGGCCGAGGCCGAGCTGGCCTTTCACGGTGGCATGCCCATCTTTGAACACGACGACGAGCTGGCCACGCTGCGCCGCGACTTCGTACAGGCGCTGACGCAGCCGGCGCTGGCCAGCCTGCTGGCCGCCGTGGAAAAGCTGGATCGCCACAAATTGCCGCTGGCGCTGCCGCTGCAGTGGCTGGGCAAGTGGCTGCACGACCTGGCCAGTTTGAAGCTGGCCGGCAGCCTTCGCTATTATCCAGCCATGCACGACGCGCAGCAGCGCCTGCTGCCGCGGCTGGACGTACACAAACTGATGGCGTGCCAGCGCGAACTGAACGCGCTGGTACCCTTTGGCCAGCACACGCTGGTAACGCGCCTGCAACTGGAAGCGCTGCTGATGCACTATATCCGCGCCTTCAGCAACAAACCGGCCTGAACCCGACACGGAACCCGCCATGGATAACGCCGCCACCAACAAGAACGATGCCGCCCGCCCGGGCGTGCTGTCGCTGTCGATCAAGGAACGCAGCGCCCTGTACGCCGCCTACATGCCGTTTCTGCGCAACGGCGGCATCTTTGTGCCCACCGCCCGCGATTACAGCCTGGGCGACGAGGTGTTCCTGCTGCTGACGCTGCTGGACGACCCGCAAAAAGTGGCGGTGCAGGGCAAGGTAGCGTGGATTACGCCGGCGGGCGCCAACAACAACCGTAACCAGGGCGTGGGCATCGAGTTTGCCACCGGCGACGCCGGCAAGCAGGCGCGCGATCGCATCGAAACCCTGCTCGGTGGCGCGCTGAATTCCACCCGCCCCACCCACACCATGTAACACCGGGCCGCCTGCGCCGCGCTGTGCGGCCAACGCGGGCGGCCACAAGATTGGAACACCATGCTGGTCGATTCACACTGCCACATCAATTTCCCCGACCTGGCGGCGCGCATGCCCGAGGTGCTGGCCAATATGGCCGCCAACGGCGTGAGCCACGCCATGGTCATCGGCGTCAGCCGCCCCAAGTACCCGGAAGTGATCGGCCTGGCCGAAGCGCATGCCAACCTGTTTGCCACCGTCGGCATCCACCCGGATGACCCGGATGCCGAAGAATTCAGCGAAGACGAGCTGGTGGCGCACGCTGCCCACCCCAAGGTAGTAGGCATCGGCGAAACCGGCCTCGACTATCACTGGTGCGAGGGCGACCTGGCCTGGCAGCACGCGCGCTTTGCCACCCACATCCGCGCCGCGCGCCGCGTGGGCCTGCCACTGGTGGTGCACACCCGCAGCTCGGCCGACGACACCGTACGCCTGATGCGCGAACACGGCGCCGACAGCGTGGGAGGCGTGATGCACTGCTTCACCGAGAACTGGGACATCGCCCGCGCCGCGCTGGACCTGGGCTTTTACATCTCGCTGTCCGGCATCGTCACCTTCAAGAACGCCGCCATCGTGAAAGAGGTGGCGCAAAAGGTGCCGCTGGACCGCCTGCTGGTGGAAACCGACTCGCCCTACCTGGCGCCGGTGCCGTACCGCGGCAAGACCAACGAGCCGGCTTACGTGAAGCACGTGGCCGAGCACATTGCCGAGCTGCGCGGCCTGCGCTTCGAGCAGGTGGCCGAGGCCACCACCGATAATTACTTCCGCCTGTTTGCCAAGGCGCAGCGCACCGGCGCATAAGGGGGCCGCATGACGCAGCTGACGTGGACAGTGCTGGGCTGTGGCTCCAGCGGCGGCGCCCCCGCCATCGGCTGCAGCTGCCCCACGTGTACGTCTACCGACCCGCGCAACACCCGCACCCGCTGCAGCGCCTACGTGCGCATCGGCGACACCGGCGTGCTGATCGACACCGGGCCGGACCTGCGCCAGCAGGCGCTGCGCGAAGGCATTACCCGCGTCGATGCGGTGCTGTACACCCACCCGCACGCCGACCACCTGAACGGCATCGACGACCTGCGCGCCTTCTGCTACGTGAAAAAAGGGCCGATCACGCTGTACGGCAATGACTTCACGCTGGACAACATCCGCAGCCGCTTCGATTACGCGCTGGCGCCGCCGTCGCCGGTGTGGGACAAGCCGGTGCTGAACACCGAGTTAGTGCGCGGGCCGTTTGAGCTGGCCGGTGTTACCGTTACGCCGATTCCGCTGCAGCACGGCCCCAGCTGGCCGTGCCTGGGCTGGCGCATCGGCAACACCGCGTGGCTGACCGACCTGTCCACCATCCCCGACAGCAGCCTGCCGCTGCTGCAAGGCCTGGAGACGCTGTTTCTGGACTGCCTGCGGCCGGAACCCTACCCGTCGCACCTGCACGTGGCCGCCGCGCTTGACTGGGCGCAAAGGTTGGCCGCAAAACAGACCTGGCTCATCCACATGACGCACCAGCTGGCATACCATGCGCTGCAAGCGCAGTGCCCGCCCGGCGTCAACGTGGCGTGGGATGGCCTGCAGGTGGCCGGCTAGACCCGCCGCTGCCAACCTTAACCCGAACCGAAAGCAAAAATGGAAACCCTGATTACCCTGTTTATTGCCGTTGTCGGCCTGATCTTTGCCGGCAGCGTGGCTGTGTTCTACCTGGGCTGCCTGGGTGTCACCATGGCCGCCCTCAACAACGGCCGCATCGTGTGGGGCAGCCTCACCTTCTTCATCCCGCCGCTGTCGCTGCTGTTTGCGCTGAAAAATCGCCAAATGGTGGGCTGGGCCTACGGTTTTATCGTCAAAGGCGGCGCCATGACCGCGCTGCTGCTGGGCCTGGGCTGGGCCAGCCTGCACCTGATGCCGATGCCGCAGCACAACACCGGCCAGCTGATGGAGCGCCTGCTGCCGAAACCGGCCGACCAGGCCAGCGCCCCGGCACAAGTCGGCCCGCTGCAGCAGTAAGCGCTTACACCGCGTTCAACACACAAAAAGCCGCCCGCAAAAACGGGCGGCTTGTTCGTTGCCGCAGGTGCGTGTGGTGGCGGCTAACTATTTGGCCCGGCAAGCCGGCACTGCGTCGTTGCCTTGCAGGGCGCGCAGCTGTCGCCAGCTAACGCGCGGGCAGGCCTTCGGTTTCTTGGCTGGCTGGCACCAGCTGCTATAGCTGCCTTCGTTTTGTTCGCTCAGGCATTGCTTGAAGTCGGGTACCGACAGGTAGGCCGGTGGCTGCACGGCGTAAACGGGCAGGGCGAGGGCAGCCAGGGTGGCGGCGAGGGCGAGGTGGCGTAGCTGGGGCATGGTGGGGCTTTCGGGTCGGTATAGGGCGATGGTAGCAGCCGGGCAGGCTGTGGCGCGAGCGGGGTTGGCCGCATTCACGCCGCGCTTGGCCGCAACACCGCCCGCGCAGCGTCCACCAATACGTCGCTCAGGCGCGCCAGCCGGGGCGACTGCACCTGCCAGTGGTGCCAGTACAGCGCCACGTCTACCGGTTTGTCGGGCTGTAGCGGCAACAGGGTGCCGGCCAGGCCGCTTGCGGCCAACTGTACGTCGGGCAGCATGCCCCAGCCAAGCCCCAGCTTGACCGCCTGCAGATAGGGGTCGGACGCGGGCAGAAAGTGGCAGGGGTAGCTGTCGTCCGGCAGGCCGAAGTGCTGCAGCAGCCAGTCGGCCTGCAGCCGGTCTTTGTGGTTGTAGATCATCACCGGCGCCCGGCGCAGTGCGTCGCGGCTGACGCCGCCAGCAAACCAGCGGGCGTGGTAGTCGGCACTGGCCAGTGCCTGATAGCGCATCACCCCCAGCGGGCTGGCGCTGCAGCCGCGCATGGCTTGCGGCTCGGTGGAAATGCAGCCCAGCGCCATGCCGGCTTGCAGCAAGGTATAGGTGTGGTCTTGATCGTCCACGATCACGTCCAGCAGCACGCGCTCGCGGATCAGGAATGGCGTCAGCGCCGGCAGAAACCAGCTGGCCACGCTATCGGCGTTTACCGCCAGCGATACGCTGAGCATGGCGCTGTCGTCGCCGGCAAAGGTGGCGGCCAGGTCGGCTTCCAGCAGCGCGGCGCGTTGCAGGTGCTGGCGCAGCAGCTGGCCTTCGCGGGTGGCGCGGCAGGGGCGGCTGCGAACCAGCAGCGGCTTGCCCAGCACTTCTTCCAGTGCGCGGATGCGCTGCGAGATGGCCGATGGCGTCAGGTGCAGGTCGTGTGCGGCTTGCTCGAAGCTGCCGCTGTCCAGCGCGGCCAGAAAGGCCTCGCAGTGTTTGGGGTCGAGTTTCATCGCGGTTCTGGCGGTGTAAGTGAAGCCAGATTAATGATAGCCAAGATAATTTAATCTTGCTGTTCTGGCTGGCGGGGCTGCCCGATACTGGCGGCCAACCTGACACCACGGAGAGCACCATGCTGACAGCCAGCTACTTCAAGGGCCTGGGCCTGGGCGCCAGCCTGATCATGGCCATCGGTTCGCAAAACGCGCACGTATTGAAAATGGGCCTGTTGCGCCAGCACATCGGCCCCACGGTGCTGGTGTGCATGCTGTGCGACGCGGTGCTGATTGTGGCTGGCGTGGCCGGCATGGGCAGCCTGATCCAGCACAGCCCGCTGCTGCTGGAGGCGGCGCGCTGGGGCGGGGCGGCGTTTTTGTTCTGGTACGGGCTGCGGGCGTGGCGCGCGGTGCTGGCCAACGACAGCCTGCAGATTGCCGCTGGGGCGCAAACCATGCCATTGAAGGTAGCATTGGCCACGGTGCTGGCGCTGACGCTGCTGAACCCGCACGTGTACCTGGATACCGTGGTGCTGCTGGGCAGTATCGGCGGGCAGGAGGCGGGCGACGGCAAGCTGTGGTTTGCGCTGGGGGCGTGCACGGCGTCGGTGCTGTGGTTTACCGCGCTGGGTTACGGCGCGCGGTTGCTGGCGCCGCTGTTTGCGCGGCCGCTGTCGTGGCGGGTGCTGGATGGCGTGGTGGGCACGGTGATGTGGACGCTGGCCGGCGCGCTGGCGCTGTCATGAGCCAGGGCCTGTTAACGCTATTTTTGATGCGGCGGCGCTGGTCAGGCGGTGGCAATGCGCGAAAAGCCGGGCAGTGTTAACAGGCCCTGGTAGTGACCATGAAAAAAGGCGGCACCGTGTGGGTGTCGCCTTTTTTGTTTTGGTGCGGTGGTGGGCCACCGCACCGTGGAAAAACCGGAGCCGTCGTCGTTCATGCGCGTGCCTCCGCCGTGCCGACCAGGCGCAGCCGTTCTTCGCGTTCGCTTTCGATGAAGTGGGCGATCATGGTGCGGTAGATCTTGGCGGTGAGGGCGGCGTCGGCGCCCAGCTCGCCGGCCAGGCGGGTGACACGGCGCATCACCTGGTCGACGCGCTTGCCGTCTTCCACGTCGGCGTCGTTGTGCTTGAAGGCGGCGGCTTGCTGCACGTAGAGGCCGCGGTGGGCGATCATGCTGACGATGGCGCGGTCCAGGCTATCGATCTGGGTGCGTACTTCTTCCAGGTTGCGGCATTGGTAAACCCATTCCATTTTCTGCTCCTTGTGGCGGTAGTGTGGTGGTGGCGGCGGCCAACCCTGTGGTTAGCCGCATGGGTGGCTCAGTAGTAGTTCAAGCCCATGGCGGCCTTGACCTCGGCCAGCGTTTGCGCGGCGACGGCGCGGGCTTTCAGCGTGCCTTCTTTCAGCATGGCCAGCACGGCGCCGGGGTCTTGCGCGTAGGCTTGGCGGCGGGCGCGGATGGGGGCCAGCAGCGCTTGCAGGATGTCTTCCAGCTCGCGCTTGATCACGGCGTCGCCCAGGCCGCCGCGCTGGTAATGCGCTTTCAGCTCGGCCACGCGGTTGGCGTCGGGGTGGAATACGTCGAGGTAGGTGAACACCACATTGCCGTCTACCTGGCCGGGGTCGGCCACGCGCAGGTGGTTGGGGTCGGTGTACATCATTTTCACCGCCTGGCTGATGTCGTCGGCGCTGGCGCCCAGTGTCAGCGCATTGCCTAGCGATTTGGACATCTTGGCCTTGCCGTCCACGCCCGGCAGGCGGGCGCCGGCGTCCGGCACCACGGCGCGGGCTTCTACCAGCACCGGCTCGGCCACGCTACCGTTAAAGCGGCGCACGATCTCGTTGGTCTGCTCGATCATCGGGATCTGGTCGGCGCCCACCGGCACGATGGTGGCCTTGAAGGCGGTGATGTCGGCGGCCTGGGCGGCGGGGTAGGTGAGGAAGCCGGCCGGGATATCGCGCTCGTAACCGCGCAGCTTGATCTCGTCCTTGATGGTGGGGTTGCGTTCCAGCCGCGACACGGTCACCAGGTTCAGGTAGTACGACGCCAGCTCGGTCAGCTCCGGCACCAGGCTCTGGATGAAGATGGTGCTCTTGGCCGGGTCGATGCCCACAGCCAGGTAGTCCAGCGCCACTTCCAGTACGTTTTCACGCACCTTCAGGTAGTTGCCCATATTGTCGGTCAGCGCCTGGGCGTCGGCCAGCAGCAGGAACTGCGGGCAGCGCTCTTGCAGGATGACGCGGTTGCGCAGCGAGCCCACATAGTGGCCAAGATGCAGCGGGCCGGTGGTGCGGTCACCGGTAAGGATGATGTCTTGCGGGGAAACTGTGTCCAGTAAGCTCATGCCGATCTCCGTGATATCGGGGAGGCTGAGTAGGCGCTGGGGAGGGTACTGCTGGAAGTGATAAACCCGGGCGCCTTGTCAGCTGCTCCCGGGTTTGCTTTACGTACGCAACCGCGGTGCCGCCGTTAGAGGCGCCACCAGGAAAAAAACACGAATGCGGATGCGGGTTTGGTATTCATGGGGTTTATAAAAACACGGCGCTCAGGCTGGCGTCAAGCGCTGTTTGCCGCCGTGTGGTGCATTGCATCACCAGATGGCAAAACGCCGCGCAACAGCGCGGCGTCCGGTAGGCAAGCGGTGTCTTCAGGCGGCCGGCGGCACGGTATCGGCAAAGCTGGCCTGGGCCGACAGCTTGTCGTACAGCCTTTCCAGGTTGGGGTACAGGTCTCGCCACGGCAGGTCGGCAAAGCGGAAGTCCAGATAGCCCAGCATGCAGCCGGTGGCAATGTCGGCCAGGCTGTAGCCTTCGCCGTTGCACCAGTGGCGCTCGCCCAGCATGGCCGACAGCGCGGCCAGGCCACGGTCGATCTTGCCTTGCTGGCGGTCTACCCATTCCTGGCTTTGCTGCACCGTCGGGCGGCGGCGTTCCACCACGATGTTGGCCGCCGCATCGCAGATGCCGTCGGCCAGCGCTTCGAAGCGGCGGGTTTCCACCAGCAGGCGGCGGTCTTGCGGCAGCAGGCGCGACACCGGCGAGATGGCGTCCAGGTATTCCACGATCACCCGCGAGTCGTACAGGCTGCTGCCGTCGTCCATCAGCAGCACCGGTACTTTGCCCAGCGGGTTGAAATCGGCCACGGTCGATGTGCTCTCCCACGGGATATCCAGCTGCAGCGGACAGTCGATCTTTTTCTCTGCCAGGACGATGCGCACCTTGCGGGCGTAGGGGCTGGTAAGCGAGGCGATCAGTTTCATGGGTCGGGTATCAGAAAGTGGTGTGGAATGAATGATTTATAGCGCAAGCGGCGCTGCCTACGATAGCACAATACATCTGCATAAAGCACAAAGTGTTATCGAATTTCCACCTTACCGTTAACGTTCAGCTGAATCAAGCTATTGCCCGGCTGAAAGTTGGTCGTCGCGACGTCGGCTTCCATCGGTGCCGCAGCCATGCTGGCTTTGGCGCGCATCATCATCGGGTAACCGGGCTGGGCGCTGCCGATGCTCAGCTCGCTGACGTGTTGCTGGGTCTTGCCCAGCGCTTTGCCGGCGGCAGCGGCTTGCGCCTGCAGCGCGGCGATAGCTTGCGGGATCAGCTGCGCTTCGGCCTGGCGGCGGCTCTGCTCGGACACGCCAAACTGTACGCCTTCCAGCGCCATGTATTTCTGTAGCCTGGCGATCAGCTCGGCGGTATCGGTAAAGTCCTGGCTTTTGAGTTTGATCTCGGCGCGCGCCTGCCAGCCGGTGATCTTGCCGTTCTTGTCGTAGTCCGGCCAGGTGTTGTAGCTGCCGCTGCTGAAGGTGACTTTGCGGAAGCCCTCGGCGTCCTGGCGGGCGCGGTTCAGCAGCTTGTTGATGCGGTCGGCCAGCGCGCCGGCTTGCGGCAGGCGGTCTTGCACGTACAGGCTGGCGTTGACCTCGTCGTTGGCCAGTTCCTGGCTGGCGCTGGCCGACAGGTTCAGTACGGTAGCGCCGTTATCGGCAGCCACGGCTGCCAGGGGCAGGGTGCACAGCAGGGCAAGGGCGGGCAGGGTGGTGCGCATGGTCGTTTCCTTCACGAAAAGGGGTCTGACTGCTGGTGTGCTGCGGGGTTCAACGTCGTTCGGTGACGAAATGTTATCGGCATGGCGGGCGGGCGACAAGTTGCCCTGAAGGGCAAAAAGCAACGCCCCATGTGGCAGGCACACGGGGCGCAGGGTTGGCCGCAGCCGGGCAGGGCTTAGCCCAGCAGCAGGGCGTCGTCGTCGATGGCTTCGCCGCGGGTTTTCTCGAACATCGCCAGCAGGTCGGCTACTTGCATGCGGCCGCGTTCCTCGCCGGCTACGTCCAGCACCACACGGCCCTGGTGCAGCATCACGGTGCGGTGGCCGTGGTCCAACGCCTGGCGCATCGAGTGCGTCACCATCAGCGCGGTGAGCTGGTTCTCGTGCACGATGCGGTCGGTCAGCTCCAGCACGAAGGCGGCGGTTTTCGGGTCCAGCGCCGCAGTGTGCTCGTCCAGCAGCAGGATGCGCGACGGTTGCAGGCTGGCCATCAGCAGGCTGACCGCCTGACGTTGGCCGCCGGATAGCAGGCCCATGCGGTCCGGCAGGCGGTTTTCCAGACCCAGCTTCAGCGTGGCCAGCTTGTCGCGGAACAGCTCGCGCAGGCCACGCTTCAGCGCCGGGCCAAAGCCGCGCTTGCGGCCGCGGTAGTAGGCCAGCGCCATGTTTTCTTCGATGCTGAGGTTTTCGCAGGTGCCGGCCATCGGGTCCTGGAACACGCGCGCCACCAGCCCGGCGCGCTGCCAGCCCGGCGTACGGGTGACGTCTTTGCCATCGATGTGCAGGCTGCCGCTATCGACGATCACGTCGCCGGCCAGCGCGTTCAGGAAGGTGGATTTACCGGCGCCGTTACTGCCGATCACGGTCACGAACTGGCCGCTGTCGATTTGCAGCGACAGGCCGCGCAGCACCGGGTTTTCGATCGGCGTGCCGGGGTTGAAGGTTTTGAACAGCTTATCGGCGTGCAGCATCAGCGGGCTCCTCCGGGTTTGCGGGCCAGCTTGGCCTTCAGCTTGGGCAGCACTAGGGCAAAGCCCACCAGCAGTGCGGTAATCAGGTTGAGGTCTTGCGCCTGCAGGCCGATGAAGTCGGCGTTCAGCGCCAGCGCGATCAGCAGGCGGTACAGCAAGGCGCCCAGTACGGTGGCCAGCGTGATGACCCACAGTGTGCGCGACGGCAGCAGTGTTTCGCCGATGATGACCGCGGCTAGGCCCACCACGATGGTGCCCACGCCCATCGATACATCCGCGCCGCCTTGGGTTTGCACGTACAGCGCACCGGCTACCGCGATCAGCGCGTTGGACAGCGCCATGCCGGCCAGCACCATGCGTTCGGTGGCAATGCCCTGCGCCCGCGCCATGCGTGCGTTGGCGCCGGTAGCGCGCATGGCCAGGCCGGCCTGCGAGGCAAAGAACACGTCCAGCCCCAGCTTGGCGGCTACGATCAGCGCGGCCAGTACTGCCGGCTGCACTTGCCAGGCGATGTCGAAATTGTCACCGATCAGCGGGCTGAAGATGGTGGGGCTGCCGATCAGTGGTACATTGGGCGCACCCATAATGCGCAGGTTGATCGAATACAGCGCGATCATCACCAGAATGGACGCCAGCAGCTGCAGGATGCCCAGGCGTACGTTCAACCACGCGGTCAGCCAGCCGGAAGCAGCACCAGCCAGTGCCGCGATGGCACAGGCCAACCACGGGTCTTGCCCGCCGGCAATCAGCGTGGCGGCCACGGCGCCGCCCAGCGGAAAGCTGCCGTCGGCGGTGAGGTCGGGAAAGTCGAGGATGCGGAAGGAGATCAGCACGCCCAGCGCCACCAGGGCGAAGATCAGGCCGATTTCCAGCGCACCCATCAGGGCGATCAGGGTCATGATGCGGGTCTTTCAATGGCAACGCGCAGCTCGTGGCTGCGCGGTGGGGTGACAGGTTGGCCGCAAGGTAGGCGGCCAACCTGACGGGTTTACTTCACGGTGTCGCTGGCTTCTTTCAGCAGTACCGGGCTGAGGGTGACGCCCTGTTTCTGGGCGGCCGCCGGGTTCAGCGTCAGCGACAGCTTTTCGCCTACCTGCGGGGCGATGGCGCCCGGTTTCTCGCCTTTCAGGATGCGCACGACCAGCTTGCCGGTCTGGCGGCCGATGTCGTAGTAGTTCTGGCCCAGGGCAGCGATGGCGCCACGCTTCACCGAGTCGGTATCGGACGCTACCAGCGGCAGCTTGCCTTGCTGGGCGACGGCGGCCAGCGATTCATAGGTAGATACCACGTTGTTATCGGTGCTGGTGTACAGCACGTCCACTTTGCCGATCAGGTTCTTGGCGGCCGGGGCAACGTCCACGGTACGCGGTGCCGGCGCTTCCACCAGGCTCATGCCACGCTTGGCCAGCTCGGTTTTCAGTTCTTTGACCACTACCACCGAATTCACTTCACCCGGGCTGTACACCATGCCCACGCGCTTGGCGCCCGGCTTGATCTTGGCGATCAGGTCCAGCTGCGGTGCCAGCGCCAGCTTGTCGGAGACGCCGGTGACGTTGGTTTTGGACGGCTGCCAGCTCGGTACCAGCTTGGCGGCAACCGGGTCGGTGACAGCGGTGAACACCACCGGAATGCTGCGGGTAGCGGCCACGGCAGCTTGGGCGCTCGGGGTGGCGATGGCCACAATGACGTCCGGCGCGTCGCCAACGAATTTCTTGGCGATCTGGGCGGCGGTGGCCGGGTTACCTTGCGCGCTCTGGTACTGGTACTTGATCTGCTTGCCCGGTTCGAAGCCGGCGGCTTTCAGTTCGTCCTCGATGCCCTTGCGCGCGGCGTCCAGCGCCGGGTGGTCCACGATCGCGGTAACGGCAACCGATTTCTGCTCGGCGGCGTGGGCAAACAGGGGCAGGCTGGCAGCCAGTGCTGCAGCCAGGAGGGTACGGCGGGCAATCGTGCTCATCTTGCTAGCTCCGGAACGGGACAGGTTGTGGTGCAATGCGATAATTGCGCAATCATATTGCAAAGTGGTTGTCGTTTCAGATTGTGCGGAGCAATAATATTCCAAATATTGTATACATTTGGTGAAGTGTGCCAATGTGGTGCGTGCGCAAAAAAGAAGCAGCCAACAAGCTTGGCCGACGAGGGTGAATGCTGGCGAATTGTGTAGTGTCGCTATTTCAGCTGCTGCTGCATGGGACAGGCGTGGCCAGCGTTTGCCCGCAGGTGTGCCCGTCAGCGCAGAGTGCCGTGTGCCAAACCGTAGCGGCTGGTTTCGCCCTTATCGCGCCCGCGCAGCATGCTGCCGACCGGCCTTAGTCCAGGTATTCGTCGCCAGGGACGGTGAGGTAGGGGATGAAGTCTTCGCTGCTGACCAGCAGGTCGAACAGCAAGGCGGCATCATCAAAATGCCGGCTCCAGCGGCTGCCGTATTCGGCGTGCAGGCGGTTGATCTCGTCGGCGGCCAGGTCGCGCAGCAAGCCCAGGCTGACCTTGCGGCCATCGTCCAGGTAGCCCTTGGCGCTGCGTATCCACTGCCACAGCTGGGCGCGGGCGATCTCGGCGGTAGCGGCTTCTTCCAGCTGGTTGTGGATGGGCACGCAGCCGCGGCCGCTCATCCACGCCCCCAGGTACTGGATGCCGACGCTGATGTTGTTGCGCAGGCCGGCTTCGGTAATCGGGCCTTCCGGCTGGAAGTTCAGCAGGTCGGCGGCGCTGATGTGCACGTCGTCGCGCTGGCGTGCCAGTTGGTTGGCCGCATCGCCCAGCACACTGCGGAAGGCGTCCAGCGCCAGCGGCACCAGCGCCGGGTGGGCGACCCAGCTGCCGTCGTAGCCGTCGTGCGCTTCACGCTGTTTTTCCTGGTAGATAGCCGCCATGGCCTGATCGTTGGCCGCGGGGTCATGCTTGATCGGCGTCAGCGCCGACAGGCCGCCAATGGCCGGTGCGCCGCGACGGTGGCAGGTTTTGACCAGTTGCAGCGCGTACGAGCGCATGAACGGCACCGTCATGGTGATGCGTTCGCGGTCGGCCAGGCAGAAGTCGCGGCTGTGGCCAAAGGTGCGGATGCAGCTGAACAGGTAGTCCCAGCGGCCGGCATTCAGCCCGGCGCAGTGCTCGCGCAGCGCGTACAGGATCTCGTCCATCTCGAACGCCGCCAGGATGTGCTCGATCAGTACCGTGGCGCGGATGGTGCCTACCGGTAAATCCAGCGCTTGCTGTGCCAGCACGAATACCTCGTTCCATAGCGCGGCCTCGTGGTGGTTTTCCAGCTTGGGCAGGTAGTAGCAGACGGGTTGGCCGCGCGCGTGCAGCAGGCGGGCGTTGTGGAAAAAGCTGAGGCCGAAATCGAACAGGGCGGCGCTGACGGCACGGCCATCAATGCGCAGGTGTTTTTCCTGCAGGTGCCAGCCGCGCGGGCGCAGCATCATCAGCGCGGTACGTTCGTTCAGGCGGTAGGGCTGGCCGTCCGGGCCGGGGTGGCTGAGCGTGCCGGCCCAGGCATCGCACACGTTCTGGTGGCCGGCCACGATATTGCTCCAGCCCGGGCTGGTGGCATCTTCGAAGTCGGCCATGAAGCAGCTGGCGCCGGAGTTCAGGGCATTGATCATGGCCTTGCGTTCTACCGGGCCGGTGATTTCCACACGGCGGTCGTGCAGGGCGGGCGGTAGCGGCGCAATCTGCCAGTCTGCGTCGCGGATGGCGCGGCTATCGGCGGGAAAGTCCGGTAGCTCACCGGCGTCCAGCAGCATCTGGCGTTGCTGGCGGGCGGCCAGCAGTTGCTGGTGGCGTGCATCGAACGCCCGGTGCAGGCTGGCGATGAAGGCCAGCGCGGGGTAACTGAACAATGCCTCGTTGGCTGGCCGAACCGGGGCCAGCAGCTCCACGCCTTGCGGCAGTTGCAACGCCATGTCTCTCTCCGTCTGGGTGGCCGGCGGCAGAGCGGCTACGGCCAATTTAGTTATGTCTGCGAGTTTACTGGTAGTGAAAGTCAGGAAAAATACGTAAAAACCGATAACATCTTTTACTTTTTTGCCTGCAATACCGCTGGCTTGTTCCGGATAAGGCTATTGTCTTGGCATTCTGCCTCGGTGACGAAGAAAGCATTGTTCTACGACTTAACTGCATGCGCTAACGGCGTCGCTAATTGCTTTATGTCGCGGCAAAAAGAAAACCCCCGCCAATGGCGGGGGTGGTTGACGCAGACGGCGGGGTCGAGGCGCCGTGTAAGGTCGAAACGCTTAGTGGAACTGTTCTTCTTCGGTGGAGCCGGTCAGGGCTTTTACCGAGGAGGAGCCGCCCTGGATAACGGTGGTCACGTCATCGAAGTAGCCGGTGCCCACTTCCTGCTGGTGCGATACGAAGGTGTAGCCCTGTTCGCGAGCGGCGAATTCCGGCTCTTGTACCATTTCCACGTAGTGCTTCATGCCTTCGCCGCGGGCGTAAGCGTGCGCGAACTTGAAGGTGTTGTACCAGTTGACGTGGATACCAGCCAGGGTGATGAACTGGTACTTGTAGCCCAGTGCCGACAGTTCGTCCTGGAACTTGGCGATGGTCTTGTCGTCCAGGTTTTTCTTCCAGTTGAAGGACGGCGAGCAGTTGTACGACAGCAGCTTGCCCGGGCAGGCAGCGTGTACAGCCTGGGCGAATTCGCGGGCAAAGCCCAGGTCCGGGGTGCCGGTTTCGCACCATACCAGGTCGGCGTACGGCGCGTAGGCCACACCGCGGGAGATGGACTGTTCCAGACCGTTTTTCACGCGGAAGAAACCTTCCTGGGTGCGTTCGCCGGTCAGGAACGGCTTGTCGTTCTCGTCGTAGTCGGAGGTGATCAGGTTGGCCGCTTCAGCGTCGGTACGGGCCAGGATCAGGGTCGGTACGCCCATTACGTCGGCTGCAAAGCGGGCGGAGATCAGTTTCTCAACGGCTTCGCGGGTCGGTACCAGTACCTTGCCGCCCATGTGGCCACATTTCTTGGCTGCGGCCAGCTGGTCTTCGAAGTGCACACCGGCAGCACCGGCGGCAATCATGTTCTTCATCAGTTCGAAGGCGTTCAGTACGCCACCGAAACCGGCTTCAGCGTCAGCCACGATCGGCAGGAAGTAATCGATGAAGCCGTCGTCACCCGGGTTGATGCCACGCGACCACTGGATCTCGTCGGCACGCTTGAAGGTGTTGTTGATGCGGCGAACCATGGTCGGTACCGAGTCGTAGGCGTACAGCGACTGGTCCGGGTACATGGTTTCGCTGGTATTGCCGTCGGCGGCAACCTGCCAGCCGGACAGGTACACGGCTTCCAAGCCGGCTTTGGCTTGCTGCATGGCTTGACCGGCGGTGATGGCGCCAAAAGCATTCACGTAGCCCTTCTTGGCGCCACCATTCACTTTGTCCCACAGCACCTTGGCGCCACGCTGGGCCAGGGTGTATTCCGGCTGCAGCGAGCCGCGCAGACGAACGACGTCAGCGGCGGAGTAACCACGTTTGATGCCTTTCCAGCGCGGGTTTTCGGCCCAGTCTTTTTCCAGAGCGGCGATTTGCTGTTCGCGAGTCATCATGGTGTGAATCCTTAACTTGATAGTTTCGTTTTGCCGGCTGGCCGGCGCTCCCAGTTTCTGTTGATGCAGGCCGGTTTGTCTGGCCTTGCTGCGTCCGGCAACCCCTGTTTTAGCGGGGCTGCCTGCTGCCGGAAACCGCCCCGGATATAGGGCTGGCGGGCCGTGCAGTTGCGCTGTTGTGGAACCATTTAAGCATAAAATTTTCTGGAAGTGTGCAGTGCAGCAAAAAAAAATCCTTTGTTTTCAATTGGTAACAATCATGCCCAAAAACGAACCGGAGCGAGCGCTTGTTTTTGTGCACTTGCGAAAAAAATGGTGCACAAATGCGCATCAAAAAGCCTTGGCGCGGGCTCTTGAAAAAGTGCTGCATGCCCCTATTTAGGGAAGGTCTTTTTGATTTCAGCCAATGGGAAGCGTCATGCAGGAAAATCAGAATCCCCAAGCAGAAGAAGTGCTTGAACAAAGCCAGCAGGCCGCCGAAACCGCAGCCGACACCGCCGAATCCCGCGTTGCAGCACTGGAAGCAGAGGTTGCAGAACTGAAAGAGCAGTATCTGCGTGCCCGGGCCGAAACCGAAAACGTTCGTCGCCGTGCGGCGGAGGATGTCAGCAACGCCCAGAAATTTGCCGCGCAGAAGTTCGCCTCCGAACTGCTGTCGGTAAAAGACAGCCTGGAAATGGCACTTTTGGATCAGTCCGGCCAGTTTGACGCGCTCAAGTTCGGCGTGGACCTCACGCTGAAGCAGCTGGTGTCGGCCTTTGAGAAGGCGCAGATCACCGAAATCAACCCGCTGGGCGACAAGCTTGACCCGCACAAACACCAGGCCATCAGCACCGAAGAATCGGAAGCCGAGGCCAATACCGTGGTCCGCGTGATGCAGAAAGGCTACCTGCTGGCCGACCGCGTGCTGCGCCCGGCCATGGTGGTGGTGGCCAAGCCGAAAGCCTGAAGGCCGGCGTGGTTAACTACCCTCTTGAAATTGTGGCAATAGCCAATATCTGACAGCACATCAGGCCGGCGCCGTCGCCGACGGGCCGGCAGACAAGACAAAAGTTAGACGAAAGGAATAAGCAGTCATGGGCAAAATCATCGGTATTGACCTTGGTACGACCAACTCCTGCGTGGCCGTGGTAGAAGGCGGCAACCCGAAAGTGGTGGAAAACGCCGAAGGCGCGCGCACCACCCCGTCCATCATTGCCTACATGGAAGATGGCGAGATTCTGGTAGGTGCCCCGGCCAAACGTCAGGCGGTGACCAACCCGAAAAACACCCTGTACGCGGTGAAGCGCCTGATCGGCCACCGTTTCGAAGACAAGGAAGTACAGAAAGACATCGAACTGATGCCTTTCGAAATCGTGCGTGCCAAGAACGGCGACGCCTGGGTGAAAGTACGCGATCAGGAACTGGCACCGCCGCAAATCTCCGCAGAAGTGCTGCGCAAGATGAAGAAGGCCGCCGAAGACTACCTGGGCGAAGAAGTGACCGAAGCCGTGATTACCGTACCGGCCTACTTCAACGACAGCCAGCGCCAGGCCACCAAAGACGCCGGCCGCATCGCTGGCCTGGACGTAAAACGCATCATCAACGAACCGACCGCTGCAGCGCTGGCCTTTGGCCTGGCCAAGCAGGAAGGTGACCGCAAGATCGCCGTATACGATCTGGGCGGTGGTACCTTCGATATTTCCATCATCGAGATCGCCGACGTAGATGGCGAGCACCAGTTTGAAGTGCTGGCCACCAACGGTGACACCTTCCTGGGTGGCGAAGACTTCGACCAGCGCGTTATCGATTACATCGTGACCGAGTTCAAGAAAGAACAAGGCGTTGATCTGAAGAACGACGTGATGGCACTGCAGCGTCTGAAAGAAGCGGCCGAGAAAGCCAAGATCGAGCTGTCTTCCGCGACCCAGACCGAAGTGAACCTGCCGTACATCACCATGGATGCCACCGGCCCGAAACACCTGGCGATGAAAATCACCCGCGCCAAGTTCGAAAGCCTGGTGGAAGACCTGGTACAGCGCTCGATCGAGCCGTGCAAAGTGGCGCTGAAAGACGCCGGCGTATCGCTGGCTGACATCACCGACGTGATCCTGGTCGGTGGTCAGACCCGTATGCCGAAAGTACAGGAAGCCGTGAAGGCCTTCTTCGGTAAAGAGCCGCGTAAAGACGTGAACCCTGACGAAGCCGTGGCCGTGGGCGCTGCCATTCAGGGTTCCGTGCTGTCGGGCGATCGCAAGGACGTACTGCTGCTGGACGTGACCCCGCTGTCGCTGGGTATCGAAACCATGGGCGGTATCATGACCAAGCTGATCCAGAAGAACACCACCATCCCGACCAAAGCGTCGCAGGTGTTCTCCACCGCTGCCGACAACCAGACCGCGGTCACCATCCACGTGCTGCAAGGCGAGCGCGAGAAGGCTGCGGCCAACAAGTCGCTGGGTCAGTTCAACCTGGGTGATATTCCGCCGGCACCGCGTGGCATTCCGCAGATCGAAGTGGAATTCAACATCGACGCCAACGGTATTCTGCACGTGTCTGCCAAAGACAAGGCAACCGGCAAGCAAGCCAACATCACCATCCAGGCATCGTCCGGCCTGTCCGAAGACGAAATCCAGCAAATGGTGCGCGACGCCGAGCTGAACGCCGAGGAAGACAAGAAACTGGCCGAGCTGGTACAGGCCCGTAACCAGGGTGAAGGCCTGATCCACAGCGTGAAGAAATCGCTGACCGAGTACGGCGACAAGATCTCCGCCGACGAGAAAGCCGCGATCGAAGCCGCGCTGAAAGAAGCCGAAGAAGTGATTGGTGGCGACGACAAAGACGCCATCGACGCCAAGGTGCAAGCGCTGATGACCGCTTCCCACAAGCTGGCCGAGCACATGTACGCCGACAAGGGTGCCGAAGGCGCCACTGCCGACGCGCAAGCCGACGGCAAGAAGGATGACGGCAACGTGGTAGATGCCGAATTCGAAGAAGTGAAGAAGTAAGCTTCCGCGATAACGGCAAGGCACAGGCCCTTCGGGGCACTGTGCCTTTTCCATGATATGCGGCCAACCTTCACGGTTGGCGCGAGGTGATACAGCATGGCGAAAAAGGATTTCTACGAGGTACTGGGCGTCAATCGCGATGCGTCGGATGACGACATCAAGAAGGCCTATCGCAAGCTGGCGATGAAGTACCACCCGGACCGCAACCCGGACAGCAAGGAAGCGGAAGACAAGTTCAAGGAGGTGAAAGAAGCCTACGAGATCCTGTCCGACGGCCAGAAGCGTGCCGCTTACGACCAGTACGGCCACGCCGGCGTGGACCCGCAGGCCGGCATGGGCGGTGGCGGCCAGGGCTTTGGCGGCTTCGATTTCGGCGACATCTTCAGCGACATCTTCGGTGGCGGCGGCGGTGGCCGTGGCGGGCGCAGCAATGTGTACCGCGGCTCCGACCTGCGCTACAACATGGAGATCACGCTGGAAGAGGCGGCGCGCGGTTGCGAGAAGCAGATCCGCATTCCGTCGCATGAAACCTGCGACGTGTGCCACGGCAGCGGCGCCAAGCCGGGTACCCAGCCGAAAACGTGTACCACTTGCGGTGGTCACGGTCAGGTACGCATGAGCCAGGGTTTCTTCTCCATCCAGCAAACCTGCCCCACCTGCCACGGCAGCGGCAAGCAGATTACCGACCCGTGCCACAAGTGCCACGGCGCCGGCCAGGTGAAGACCCACAAGACGCTGAACGTGAAGATTCCGGCCGGTGTGGACGAAGGCGACCGCATCCGCTTGTCTGGCGAAGGCGAACCGGGGCAGAACGGCGGCCCATCCGGCGACTTGTTCGTGGTGGTGCACGTCAAGAAGCACAGCGTGTTCGAGCGCGATGGCAAAGACCTGCACTGCGAAATGCCGATAAGCTTTACCGTGGCCGCGCTGGGCGGCGAGGTGGAAATCCCCACCCTCGACGGCATGGTCAAGGTAAAAATTGCCGCCGAAACGCAGAGCGGTCGTGTTTACCGTGTACGCGGCAAAGGCGTGAAATCGGTACGTGGCAGCGACGTTGGCGACCTGATGTGCCACGTTGTCGTCGAAACGCCGGTAAACCTCACCGAGCGCCAGAAAGAGCTGTTGCGCGAATTTGAAGCCATCAGCCAGGGCGATGTGGCCACCCACACACCGCGCGCCAAGTCGTTTGTCGACAAGCTGAAAGACTTCTTCGGCTAAGCCATTTGTTACATAGTTGTGCCGAACAACGCACCGCGAGGGTTAACCCGCGGTGCGTTTTGCATTTTGTGGCAATCATCGTGCGCAGCAGGGCGATTGTCTGACAAATAATGGTTAATGTATCCATTGCGCTGGCGCAATGGCCATTGTTTCAGTATGTTTGCGGCTTCGCAAAGCAGGCGCATGACCTGCGCGATGGCGGTAACCCTGACCAGGTTGCCGACACCAAATGGGAACAGACCCTGATATCAAAGGAGCAAACATGCAGGAATTAGTCGATTTTCTGAACGGCTGGATCTGGAGCAAAGGCCTGATTTTCCTTTGCCTGGGCGTTGGCCTGTACTTTTCTATTCGTAGCCGTTTTGCGCAAGTGCGTCACTTCGGCGAGATGATCCGTCTGATGCTTGATGGCAAAGGTGACAGCAGCGGTATTTCGCCATTCCAGGCGCTGGCGATGACGTTGGCTGGCCGTGTGGGTACCGGTAACATCGCTGGTGTGGCCACTGCCATCACCTTCGGTGGCCCGGGTGCGATTTTCTGGATGTGGATGGTGGCCTTCCTGGGCGCCAGCTCGGCGTTTGTGGAGTCCACCCTGGGTCAGATCTACAAGGAAAAGATCAACGGCCAATACCGCGGTGGCCCGGCGTTCTACATTGAAAAAGGCCTGGGCATGAAGCCGTTTGCCATCGTGTTCGCGGTGGCTACCATCTTCGCCTGCGGCGTACTGCTGCCGGGTACCCAGTCCAACTCCATTGGTGCTGGCCTGGAAAAAGCGTTGGGCATTAGCCCCAATGTGACCGCCGCCATTCTGGCGTTGATGCTGGGCTTTATCATCTTTGGTGGTGTGAAGCGTATCGCCAAGTTCACCGAAATCGTGGTGCCGTTCATGGCACTGGCCTACATCATTGTGGCTTGCGTGATCGTGGCGCTGCATATCGACCAGCTGCCTGGCGTGCTGGCCCTGATCATCAAGAGCGCCTTCGGTTTGGATGCTGGTTTCGGTGCCATCCTGGGCTTGGCCATCCAGTGGGGTGTGAAGCGTGGTGTGTACTCCAACGAAGCAGGTCAAGGCACTGGCCCGCACGCGTCTTCTGCCGCTGCCGTATCGCACCCGGCCAAGCAAGGTCTGGTACAGGCGTTCTCGGTGTACGTTGACACCCTGTTTGTGTGCTCGGCTACCGCCTTCATGCTGCTGATTACCGGCCAGTACAACGTACAAGGCCCGGATGGCCAAGCCATGTTTACCGGTATTGCCGGTGTGGCTGCGGGCCCAGGCTACGTGCAGACCGCGATGGAAAACATCATGCCGGGTTTTGGTAGCGTGTTTGTGGCGGTGGCGCTGTTCTTCTTCGCCTTTACCACCATCATTGCCTACTACTACATCGCCGAAACCAACATCGCCTACCTCAGCCGCAAGGTAAATCGCCCGTGGCTGACGCTGGTACTGAAGATCGGCATCATGGCGACCGTGGTATACGGCACCGTGAAGACCGCCGATCTGGCGTGGGGCCTGGGCGATATCGGTGTGGGCATGATGGCGTGGATGAACATCGCCGCCATCCTGCTGCTGCAAAAGCCGGCCTTTATCGCACTGCGCGACTACGAAGCACAAAAAGCACAAGGCCTGGATCCGGTGTTCCACCCGGAAAAACTGGGTATCAAGAACGCCGACTACTGGACCAGCCATCAGTCGGAAGACAATCTGGAAGCCGAGCGCAAGCATGGCGGCCAACCGGTTTACGACAAGGTCTGATATCCTTGCGCTAACCAAAAACTTGACACGCCGGGGCTGCCCCGGCGTTTTTCATTGTGGAAGCTCCATGAATCTGCTGCACGAAACCTGGTTCTGGGTACTGATCATCGTGGCGCCGGTCGGCACTGTCATCGCCACGCTGGCGCGCATGTCGAAAAAGACCGGCGACGGCAAGCTGCCGCCTGGCGTCATCCCCGGTACTTATGCGCCGTCCAGCAAGGATGGCAGCCCGTATCGCCGGCCCGGCGAAACCGCGCCCGACGCCGATCAGGCCGACGACGCACCGCGCTGACGGCGGGCGGCCAACCTTGCGCTGTAACAAACCGTTGTGAACCAGTGCTATCGATGGTGGTCTGCCTTTGTTATCTTGTTGCCGTTTTGAATCGACTTGCCGAAGGAACCTCATGCTTGCCAATCGCTTCTTTCCCGCTACCCGCCTGCGCCGCATGCGCCGTGACGACTTTTCGCGCCGCCTGATGCGCGAAAACGTGCTGACCACCAATGACCTGATCTACCCGGTATTCGTGCTGGAAGGGGAAGGCCGCGAGGAAGAGGTGGCGTCCATGCCCGGCGTCAAGCGCCAGAGCCTGGACAAGCTGCTGGATACCGCCGCCGAAGCGGTGGCACTGGGCATTCCGATGCTGTCCATCTTCCCGGTGATCGAAACCGGCAAGGACAACTCCGGCGAAGAAGCCTACAACCCGGATGGCCTGGTCCCCACCGTGGTACGGGCGCTGAAAGCACGCTTTCCGCAACTGGGCATCATGACCGACCTGGCGCTGGACCCGTACACCATTCACGGTCAGGACGGCCTGCTGGACGACAGCGGCTACGTGCTGAACGACGAAACCACCGAGATTCTGGTACAGCAGGCGCTGTGCCACGCTGCTGCCGGTGCCGACGTACTGGGCCCGTCCGACATGATGGACGGCCGTATCGGTGCCATCCGCAGCGCACTGGAAGAAGACGGTTTCATTCATACCAAGATTCTGGCCTACAGCGCCAAGTATGCGTCGGCCTTCTACGGCCCGTTCCGCGACGCGGTAGGCTCGGCGGCCAACCTGGGCCAAGCCGACAAGTACACCTACCAGATGGACCCGGCCAACCTGGACGAAGCGCTGTACGAAGTGGCGATGGACCTGGAAGAGGGCGCCGACATGGTGATGATCAAGCCGGGCATGCCGTATCTGGACGTGATCCGCCGCGTGAAAGACACCTTCAAGGTGCCGACCTACGCCTACCAGGTGTCCGGTGAGTACGCCATGCTGAAGGCCGCCTTCCAGAATGGCTGGCTGAACGAAGAGAAGTGCATGATGGAAAGCCTGCTGGCGTTCAAACGCGCCGGTGCCGACGGCATCCTTACCTACTTTGCGCTGGACGCCGCCCGCGTCATTCGTCGCGGCTGAGTCGAGCCAGCTCGCCCCCTATCAAAGCGGGCCTGCGGCCTAGTTCCATTCATTTAGGCGAATATGCTTGGTTTTTAAGTAGCAAGACGTGAGTGAAGTGCCCCATCCCGTTGGCGCGAGCCGGTCAAAATGGTGCGCCCCAGGTTTTAAGACGCCGATTTGTTTGAGCCCCGAGCCGTTAGCGAGGGGCGAGTTCGGCGGCGCCTGGGGCGTGCCATTTTGAACGGGGTTTCGAGCAGCCCCGGGTTGCTGGGGAATGAAAAGGGGGCGGCAATCCGCCCCCTTTCCCGTCTGCCGGGCGGAACCGGCGTCTAATCATCGTCCGCGTAGCGGACACGCTCATGGCTGCCGTGGCGGTTTGGCGTCGAACATCACGCAGTGGTGGCCGGTGGCCTCGCGCACGTCCAGCGCCGGGCTGCGCTTGCTCTTGATCTGCATCGCGCGGCAGCCGTACGGAAAGCGGGCATTGTGGGTAATGTAATGGTGGCGGCACAAACGGCAGGCCGGGGGCGAGGCAGGCGGTTTCACGGTGGTGCAGGCAAGGAATAAAGGCCGTTATTGTCGCACGGCAGGGTAACACCCACCCCCGCAAAATCGTGCGTCACTGTGCCTGATCATTTGCCATGTGCGGGTCTAGAATGGTGACAGACACATGACAGCACGGCTGTCACCCCGAATGGCGACACACAGGGATACCCCCATGAACCATACCTATCTTGCCCACCTGCAAGCCACGCTGGCGCAGATCCGCGCCGACGGTTTCGAGAAGCCGGAGCGCGTGATTGCCACCCCGCAACGCGCCGGTATCACCCTGAGCGGCGGCCGCGACGTGCTGAACTTCTGCGCCAACAACTACCTGGGCCTGGCCGACGACGCGCGCCTGATCGCTGCGGCCAAGCAGGGGCTGGACGACTACGGTTACGGTTGCGCCTCGGTGCGCTTCATCTGTGGCACCCAGCAAGTACACAAGGATCTGGAAGCGGCCATTTCCGGCTTTCTGGGCACCGACGACACCATCCTGTACTCCAGCTGTTTCGACGCCAACGGCGGCGTGTTCGAAACCCTGCTGGGCGAAGAAGACGCGGTGATTTCCGACGAGCTGAACCACGCCTCCATCATCGACGGCGTACGTCTGTGCAAGGCCAAGCGCTTCCGCTACAAAAACAACGATATGGCCGACCTGGAAACCCAGCTCAAGGCCGCCGACGCAGCCGGCGCGCGCTTCAAGCTGATCGTGACCGACGGTGTGTTCTCGATGGACGGCATCATCGCCGACCTGAAAACCCTGTGCGACGTGGCCGACCGCTACGGCGCCATCGTGATGGTGGACGATTCGCACGCGGTAGGCTTTATCGGTGACACCGGTGCCGGTACGCCGGAACTGTGCGGCGTAGCCGATCGCGTGGATATCTATACCGGTACTTTGGGCAAGGCGCTGGGCGGCGCTTCTGGCGGTTACGTGTCTGGTCGCCAGGCCATCATCGACCTGCTGCGCCAGCGTTCGCGCCCGTACCTGTTCTCCAACACGCTGGCCCCGGCCATTACCGCCGCCAGCCTGAAGGTGCTGCAGATCCTGCAAACCGAAGAAGGCGCCACCTTGCGCGCCAACCTGAAGCGCAACGCCGACTACTTCCGCCAGGCCATGACCGAGGCCGGCTTTACCCTGGTGCCGGGCCAGCACCCGATCATCCCGGTGATGCTGGGCGACGCCCGTCTGGCCGGTGAAATGGCCGCCGCCTTGCTGGCAGAAGGCGTGTTCGTGACCGGCTTCTCCTACCCGGTAGTGCCCAAAGGCAAGGCGCGCATCCGTACCCAGATGTCCGCCGGCCACACGCTGGAGCAGGTAAAGCACACGGTCGCCGCCTTCATCAAGGTTGGCCGCGAACTGGGCGTGATTTGATTATTGATTGGCCACGAACTCCACGAAAGGACGCGAACGCCTAGCTACGACCCCCGCCGCAAACACAAACAAAGCCTTCCATGCCGTGCAAAGCGCATGACAAAGCGGCAATTCGTGTTTTTCGTGGGGTTCGTGGCCAAGGGTTTACCGGAGCTTGTGGCGACCTGAAGAGATACTGACATGAAAGCACTCGCCAAACTGCAGGCCGCCCCCGGCCTGAACATGACCGACGTTCCGATGCCGGAAGTCGGCCACAACGATCTGCTGATCAAGATCACCAAGACCGCCATTTGCGGTACCGACATCCATATCTGGAACTGGGACGACTGGGCGCAGAAGACCATTCCGGTGCCGATGCACGTCGGCCACGAGTACGTCGGCGTTGTGGCCGGCATGGGCTCCGAAGTGCAGGGCTTTACCATTGGCCAGCGCGTCTCCGGCGAAGGCCACATCACCTGCGGCTACTGCCGTAACTGTCGTGCCGGCCGCCGCCACCTGTGCCGCAACACCACCGGCGTGGGCGTGAACCGTGAAGGCTCGTTTGCCGAATACCTGGTGATTCCGGCCTTCAACGCCTTCCCGATTCCGGACGATATTTCCGATGACCTGGCGTCCATCTTCGACCCGTTCGGTAACGCCGTGCACACCGCGCTCAGCTTCAGCCTGGTGGGCGAGGACGTACTGATCACCGGCGCCGGCCCGATCGGCATCATGGCGGTGGCCATCGCCAAGCACGTGGGCGCCCGTCACGTGGTGATTACCGACGTCAACGATTACCGTCTGGAGCTGGCGCGCAAGATGGGCGCCACCCGCGCCGTCAACGTTGGCCGCGAAGACCTGAAAACCGTGATGCAGGAACTGCACATGACCGAAGGCTTCGACGTGGGCCTGGAAATGTCCGGCAACCCGCACGCCTTCCGCCAGATGCTGGACGTGATGAACCACGGCGGCAAGGTAGCGCTGCTGGGTATTCCGCCGGCCAATACCGCCATCGACTGGAACCAGGTCATCTTCAAGGGTCTGGAGATCAAGGGCATCTACGGCCGCGAAATGTTCGAAACCTGGTACAAGATGGTGGCGCTGATCCAGTCCGGCCTGGACATCACCCCCATCATTACCCACCACTTCAAGGTGGACGACTTCGAGGCCGGCTTTGCAGCCATGCTGTCCGGTCAGAGCGGCAAGGTGATTCTGGACTGGCAGTAAACGTTGCACGGTGTGCATGACACACGGTCAATCCCAACCCGGCTGCGGCCGGGTTTTGTTTTATCCCGCCGTGCGGCCAACCTTCTGCCCGCCAGCGGCAGGGCGCGCGCTCGAACCCCTGCCAGCCATGCTAGAATCGCCAGAGATCACCATAAGCATTCAGGGATAAAAAGATGTCTGGCAATAGCATGGGTTTGCTGTTTACCGTTACCTCCTTCGGCGAAAGCCACGGCCCCGGCATCGGCTGCATTGTCGATGGCTGCCCTCCCGGCATGGCCTTGAGCGAAGCCGATATCCAGCTGGAACTGGACCGCCGCAAACCCGGCACCAGCCGCCACGTTACCCAGCGCCGCGAGCCGGACGCCGTCGAAATCCTGTCCGGCGTATACGAAGGCAAGACCACTGGTACGCCCATCGCCTTGCTGATCCGCAATACCGATCAGCGCAGCAAGGACTACGGCAACATCGCCGACACTTTCCGCCCCGGCCACGCCGACTACACCTACTGGCATAAATACGGCATCCGCGACCCGCGTGGCGGCGGCCGCTCCTCCGCCCGTGAAACCGCCGTGCGCGTGGCCGCTGGCGCCATCGCCAAGAAGTGGTTGAAAGAACAGTTCGGTATTGTCATCCGTGGTCACATGACCCAGATCGGCGACGTCGCCATTCCGTTCAAAAGCTGGGAGCTGGTCGATACCAACCCGTTCTTTGCCGCCGACGATAGCGTCGTGCCGGCGCTGGAAACGTATATGGACAGCATCCGCAAGAGCCTGGACTCGGTGGGTGCCCGTCTGCGCGTGGTGGCCGAAAACGTGCCGGTAGGTTGGGGCGAGCCGGTGTACGACCGCCTGGACGCCGACATCGCCTACGCCATGATGAACATCAACGCGGTGAAAGCCGTGGAAATCGGCGCTGGTTTCGGCTGCGTCACCCAGCGTGGCAGCGTGCACGGTGACGAGCTGACGCCGGAAGGCTTTGCCAGCAACCACGCCGGCGGCATCCTGGGCGGCATTTCCACCGGTCAGGACATCGACGTGTCCATCGCCATCAAGCCGACGTCGTCCATTGCCCAGCCGCGCCGCAGCATCAACAAGGCCGGGGAGGCGATCATGGTGGAAACCCATGGCCGTCATGACCCGTGCGTGGGCATTCGTGCTACCCCGATCGCCGAGGCGATGCTGGCGCTGGTGCTGATCGACCACGCGCTGCGTCACCGCGCCCAGTGCGGCGATGTGCGCGTAGACACGCCGCGTATTCCCGGCCGTATCGGCTAAATTGAAATCACACCCCGCCCCCGGACGGATGCCTGATCATGTTCAAGAACCTGTTTGACAAACTGTCGCGCAAGGATGACGCCCCGCAGGCGGCCAACGAGCCTGGCGCCCAGAAGGTGGCGGCCAACCCTGCGCCGGTGGCCGCCGAGCCGGCGCCGGTGCTGCCGCATACGCTGGGCTTTGTGACCCACCAGCCACTGCACGACATGAAGCTGAACGTCGTGGCCTATGAATTCATGGTGCGCGACGCCGTCAAGCGCCGTGAATCCAGCGCTAGCCAGTGGCTGCAGTACGACCGCCTGATGATCAGCACGCTGGTGAACATGGACGTGTTCCGCCTGCTGGCTTTCCGCCGTGCGCTGGTGCATGTGTCCACGCTGTCGCTGGCCGATCCGGCGCTGGAAGGCTTCCCGGCCGAACGTGTCATTTTCGTGCTGAACCCGGCCATGGACGAGCCGGTATCGATGGACACCATTGCCCGTATTGACGCCCATCGCGCAGCAGGCCGCCGCTTTGCACTGGAGCCAGCCCTGTTCGGCCACAGCGTGTTGCCGCCGCAGTTGCAGGATGAGCTGTTCTCGCGGGTAGACATGATGATCATGGACTTCTCCGCGCCTGCGGACGAAGTGCTGGCCCCGTTCATGGATCAGCTGCCTGGCAAATACCCGGCGGCACGCTGGTACGCGCGCAATATCGGCTCGGCAGAAGAGTTCGACGTGTGCGTCAAGACGCCGGGTGCAGCCAAGCGTTTTGCGCTGTACCAAGGCAGCTTCCTCACCAACTTCCGCCCGGCACCCAGCGCCAAGGCCGACGCCAGCCAGATGCGGGTACTGGAAATCATGCGCCTGCTGCGTGCCGGGGCCGAAAGCCGCGACATCGACGCCCAGTTCAAGCTGGACTCGGTGTTGCTGTTCAAGCTGCTGCGCTTCATCAACTCGCCGATGAACGGCTTGTCGCGCAAGGTGATGACCATCGAGGAGTCGCTGCTACTGCTGGGGCGCGAGTCGCTGTTCAAGTGGCTGACCATGCTGCTGTTTACCTCGCGCAAAAGCGAAGACGGCCGCGCACTGGCGCTGCTGGAGCGCTCGCTATTCCGCGCCCGCTTTATGGAATCGCTGGGACAGAAGGGCGGTAACCACCGGCTGGAGTGCGAGCACTTGTTCCTGACCGGCATGTTCTCGCTGCTGGATTCGCTGATGCAGGTAGAGCTGAACGAGGCGCTGGCACCGCTGGAGCTGCCGCCGACGGTGATCGATGCGCTGCTGAACCAGCACGGCCTGTTTGCCCCGTATCTGGCGCTGGCCATTTCGGCAGAACAGGACAACCACGAACGGATGGCCACGCTATCGCGCATGTTGAAGTTCGACGCCGGCGAAGTGAACCGCCTGCACCTGGACGCCATGATCTGGGCGCAGGAAATCCTGGGCCAGAATGGCGACTAAACCGACCATGCCGTTTGCCAACACCGCTCCCCGGAGCGGTGTTTTTACGTCAGCGCCTGCTCGGTTTTTCTGAACAAGGTTCACAGTTTTTTATTCTTTTATCGGCGGCGGCAGGTTTGTATATTGTGGCTATCAAAAGAACCAACAGGAGAACCGTATGACCGCCGCCTTCCACACCCGCCGCATCGAACGCCTGGTTCGTGGTGTCGACACCGCCGACGGTGCCGGCGTCAAACTCAAACGCGTACTGACCCAAGACCTGCAGCGCCGCCTTGACCCGTTCCTGATGCTGGACGAGTTCCGCTCCGACAATCCGGGCGATTACATTGCCGGTTTTCCGCCGCACCCGCATCGCGGCTTCGAAACGGTCACCTACATGTTGGCCGGCCGCATGCGCCATCGCGACAGCGCGGGTAACGAAGGTCTGCTCGGCCCCGGCGGCGTGCAGTGGATGACGGCTGGTCGTGGCGTCATCCACTCCGAAATGCCGGAACAGGAGGAGGGTCTGATGCACGGCTTTCAGCTGTGGATCAACCTGCCTGCCGCCCGCAAGATGATTCCGGCGGCCTACCAGGACATCCCTGCGGCCAACATCCCGGTGTTGCAGCTGGCAGATGGCATCACGGTCAAGGTTATCGCCGGCGAGTACGCTGGCCAGCCGGGCAGTATCCAGCAGCCAGATACCGAACCGCTGTACCTGGACGTGCACTTGCCGGCAGGGCAGTCGCTGGATGTGGCCATCCCCGCAGGCCACAATGCCTTCCTGTACTTGTATCAGGGCAGCCTGCTGGCGCCGGTCACGCAGCAAGTGCTGGCTGCCGGCCACATGGCCATCCTGTCGGCCGCCGGTGACGGCGTGACGCTTCGCAGCGAAGAGGGTGCGCGCGTGCTGGTGTTGGCCGGCAAGCCGCTGCAGGAAAGCATTGCCCAGTATGGCCCGTTCGTGATGAATACCCGGGCGGAACTGGAACAGGCATTCGACGATTACCAGCAAGGCCGCCTGGCCTGAGGAGGCAGCATGTCTGACATCATCCGCCGCATCCAGCCGGCCAGCAAAGACATCGGCTTTATTGTCCGTCGGCTGTTGCCGGTGATGGGTACCCGCAGCATCGGCCCGTTCGTGTTTCTGGATCATATGGGGCCGGCGCACTTTACCGCCGAAGGCACTGCCGGCGACGTCCGCCAGCATCCTCATATTGGTCTGGCGACGGTCACCTACCTGCGCCAGGGCGCGATGATGCATCGCGACAGCCTGGGTACCGTGCAGCGCATTACCCCTGGCGATATCAACCTGATGGTGGCTGGCAGCGGCATTACCCATTCCGAACGGGTGCCGGCGGATATCCGTCAGCAGGGCATTGCTGTCGAAGGCTTGCAGATGTGGCTGGCGCTGCCGTTGGCCGACGAAGCCTGTTCGCCAGCGTTTCATCACTATCCGGCAGCCAGCTTGCCGGCTTGGCAACTGCCGGGTGCCGACCTCCAGTTGCTGATCGGGCATCAGGCCGGCCGGCAATCGCCAGTGCGTACCTTCAGCGACACGCTGTATCTGTCCTGGCAGTTGCACGCTGGTGCCCGCTTCGAACTCCCGCAAGCGGCGGAGCGGGGCCTGTACCTGTTTGACGGCAGCGTGCGAGTCGGCGATGAAAACATACAGGCCGGCGAGTTGGCGGTGCTGGGGGATGGCGTGTCGGAGATCGTCAGCGAGCAAGGCGCCAGTGGCGTGGTGTTTGGCGGTGCCATGCTGGACGCGCCCCGTTTCATGGAGTGGAACTTCGTCGCCAGTCAGCGCGAACGCTTGCAACAGGCACGCGAAGACTGGGCTGCCGGGCGTTTTGCGATGGTGCCAGGCGAGACGGATTTCATTCCACAGCCTTGAGTAAGGTGTGTGTCGGTAAAGGTTGGCCGCTTGCGGCCAACCTTTTTGCTTTTCGTCACCTTTGCAAATCAGCTACTTAAGCAATTACTTGCACTTTTTTGCAGGCGAGGTGTTGACGGCCCAGAGCGTGGTGGGTATAGTTCGCCTCCTCA